>NZ_JBFWIX010000001.1:0-446082 GCF_050253495.1 Acidocella sp.
GCAATTGTCAAAGATCTAAACCAACCAACCTAAACTTAAACCATCAGGTCATCAGCAAGGCCAACCAGTCTAACCTCAGAAGCAGTCCAGATCAAGTCCGTAAACCCCGTCGGTGGACGGGCTTCTACATCTCACCACCCTCCACTGTCAACGCATCTTCATCATCGCCAAACCACAAAAAAAACGAGGGAAACCCTCATTTCTTAAAATCACCCCCTAGAGAAACCCTCATTTTTTGCACTGCGGCAATTTCGCCATGCATTTAACGCATAGCTTCAAGGCAGGCTTCCGTCGTCAAAATCCGGGCAAACCCCGCCGCCAAAGTGGTGCAAACCGCCTGGATAATCGCGGGCTGGCGATACTCTTCCCCCAGATCCGGCGCGCCCGTGGCATCCGCGATGAAATCGACAAAATAATCCTTGTCATGCGCCGCGCGGGCCGTGGTCTCACAGCAGAAATTGGTCATGTATCCGCAAATCGTCACGGCCTTCACGCCCAGGCTACGCAAAATCGCCTCCAGCTCCGTGCCCTCGAAGCAGGAATAGCGATGCTTGGTCATATGCAGCCCCTCGGGCACAATCTTCAGCCCCGGCACATAGTCGGCCTCGGTCGAGCCCTCCACGAACCCCACCGGCTCCGCGGCGCCGGAGAAATCGAACATCCGCCCGGCATCGCGCCCATCGGCCCGGTGCACATGGCGCACATAAATCACGGGCCTTGCCGCCGCCGAGAAGCCCTCGACAAGCCGGTTGATCCGCCCCAGCGTCTCCTCAAACGCCGGCACGCAAAGCGGCGAGTCGGGCAACGCATAGACATTCTGCGCGTCGATCACGAGCAGCGCGGTATCGGTCATAAAAAAACTCCCCCAAGCTGGTCACTTGAGGGAGTTTACCACTTACGCCGCCTCGGCCAGATGACCGCCGATCACCAACCCTTGCTCAGAGCCGGAGACCTTCACGCTATCCCCGTCCTTCACGGCCCCTTCCAGGATCAATCCCGCCAGAGGATTTTGCAGGTTGCGCTGGATCACCCGTTTCAACGGCCTGGCGCCATAAACCGGATCATACCCCGCCTCCGCCAGCCAATCCCTGGCGGACTGGTCGAGATCCAGCCTGATATTGCGCTCCGTCAGCAACCCTTCCAGCCTCTTCAACTGGATGGTGACAATGGCGCCCATATCCACGCGCTGCAACCGGCGGAACAGCACGATCTCATCCAGCCGGTTCAGGAATTCCGGCCGGAAATGCTCGCGCACCCTGGCCATCACCCCCGCCTCGGCCATCCGCACATCCTCGCCTTCCTTCTGCGCGGCCAGAATGTCGGAGCCGAGATTGGAAGTCAGCACGATGATCGTGTTCTTGAAATCCACCGTGCGTCCCTGGCCGTCGGTCAGGCGGCCATCGTCGAGCACCTGGAGCAGCACATTGAACACATCCTCATGCGCCTTCTCCACCTCGTCGAACAGCACAACCTGATAAGGGCGCCGCCGTACCGCCTCGGTCAGTACTCCCCCCTCATCATAGCCAACATAGCCCGGCGGCGCGCCGATCAACCGGGAGACCGAGTGCTTCTCCATGAACTCGCTCATGTCGATCCGCACCATCGCCCGCTCATCGTCGAACAAAAACTCGGCCAGCGCCTTGGTCAGCTCGGTCTTGCCCACACCCGTCGGCCCCAGGAACAAGAAAGAGCCGATCGGCCGGTTCGGGTCCTGCAACCCGGCCCGCGCGCGCCGCACGGCATTGGAAACCGCGACAAGCGCTGCCTCCTGCCCCACCACGCGCTGCCGGAGATTGTCCTCCATATGCAGCAGCTTGGCGCGCTCGCCCTCCAGCATCTTTTCCACCGGCACGCCGGTCCAGCGCGAGACAACGGCGGCGATCGCCTCTTCCGTCACCGCCTCATTCACCAGGTTCCCGTCCTGCTTCGCGCTAAGCTGCTTCTCAAGCTCCGGAATCCGCCCATAGAGCAGTTCGGAGGCCTTACCGAGATCCCCCTTGCGCTGGGCCATCTCCACCTCGTTACGCGCCTGGTCCAGCTGCTCCTGCACTTTCTGCACTTCGGCATGCTCGGCTTTTTCCGCCTTCCACTTGGCGGTCATCTCGGAAGATCTCTCTTCCAGCTCACCCAGCTCGAATTCCAGCTTCTCCAGCCGGTCCCGGCTGGCCGCGTCGGTCTCCTTCTTCAACGCCTCGCGCTCGATCTTCAGCTGGATCAACCGCCGGTCCAGCTCATCCAGCGCCTCGGGCTTGCTGTCCACCTGCATGCGCAGGCGAGACGCCGCCTCATCCACAAGGTCGATCGCCTTATCCGGCAAGAACCGGTCGGTGATATAGCGGTTGGAAAGCGTGGCCGCCGCCACCAGCGCGCTGTCGGTGATCCGCACACCATGGTGCAGCTCGTATTTTTCCTTGATTCCGCGCAGGATGGAGATCGTATCCTCAACGCTCGGCTCATCCACGAACACGGGCTGGAAGCGCCGCGCCAGCGCCGCATCCTTCTCCACATATTTGCGGTACTCGTCCAAGGTCGTGGCCCCCACGCAATGCAGCGCGCCACGGGCCAGCTCCGGCTTCAGCAGGTTGGAGGCATCCATCGCCCCATCCGCCTTGCCCGCGCCCACCAGCGTATGCATCTCGTCGATGAACAGAATCACCTCGCCCTCGGCGGCCTCAACCTCCTTCAGCACGGCCTTCAACCGCTCCTCGAACTCACCGCGGAACTTGGCGCCCGCCACCAGCGCGCCCATATCCAGCGCCAGCACGCGCTTATTGCGCAGGCTCTCCGGCACATCGCCATTCACGATGCGCAGCGCCAACCCCTCCACGATCGCGGTCTTGCCCACGCCCGGCTCACCGATCAGCACGGGATTGTTCTTCGTCCGCCGCGCCAGCACCTGAATCGTGCGCCGGATCTCCTCGTCGCGCCCGATCACCGGGTCCAGCTTCTGGTCGCGCGCAAGTTGCGTCACGTCGCGCGCATATTTCTTCAGCGCGTCGAATTGCTGCTCGGCCGTGGCGCTATCCACCTTGCGGCCCTTGCGCACATCGTTCACCGCCTTTTCCAGCGCCTGGGCGGACACACCCGCCGCCTTCAGCGCCCGTCCGGCGGCATTGTCGCTCGCCGCCAGCGCCACCAGGATCCGATCCTGCGCCACGAAACTGTCGCCCGCCTTGGTCGCGGCCTGCTGGGCGGCATCCAACACCCGCACCAGATCCGGCGTCACGCTCGGTTGCCCGGCGCCAGACCCTTGCACTTTCGGCAGCTTCGCCACGGCGGCATCCACGGCCTGCTTCACACCGGCCGGATCGCCGCCCGCCATGCGGATCAACCCGCTCGCGGCTCCCTCCTCATCGTCGAGGAACGCCTTCAGCAAATGCTCCGGCGTGATCTGCTGGTTATATTCACGCATCGCAATGGTCTGCGCCGCCTGAATAAAACCGCGAGCCCGCTCCGTGAACTTCTCAAAATCCATCTTCTGTTTCCTTTCTCGCCCCTGCATCCCAGGCAACGTTCAGGCCACGCCCCTCAATAGGCGGCGCAACCTTGCCAACCCAATATGGGCAGGGCCATGATTTCGCTCAAGTACCTCAACGAGGATAGATCGGCCACATGCATATCGAATCCCTTTATCGCTATCCCATCAAGGGGCTGACCCCCGAAACCCTGGCATCCGCGCCGCTCACGCCGGGCCGCTGCATCCCCTGGGACCGCGCCTTCGCCCTCAAGCAAGGCGACGCCGCACTGGACGAAACCCACCCGGCCTGGATCTCCAAGATGAATTTCATGTGCCTGGCCAAGAACCCCAAGGCCGCCTTGCTCAAAACCCGCTTCGACGACGCCACCGGCCTGCTCCACATCGCCGGCCCGGCCGGCTCTCTCACCGCCTCCCCCTTCACGCCGGAAGGCCAAGCCGCCCTCACCGTTTATTTCACCACCTTCCTGGGAGAGGAGGCCCGCTACGGCACACAAGGCGAGCCCCCCAAATTCCACTTCTTTCCCGGGCACAGCTTCTGCGACCACAAGACCCAGGTTGTCAGCCTCATCGGCTTGTCCTCCCTCGCCACCCTGGAGCAGGCCGTGGGCGCCACGCGCGACAAGCGCCGCTTCCGCGCCAATGTCTATATCGAAGACAGCGAGCCCTGGGAGGAGTTTTCCTGGCTCGGCCGCAAGCTCGCCATCGGCGAGGTGGAAATGGTGGTGCAAGAGCGCATCGACCGCTGCGCCGCCACCATGGTCAACCCGGACACCGCCGAGCGCGACGCCAACCCGGTCAAGGAACTGCGTTCCCATTTTGGCCATATCGAACTCGGCATCTTCGCCGAAATCACCAAGGGCGGCACCCTCCGCGCGGGGGATCCGATCAGGCTGATCTGATCAGGCCATTGCGGCCCGCTTCTCCGCCGGCGGATAGAGCCGCAAGATGACCAACAGCAGCACGATCCCCGGCAGCGCCGCTCCCGCCGCCATCATGAAAAACGGCACGAACCCGACCTGCGCCGCCAGAAAACCCGACAGCCCCGCCACGGTATGCAACGCCAGGGGGGCCAGCGAGGACAGCAGCGCATATTGCGTGGCCGTATGCTCCGGATGACACAGCCCCGAGAGGTAGGAGAGAAACGCCGTGTCCGAAAACGCGTCGGTAAACGCCTCCACCGCTGAAATGATCAGCAATATATGCGGCAAATGCGGAAACAGCCCCAGCACCGGATACAGGCACAAGGCCGCCACCTGCAACAAGGCGGTCAGCAGCAGCGCCCGCCCCACCCCCAGGCGCATCACCAGCACCGCCCCCAGCCCCGTTCCAGCCAGCCCGCAAAACAGTGAAATCGGCCCGCTCGCCACCGCGATCATGGCGCGGTTGAACCCCAGCGAGAGATAAAACGGCCCCAGCATCGTCGCCCCCAGCGCCCCGCCGAAGCGGAACAATATAATGAAGGCAATCACCACCAAAGCCCCGCGCCGGGTCAGGAATTCCTGCAACGGCTCGCGCACCGCCTGGGCAAAACGCGCCGCGATTCCGGCCGGATGCGCCTCGCGCGTCACCTTGGGTTCCGGCGCGAACAACACCGCCAGCGGCCCCAGCAACGCCAGCACCGCCATCAACCCCACCGCCACATGCCAGCCGGTCTTCACCGACAGCGCGATCACCCCGGCATTGGACACCAGAAACGCCACGCGCCAGCCCCACACCTCGCAGGCCAGGGCGGCCCCTTGCAGCCTGGGCGTGAAGCTTTCGATACGCCACGCATCTATAATAATGTCCTGACTGGCCGAGCAGAACGCCACCAGCGCCCCCAGCCCCAAGGTCAGCCACACATGGCTGGCCGGATCGCTGATCGCCAGCGCCGCGATGCTCAGCGCCAGCACGATCTGCACCGTGATCAGCCAGCCCCGCCGCCGTCCAAAGAAAAACGGCTTCGCCTCGTCGAAAAACGGCGCCCAGACAAATTTCAGCAGATAGGCCAAGCCGATATTCGCCGTCAGCCCGATCAACCCCAGCGCCACATGCTCGCTGGCCATCCAGAGCCTCAGCGTCGGGCCGGACAGCGCCCAAGGCAGGCCGGAAGAGAATCCCAGCACCGCCATCAGCCCCAAACGGGCGAAATCATGCCGGTTCACGAAGGCCCGGGGCGGCAAACCCATATTACGGCGCGAGCGGGTCGTTGATATTGCCGGACTTGCTGAACCTGCCATCGACCATGGCCCCTTCATCGCCCGGTTCCATGCCCGGCAGGCAAGGCCCTTGCCAATGCAAGGAGGATGTCATCGTCACGGTGCCGCCCGGCGCCTTCAAGGCCGCTTTCAACAACACGGATTTGTCGCCGACATATGTAAGGGCTTCATCGATCCTGACCTGCCCGCCCCCCTGCTTGCAAACACCCTCGATTTTATAGTGCCCACCCGCGCCGGACACCTTCAACTGGCTGCACGCCCCGCTGCCGCTCAGCAGGAATTTTTGGTCCGTCGCCGCATCCACGCAACTCAACACCACCACATTCTGCGCCTGCGGCATGGGCGCGCCATCCGGCCCCATCACGCTGGTTGAACTCCACCAGAGCCCCGGCGCGCGGGCGGGCAACCCCCCAGCGTGCGCCAGCCCCGCCAAAGACAATGCCAAAACCAGCCCGCCCGCCAAATGTCTTTTCATGGCTGGCAAATTAACCAGCGCCTCCCCGGCATGCAATCGCCTCCCGGCCGGAAAGCACCGCCAGCCAACAACCTGCGGTGGCGAAACCGGCATGAGCCGTCTAAGCTGCGCCTGAACAAACAGGTAGGGCATATGACGGTCTGGTTCGATGTTGAGGATCTGATTCGCTTCTTCCAGAGCGCCAAACGCCCCACCGGCATCCAACGCTTCAGTTTCGAGGTCTGCGCCGCCACCGCCCATTTGGCCGGCCAGACGAACGATATCGGTTTCTGCCGCCGCAATGAACTCGGCACCCGCCTGCTGCGGGTCGATTTTGCGGCCCTCGAAGCCAGCATCCGCGCCAGTTCGGAACATATCCTCCAGCCGCCCGCCGCCATCGCCGCGGCGCCACCCGCCGCGCCGCCCACCCCCTCGCGCCTCTTCACCTTGGCCCGCTCCCTGCCTCCCGCCTACCGCCTGCCGCTAGGGGAAATCTACCGTTCCGGCCTCGCCAGCGCCCGCGCCACAAAAACCCTGGCCAAGGCCTGCCTCGCCGCCTTGCGCCCGGCGCCGGTTCCCGATTCATCCCCCGCGCCACGGTTACCCGCCGAAACCGCCTCTCTTCCCCTCTCCCTCCAGCCCGGCGACTGGCTGGTCAATCTTGGCGCCTCATGGGAGCGGCCATATACGCGGGCATTCCTGGATCATCTCGACAAATCCGGCATCCGTCTCGGCCTGTTCGCCCATGACATGATCCCGGACCTCTTCCCCGAATGGTGCACCCATTCCATGGTCCAGGATTTCTCCGATTGGCTGGAGGACACCGTCCCCCGCGCCAGCCAGGTCTTCGCCATCTCGAACCATACGCTCAAGGATCTGGAATTCTGCCTGAAACGCCGCAACCGCCCGGTGCCGCCATATGCATTACTGCCGCCCGGCGGCAACGGCACGGCCCCCACCGCCAAGCTGCCGCGCCCCTTGCCGCAACCTTATATATTGATGGTCGGCACCATCGAGGCCCGTAAAAATCACGGCGGCATGCTGCGTGTCTGGCGGCGCCTGCTGAACGACCCACCCGCCAACGGCGTGCCCTGCCTGGTCTTCGCGGGCAAAGCGGGCTGGCTGACCTCCGACCTGATGCAACAGCTCGAAAACGCCCGCCATCTGGACGGCAAGATCCTATTTGTGGACCAGCCTTCGGAGACCCAGCTCGCGGCCCTTTACCAACATTGCCTCTTCACCCTGTACCCGTCCTTATATGAAGGCTGGGGGCTACCCGTGACGGAATCGCTCTGCTTTGGCAAACCCGTCGCCGCCTCCTCCAGCTCCGCGATTCCCGAGGCCGGCGGCTCCTTCTGCTGCTATTTCGACCCCGACAACCTTACGGACGCCTACACGAAAATCCGCACCTGGATCGAACAGCCCGAACAGCCCGCCGCCGCCGCCGCGCGCATCGCCCAACATTTCACCCCGCCACGCTGGACAGACACGGCCAGATCGCTGCTGCACGATTGCACCGCCGCGCGGCCTGCCTCCGCGCCCATGCGCGCATCCAAAATCGCAGGGGAGCATAATCCTCCCCAACATGCCGGCGGCGGCTAAAGCCGAAACTTTGTAAACTGACGCGCAAGCGTGAAAGGCAACGGCGCGAACCGCGCGCCTCGTCTTGGCATATTATTTTCAACTTTTTTTCCGAGGCAAATTCATGCCGGGCTGAACCAAGGCCACCCGGCATGCTTTTTTCACGCCATCTCCCCCGCCGCCGCCCCGCCGCCCCACGCGGCGGGCGTCCCGAGCCCCGCCAAAACCAAGGTTAAAATACTGAAAACAAACACTTTATTCAGATTTTCCTTCGAGTTTATTTTATGTAAATCATTTTAATAAAATAATCTTAAAATTTATATGTTTCTCGTGATGGTTGAAAAATTTTATTGACGATTACCCTCATTGGTTGTATTTTTTCTTTATTCCCCAAGGAGGCCGTTATGAAAATAATGTCTTTTGAGACAATGTCTGTAAAAAAAGACCTGCTAACCGCCTTTCTCCGTTCCAGAATGGCGATCGTCGACGAGACCAACGATCCGGAAGAAGCCCTCGATCTGGTCAAATTCTACGATTACGACGCGATTTTGCTGCGCTTGTCGGAGAGCCGGCTGGGAGATCTGGAACTCATCCGCAAGCTGCGTCTCGCCCGCATTCGCGCACCGTTGATCGCCATTGCCCGCTCCATGAGCGAAGCCGCCCGCCTGCGCATTCTCCAGACCGGCGCTGACGACCTGATCGTGGATGCCCTCTCCCACGAAGAGGTCTTCATGAAGGTGCAGAACCTCATCCGCCGTTCACGCGGCTTCCAGGAAAACGCACTCAGAATCGGCCAAGTCGAAATCAACATGAACGCCAAGAAAATCTACGCCAATGGCCGGCCTGTCATGCTCACCAAAAAGGAATATCAAATCGCGGAGATCCTGGCCTTGCGCAAAGGCGTCGTCCTCAGCAAGGAGGCCATCCTCGACCATCTTTATGGCGGGCTGGATGAACCAAACCCGAAAATCATCGATGTCTTTATCTGCAAGATCCGCAAAAAGCTGCAAGCGCTGGGGGTGGATGATTTCATAGAGACCAATTGGGGCCGGGGCTACATGGTCATCGACCACCGGCAGGAAAGCCAACCGCAAGACCTTACCACCCAGGGCATGCCCACGCTTCCCACCCGGGTCGTTGCGTAACCCCACAGCTGAACGAGACCAGAACCAATATCTTATGCAAAAATAACATAACACTTGCCGGCAGATATGCTTTAAAGCCCTAAACGTTGGATTTTGCCTTAAAATCCTTCTGATGCATCGCACGTGCCGCGAACCCAGACACTGGGTACAGCAACGACGAGACGCATCCTGGTAGGTCGAGAGTCGGTTTCCACGGAAACCGGGATCAATTGGGAGAGTTTTGATGTTGCTGCTTGAACGGAATATCGTGATGCGAAGTCCCCTGGCCCGAGCCTGATCACACCGATCTCTGACACCGCCCGCGCAACGCACATCGCGGCGTGATCGTCCAATTCGAATTTTATGGCGGACCACTCTTTGTCCGCTGCCTTTATGCCGGGGACCACCACTCTATGAGCCTTATTGAAAACCGCGCGGCCGTGGGCCCGCTGCACCGTCACATCTCCCTTCGGGGCGACACCAAAATCCTGCCCCGTGTCGATGACATGGTCAAAACCCTCCGTCCGGAGGAGCCCTTGCATTGCGTGCGCCCGGGCGTCATCGGCGCCGCCGCCCAGGCCTTCAGCGCCGCTTTCAATGGCGATGTGCTTTATGCCGTGAAGTGCAACCCGGAACCCGCTGTGCTGCGCGCCTTGTGGAATGGCGGCATACGCCATTTCGACTGCGCTTCCATCTCCGAGGTCCAGCTCGTCCGCCGGCTTTTCCCTGGCGCGGACATTCATTTCATGCACCCGGTCAAGGCCCGCTCCGCCATCCGCGAAGCCTGGATGCTGCATGGGGTGCGTGATTTCGTGCTCGATTCCGAAGACGAACTTGCCAAGATCATGCAGGAGCTGAACAAACCGGAGACCGCCAAGCCGGCAACCATGCCTGGCCTGTTCATCCGCTTGGCCCTGCCGGAAACCGGCGCCGCCATCGATTTGTCCAAGAAATTCGGTGCCGACGCCACGCAGGCCGCCAGCTTGCTGCGCGCCGCGCGCCCGCTGGCCGGCAAACTCGGCCTTGCCTTCCATGTCGGCTCCCAATGCCTGGACCCTCTGGCCTGGCGCGACGCCCTGCGCCGCGCGGGCGAGGTCATCCGCGCCGCTGGCATCCGCGTGGACGTGCTGGATATTGGCGGCGGCTTTCCCATCGCCTACCCGGACATGGACCCGCCCCCGCTCAGCGCCTTCATGGCCGAGATCGACGCCGCTTACGAGGCGCTGAACATGCCTTGGCTGAAACTCTGGGCGGAGCCGGGCCGGGCTCTTGTCGGTGGCGGCGCCTCCGTGGTGGTGCAGGTGCAAATGCGCCGTGGCCACATGCTCTATATCAACGATGGCGTATATGGCGCCCTGGCCGATGCCGGGGCCCTGCGCTTTCGCTTTCCCACCCGCCTGCTGCGCGCCCACGCCAGCCAGGGCGCAGCGGACGCGCCATTCGGCTTCTTCGGCCCAAGCTGCGATTCCCTGGACGTGATGCATGGCCCCTTTCTCCTGCCGGACGACGTGACCGAGGGCGACTGGATCGAAATCGGCCAGCTCGGCGCCTACGGCACCTGCCTGCGCACCGCCTTCAACGGGTTCGACCGCGCGGCCCTGGTGGAGGTTTCCGACCAGGCCATGCTGGAAACCCCGGGCTATGAGCTGCCGGCGGTCTAAAGCTGCGGTCTAAGACTCATGCGGGCGCCGCAATGCGGCATCCGCATGTAACTTCATATGTCAAGCCTTTCACGTCCGCCCAAATTTTGCCACAATCCGTCCACCATGTACTGGCACGCATCCTGTGCCGCCCGGACCAACCAGCCGGGCGGTGACGCCTTGTTGCTCCTCGGCCCTTCCGGCGCGGGGAAATCGGATCTGCTGCTTCGGCTGATCGATCGAGGCTTCGCCTTGGTCGCGGACGATCAAGTGCTGATCGAGGAGGAGATGGCCAGCCCCGTCCCCACCCTGGCCGGCCTGCTGGAGGTTCGCGGCCTCGGCCTGTTCCGCCTGCCCTATATCGCGCCCGCGCGCCTGCGTCTGGTCGTCTCGCTCGAGTCCAGCCCGGCGGCGCGCCTGCCCACCCCACGGCGGCACGCGACACTTAATTTGCCGGAAATCACGCTGGATGCCACCCACCCATCCGCGGCCCCCCGCGCCGCCCTGGCGCTGGAAGCCGCTTGCGGCAATATTCCCCAACTGGCCGGTGCCTTCGCCGCATGAACACCACGCCGGATAAGCTGCACGTGGTCCTGGTCACCGGCCTGTCCGGCGCGGGCAAGAACTCCCTGCTGCGCGCGTTGGAGGATCTCGGCTTCGAAACCGTGGACAACCCGCCGCTCGACACGCTGGAAACCTTAACCAGCCAAGCCAGCCAGAATCTTGCCATCGGCGTGGATGCCCGCTCCCGCGGCTTTTCAGCCGCCTCCGTGCTGGAAGCCCTGGCCAAGCTGCGCCGGCATGAAAGGCTGGACCCCTCCCTCGTTTATACCACGGCGGACGACACGGTGTTGCTGCGCCGTTATTCCGAAACCCGCCGGCGCCATCCCCTCGCCCAAACCGGCGCCATCGCCGACGGCATCGCCCTGGAGCGCACCCTCACCGCCCCGCTCGCCCGCGCGGCGGACTGGCTGCTGGACACCTCCGCCCTGCCCCTTCCCAGGCTGCGCAACATGGTGGAGCAACGCTATGGCGCCTTCTCGCCGGGGCTGGCCATCTCCCTGGTTTCCTTCTCCTACGCGGCCGGCCTGCCCCCAGAGGCGGATCTGGTTTTCGATGCGCGCTTCTTAAAAAACCCTTATTACGACCCCAATTTGCGCCCGCTCTCGGGACTCGCCCCCGAAGTTGGCAACTTCATCGAACAAGACCCTGATTTTGCGATATACTTCTCTAAAGTTTTGAATCTCATCACATTTTTACTGCCGAGATTCGTGCAGGAGGGAAAGAAATATGCAACAATCTGTGTCGGGTGTACCGGCGGGCAACATAGATCGGTTTATATGGTTGAACAATTAAGCACACATCTCGTCCAGGCAGGCTGGCGCGTTGACGTCACACACCGGGAAGCCGCGAAGTTCCGCGCCGCCCGGCCAGTCACCTCTCCGCCAGGGAAAGCATGAGTCAAAACCCATGATCGGTCTTGTTCTCGTTACCCATGGCACGCTGGCCCTGGCCATGCGCGATGCCATGGAACATGTGGTGGGCAAGCAACGCCAATTGGCCACTGTCTGCGTCGAGTCCGACGCGGCCTTTGAAGGCCAGAAGGCCGAGATCGCCAAGCGCATCGCCGAGGTGGACGATGGCGACGGCGTCATCCTGCTCACCGACATGTTCGGCGGCACCCCTTCGAATCTCGCCATGTCCATGGCGTCCCAGCCCAATATCGAGATCCTCGGCGGCGTGAACCTGCCGCTCCTGGTCAAGCTGGCCAAGATCCGCGGCCAGATGACCCTTGCCGAGGCCGTGCAAACCGCCGAGGCGGCCGGCAAGAAATATATCTGCAACGGCCATGACCTGCAGCCGCAGGCACCGGCCGCCTGCAACGCGGCGGCGGGCTAAGCGCAATGGACGGCTCCGTGATCACCGCCGATGTCGGCATCGTCAACCGCCGTGGCTTGCACGCCCGCGCCGCCGCCAAGCTTGTCACATTGGCCGAGCAATTCTCCGCCAACGTGGAAGTCGCCAAGGATGGCCAGTCCGTTTCCGCCCGTTCCATCATGGGGCTAATGATGCTGGGTGCTGGAATCGGCAGCAGCGTCACACTTTCCGCCGAGGGATTCGACGCCAGGGAAGCTCTCGACGCCATCACGGCGCTGATCGAGGCCGGCTTCCATGAAACCGACTAAACCCCGGGAACGCCGCTTTTCTGGCCACCCCGTTTCACCCGGCATCGCCATCGGCCCCATGCACGAGGCGACGGAGGCTTCCCTCGTCATCTCGACGGAAAAACCCGCCCCTTCCGAACTTCCCGCCGAACTGGCCCGGTTGGAGGAAGCTGTCGCCCGCTCCCGCCACCAGTTGCAAAAACTCAAATCCCGCCTGACCGCCCTGCCCAAGGACAGCCAGGCCGAGATCGCCCCGCTGCTGGACGCGCATCTGCACATGCTGGGCCCCTCGCGCCTGCTGCGCGGCATCAAGGCCCGGATCCAGGATGGCGGCCATGGCGCCGAAGCCGCCGCCCACGAGGAAGCCGAAGCGCAAGCCGCGCTGATCATGGCACAGACAGGCGGGGACAAAGCCGGGCGCCAGCGCCGGGCCGAGGAAGTGCGCGAGGTCGCCCGCCGCCTCATCCGCAACCTCACCCGCCAGTCTTTTCGTTCCTTCGAGCAATTGCCCCAAGGCAGTATCCTCGCCGCGCAGGATCTGCGCCCGGCGGAAGCCGCGCTGATCCACCCCACACGCTTCGCCGGCATCGTCACCGCCGAGGGTGGATTGGACGGGCACACGGCGGTGATGCTGCGCGCGCTCGGTCTGCCCGCCGTACTCGGCGTCTCCGGGCTATTGGACAAGGCGATAACCGGCAGCCTGGTTATCGTGGATGGCGATAGCGGCGATGTCGTCCTCAACCCCTCCAAAACCAGCCTGGAGGCGGCGCGCAAGAAACATTCCGCCCAGACCCGCGCGCGGCGCGCCCTCACCCGGCTGCAAAATCTGCCGGCGCAAACGCGCTGCGGCGCGCAGATCGAGTTGCAGGCCAATCTCGAACTGCCTTTCGAATTGACCATGATCGCCGAATCCGGCGCGCGCGGCATCGGCCTGCTCCGCTCCGAATTCATGTTCATGAACCGGGAGACCGCCCCGGACGAAGATCACCAGGCCCGTATCTATCAGGACATCATCGAGGCGATGGATGGCGAGCCCGTCACCATCCGGCTGCTCGATTGGGGATCGGACAAGGAGATCGAGGCTCTCTCGCGCTATCTGCCGGACAGCCCGGAAGCAAACCCGGCCATGGGCCTGCGCGGTATCCGGCTATTGCTGCAACATGAGGCATTGCTGGAAACCCAGCTTGCCGCCATCCTGCGCGCCGCCGCCGCCGGGCCGGTGCGCATCATGGTGCCAATGGTCTCCGTCGCCAAGGAAATCACCGAAACACGCGAGGCGATGCGCCGTGTCTGGCGCCGGCTGAAGCGCCGCAAGAGCATAACATTGCCGGAGAAAATGCCCCCGCTCGGCATCATGGTGGAAACACCGGCCGCCGCGCTGGCCGCGCCCCTCCTGGCCAGCCATGCGGAATTCTTCGCCATCGGCACCAACGATCTCACGATGTACACGCTGGCGGCGGACCGTGCCTCGCCTGGCGCGGTCAAGCTCTACGACCCGCTGGAACCCGCCGTGCTGCGGCTGATCCATCTTACCACCAGCTTCGCGGCCGCCACCGGCGTGCCGGTTTCCATCTGCGGGGAACTGGCCAGCCGCCCCGCCGCCACGCCCTTGCTGCTGGGGCTGGGCATCCGCCAGCTTTCCATGCACGGCAATGCCGTGCCCCGCGTGAAGCAGGCCATTCGCGCCACCAGCCTGACCACGTGTGAGCAGATCGCCAACGCGGCCCTGGCCGCGCCGGATGCCGAGGCGGTGCGCGCCATCCTGGCCCAGGCGCAGGAGAACTGAGCTTTTTCATCCGCCGGCCCCACCGACAGCCGGCGGACTCTAGCAGCGCCTCCAAACTGCCTCTAAACTGACTCCATGTCCGGATTCCTGCCCCGGGTGAAGGCCGTGCTCGGCCCCACCAACACCGGCAAGACGCATTTGGCGATCGAGCGTCTGCTGTCCCACGCGTCCGGCATCATCGGTTTTCCCCTGCGCCTGTTGGCCCGGGAGAATTACGACCGCATGGTGCAGGCCAAGGGCATCAGATCCGTGGCGCTGATCACCGGCGAGGAAAAGATCGTGCCGCCCGGAGCGCGCTGGTTCTCCTGCACGGTGGAGGCCATGCCGCTGGACCGCAAGGTGGAATTTTTGGCGGTGGACGAAATCCAGCTTTGCGCCGATCCGGACCGCGGCCATGTCTTCACCGACCGGCTGCTGAACGCGCGCGGCCTGGTGGAAACCATGTTTCTGGGCGCCGACACCATCGCGCCCTTGATGCGCCGGCTGGTGCCGGGCGTGGAAATCGAGACCCGCCCGCGCCTGTCCCAGCTCAGCTTCGCCGGGGCCGCCAAGCTCGGCCGGCTGCCGCCGCGCTCGGCCATCGTCGCCTTCTCCGCCGCGGAGGTTTACGCCATCGCCGAGGCCGTGCGCCGCCGCCGGGGTGGCTGTGCCGTGGTGATGGGCCGGCTTTCCCCCCGCACCCGTAACGCCCAGGTGGCGCTGTATCAGGACAAGGAGGTGGATTTTCTCGTCGCCACGGATGCGATCGGCATGGGGCTGAACATGGATGTGAACCATGTGGCCTTCGCGGGCCTACGCAAATTCGACGGCCGCCAGCCCCGCCCGCTGACCCCTTCGGAAATCGCGCAGATCGCGGGCCGGGCCGGGCGCGGCATGCGCGATGGCAGTTTCGGCACCACGGCCGATTGCCCACCCTTGGACGAAGAAATCGCCGAACAGGTCGAATCCCACGAATTCGAGAAGCTGGAGCAGGTTTTCTGGCGCAACAACCAGCTGGATTTCTCCTCCGTGCCGGGGCTTCTGGCCAGCCTCATTGTGCCGCCCAACCGGCCGGGCCTTGCCCGTGGCAATGAAGCGGCGGATGTGCAGACGCTGGATGCCCTCTCGCGCGATGCCGAGCTGATGCGCCGCGCCCATGGCGGTGGCGCCACCCGGCTGCTCTGGGAAGCCTGCCAGATCCCTGATTTTCGAAAACTGGCCACGGATACGCATGTAAAGCTGGTGGCCAAGGTGTTCACCCACCTGCTGGCCAGGGAAAAACTGCCCGAGGATTGGGTGGCGCGCGAGATCGAAAATCTCGACCGGCTGGAAGGCGACATAGATACCCTCATGCAGAGGCTGACGGACGTGCGCGTTTGGGCCTATATAACGGCGCGGGCGGACTGGATGGCCGATGCCGAGAGCTGGGCCATGCGCGCCCGGGCGGTGGAGGACAGGCTTTCCGATACGCTGCATATGAAATTGATGGCGCGGTTTGTTGATAAGAGGGCGGCACATTTGACGAGACGCTTGGAAGAGGCTGAGGCGGAAGAGCTACAGGCCATCGTGGCACCGGACGGGCTGGTGACGGTTGAGGGCCATGATGTCGGCCGGATCGAGGGGTTCCAGTTCCACCCGGACCCGGCAACCCAGGGGCCGGAGAAGAAAATTCTGCTGCGCGCCGCGCGCCGGGCCTTGAGCGTGGAGATGCCGCGCCGGATTCTGGCCGCCGAAACCGCCGCCGATGACGCGATCACCCTCTCGGACGACCGCGCCTTCATCTGGGAAGGGGTGAAGATCGCCCGGTTGAAAAAGACCGATATCTTCCTCAAGCCCGGGGTCGAGGTGCTGCATTCGGAATTTCTGGACGGGCTGGCGCGCGAGCGCATCCGCGCCAGGCTGGCCGCCTGGCTCGCCACCGAGACGGAAAAACGCCTCGGCGCGCTGCTGAAGGCAATGGAAAACCCGCCTGCCCCGCTGCGCGGCATCGTGCATCGGCTTTCGGAATCCGGCGGTGTATTGCCACCCGAGCCCTTCACGCCGGACCTGCGCCAGGAGGCGAAGAAATTCGGCATCGATATGGGCCGTTTCGCCATGTATCTGCCCGCGGCGCTCAAGCCCGGGGCGGCGCGGCTGCGCTCGCTCTTCTGGGGCGTGTGGTATGACCGCAACCCGCCGGAGCTTCCCGCGCCCGGGCTGGTCTGCGCGCCGATGCCCGCCAATTGGGGGCATGATTTCGCCTTGGCCATGGGCTGGGTGCAGGCTGGGGAGCTGATGATCCGGCTGGACGTGGTGGAGCGCGTGACCCGCGAGCTGCATTATCTGATGCGCAAGCACCAGATCCTGCTGCCGCCCAATCTGGGCAGCCGCATGGGGCTGAAGCCCGAGCAACTCGCCCCCACGCTGAACGTGCTGGGCTTTCGCCTCTTCCCCGCGCAGGAGCCCAGCGACAAATATTTCGGCCCGCCCGCCCCGGCCATGCTGGGACGGCGCAAGCAGGACCATCGCCATCAGGCCCCGCAGCGGAGCGCCAGCACGCCCCCCGCGCGCAAGCGCGAAGCCACCCCGGAAAAGCCGGTGGAGATCGACGCGGACAACCCCTTCGCCGCGCTGGCGGCGCTGAAAATGGCAAGGCGCTGAGCTTGGCCGAACCGGGAACGGACTGGCTGAGGCTGGATAAGTTCCTGGTTTTCGCGCGGTTTTGCAAAACCCGTGCGGTGGCGGAGGCCTTGGTGGAAAAAGGGGCCGTGCGCATCAACCGCCAGCCGACCGACAAAGCCCATGCCAGGCTACGCCCTGGCGATGTGCTGACGCTCGCCCTGCCACAGGGGGTGAAGGTGGTGGAAATCCTGCTCCTGCCGGAACGGCGCGCCGCGGCGACATCGGCGCGGCAATCATACCGGGAGATCGGCTAGCCCCCCAGCCTTGACCTCGCTCCTCTCCCGCGCGCATAGGGAGAGCAAATTTTACGCGAGCCTTTCAGGAGTACCAGATGACCTACGTGGTCACCGAGAACTGCATCAAGTGCAAATTCATGGACTGTGTGGAAGTCTGCCCGGTCGATTGCTTCTATGTCGGCGAGAACTTCCTGGTGATCAACCCGGACGAATGTATCGATTGCGGCGTCTGCGAACCGGAATGCCCGGCCGAGGCCATTCTGCCCGATAGCGACGACCGCGCCGGCGCCTGGATGGAACGCAACCGCGACCTTTCCAAATCCTGGCCGAACATCACCCGCAAGGGCACCCCGCCGGCGGATGCGAATGAGTGGAAGGACAAGCCCGGCAAGGCGGCAATGCTGTCCCTGGAGCCGGGCCAGCCCTAAGCGCCACGGACCGGCCCCGGCCGCCCGCGTGACGGATGGCCGAAAATCTGATACAGGCTTTGAAAGTCAGCCGGGGCGGGCCACCGCGCCCGGCCTTTCATTGTTTAGGCGGCGCCACGGAGCGCCGTGCCAGCGGAGTGCGAATGACGGAAAAGCAGAAGACGAGCCCTTCGAAAAAGGCCGTGAAACCCGAACTGGATGATGCCGCGCCGAACGCGCCCGCCCCGGAAAAACCCAAGGAAACCGCTCCCGCCCCGGTAATGCATGGCGGCATTCCCGCTGGCCCCATCCGCCCCCTGGCACCGCCGCGCGCCCCCGCGAAGGCCGAAATCTTCAAGGAAGGCGATCATGTGGTGTATCCCACCCATGGCGTCGGCAAGGTGGACAAGATCGCGGTGGAGGAGATCGCCGGGCACAAGCTGGAGCTGATCTGCATCACCTTCGATGAAAACCGCATGACCTTGCGCGTGCCCACCAACAAGGCCCGCACCGCCGGTTTGCGCAAGCTCACCTCCAAGAAGAGCTTCGACGACGTGCTGGCCGTGCTGAAGGGGCGCGCGCGCATCAAGCGCACCATGTGGTCCCGCCGCGCGCAGGAATACGAGGCGAAGATCAATTCCGGCGATCCATCCGCCATCGCCGAGGTGGTGCGCGACCTGCACCGCAATGCCGGGCAGCCGGACCAGAGCTTCTCCGAACGGCAGATTTACGAATCCGCCCTGGACCGCCTGGCCGCCGAATATGCGGCGCTGGAGCAGGTGGATAAGCCCACGGCCATTGAGAAGCTGCTGGGGCATCTGAAATCGGAATAAGAAAAAGGGCCGCAAGGCCCTTTTTTCATGCCGCGCCCATACCGCGCCGTTATGGGATCGAACACCCCACCAGGGAAAACCGCACACGGTCAGGCCGACCGGACGGCGCCAAGATGCGCGGGGCGCCGCTCCCGCTCAGGCGGCGGTGCCGCCGACGGTGAGGGCCGAAAGCTTCAGCGTGGGCTGCCCCACCCCCACCGGCACACCCTGGCCGTTTTTGCCGCAAGTGCCGATGCCAGGGTCCAGCGCGGGATCATCGCCGATCATTTCCACCTTGGTGAGCGCATCCGGCCCGTTGCCGATGAGGGTGGCGCCCTTTACCGGCGCGCCGATCTTGCCGTTTTCGATGAGGTAGGCCTCGGAGGCGGAGAAGACGAACTTGCCGGAGGTGATGTCCACCTGCCCGCCGCCGAAATTCACGGCATAGAGCCCGCGCTTCACCGAGGCGATCATGTCCGCCTTGCTGTCCTGCCCGCCGAGCATGATGGTGTTGGTCATGCGCGGCATGGGCGCGTGGGCGTAGCTCTGGCGGCGGCCATTGCCGGTGGCGCGCATATTCATCAACCGGGCATTCTGCCGATCCTGAATGAAGCCGGTGAGAATGCCGTCCTCGATCAGCACGGTGCGGGAGGTCGGCGTGCCTTCATCGTCGATGGTGAGGGACCCACGGCGGCCGGGAATGGTGCCGTCATCCACCACCGTGACCCCCTTGGAAGCGATGCGGCTGCCCATCAGCCCGGCGAAGGCGCTGGTCTGCTTGCGGTTGAAATCGCCCTCCAGACCGTGCCCAATGGCCTCGTGCAGCAAGATGCCCGGCCAGCCAGGGCCGAGCACGACCTCCATCTCTCCCGCCGGCGCGGGCACGGCGCGCAGATTCACCTCCGCCTGGCGGATCGCCTCGCGCACCGCGTTCTGCCAGAAATCCGGAGCGATATAAGCGCCATAGCCGGAGCGTCCGCCCGCCCCATGGCCGCCCGATTCACGCTTGCCGTTTTCCTCCAGCACCACGGAAATATTGAGCCGCACCAGCGGGCGGATGTCGGCCACACGCGCCCCGCCGGCGCGGATGATCTCGATCATCTGCCATTCCCCGGCGATGCTGGCCATCACCTGCACCACGCGCGGGTCGGCCGCGCGGGCGAAATCGTCGATCTGCTTCAGCAGCGCCGCGCGGTCCGCGAAGGGCGCCTCGCCCAACGGGTTCACGCCCTCGTAAAGCGGGGCGGGCGCGTAGGCGGGGTCAGCGGCCGAAACACTATGCTCCATGGCCTTGGCGGCGCGGATGGTCTCCGCCGCGCGGGCCAGAGCCGGAGCGGAAAGATCGCCGGCATGGGCGAAATAGGTGGCCTCCCCCAGCACGGCGCGCAGGCCAAAGCCCCGGCGCGTGTCGAAGCTGGCCGCGCGGATGCGGCCATCGTCCAGCGAGATGGATTCCGATTCCCGGTATTCCAGGAACAATTCGCCATCGTCCGTGCCATCCAAGGCCGTGGCGATATGCTTGCGCGCGGCATCCAGATCCAGCCCCTGGGCACCGTGGAATCGCTCATCCGCCTGGTTCAGCGCGTCATTCATCTTCTGTTCTCCTATTCCGCCGCGGCGAGGGCCCCCGCCGGTACAGCCACCGCGCCGCGCAGCCCGTGGCGGGCACCGATGGCGGAGGCGAACAGCAACACGGCGTTCAACTCATGCACAAAGCCGAGCTGGTTATTTCCCAATACAAGGGTGGCCATGCCCAGCACATATTGCAACGCGACCAGCCCGCCGAGCAGCAGAAATAAATCCCGCGTGGCGGGCGGCAGCTTCATGCGCAGCCCCATCACCGCGGTGGTGAGCGCGGTGAGCGCCGTGACGGTGGCCAGCAACCGGTGGCAGAACTGCACCGTTCCCTTGTTGGTGATGAAATTCATCCAGAACGGCGTCTGGCCGAACATATCCGGCGGCAATAAATGGCCGTCCATCGAGGGAAAGGTGTTGAACACCTTCAACGCGCCGGACGTGGCGACCAGCGCGCCAAACCCCATGGTAACCCAGATCAGCGCCACCGTGGCGGTCGAGCAGGCGCGCAGCCTGGCCGCCCCCTCGATCCGCGCGGGCTCCGGGTTGCGCAAGCCAAGCCCCGTCCAGAGCAGCAGAAACAGGATCGCCATGGCGGACATCAAATGCGGCGCCGCCCAATCAGGCGGGGGGGAGAGCACGCCGGGTTCCATGCCCGTCCGCACCATGTACCAGCCATAAGCGGCTTGGCCCGCCCCCAGCAGGAAGATGAACCCCAGCCACAGCGCCAAGCGGCGCTGGATGCGGCCCTTGAGGAGAAACACCGCGAAGGGGATGAGAAACACCAGCGCCATCAACCGTCCCCAGCAACGGTCCAGGAACATCGGCCAGAACAAGGCCTTGTACTGCGCCATGTCGATCGGGTGGGCGTGATATTGCGCGGTCTGCTGGAACAGCCCGTAGAGATAAGCCCAGTCCGCCGCGTTCATCGGCGGGATGAAGCCGGTGAATGGCCGCCAGACCTGGATGGTGAAGCCCGCCCCGATGGTGCGGGCATGACCGCCGCCGATGGTCATGCCGAAGACCATGAAGGCCAGCAGCAAAAGCCAGTTCCCGACGGCGCGATCCCTCGCCATTTCAGGCCGTGGCGCCACGCAGGCGGAACAGCATGAACAAGACCCCGCCCATCAGCAGCACGGCGTTCATCTGATGCACCACGCCGATATCGATCCGCCCGGAGACCAGGGCGGTGACGCCCAGGATGAATTGCAGGATGACGAGCCCCCCCACCGCCAGCGCGCCGTCGCGCACCGGGCCGGGCGCCTCGCCGCGCAGGGCGCGGACCGTGAGGGAGAGAATCGCCACGGCCGCCAGCACCGCGAGCACTTGATGATTGAAAATGACGGCGGCCGCGCTGTTCAACAGCCCGCTCATCGGCCAGCCGGGCGGGGGCGCGCCATCGCCGACATTCTTGGCGATGCTGAAATCGGCGATGCCGTGAATGGCGGACACCATGGTGCCGCCCCACATGGCCAGCAACAGCAGCACGAAGGCCACGAGGGTATGGCGGCGCAGGCCCGCCATGCCCTCATACCGCGCGGGCTCGGGCGCGCGGACCGTGAAAGCCGCCCAGAGCACGGCGCCGAACAGGAACATGGCGCCGAAGAAATGCAGGGAAAGCCGCCAGCCTTCCACCGCGATGGAATCCGCGCGGAAACCGGAGGACACCATGAACCAGCCGATGAGCCCCTGGAGCCCGCCCAGCAGGAACAGCAGGAACAGCCATTTGATCAGGCGTTTCTCGATCCGCCCGGTCAGCGCGAAGACGATGAGCGGCAGCAGCAGCACCGCGCCCATCAGCCGGCCCCAGAGCCTGTGAATATATTCCGGCCAGAAAAGCTGCTTGAACGCGGCCAGGTCCATGCCCTGATGCAGAAGCTGATATTGCGGAATGGTCTTATAAAGCGCGAAGACCTTGTTCCAGGCGTCCTGGGAGAGCGGGGGCAGCACGCCGATGATCGGCTCCCAGCGCATGATGGACAAACCAGAACCGGAATCACGCGTGTAGCCGCCCAGCCCGACCATCACCCAGATCATGAAGGCGAGCAGAAACAGCCATGACGACACCAGCTTGCGGTTGGTCAGGCTGGCGGCGCCACCGGAAGGGTGGATAACGCCGAAGGGGTGGTTGGTCGGGCGGGTGGTGTCGCTCGGCACGGCTTGGCTCCTCTAGACCGGCAAGGGAACCGCTTGATCCAAAGGATCCAAAGCCATTCCCCCGCCATTGATCGCCCGGAGCATGGCGCGGAAAGCCGCCCGCTCACGGTCTTATCGCAGGGACTTAACGCCCCCGGGCGAAAATCACCAGAGCCAAGGCCACGCGACCGGAAAATCAATAAGGAACGCGGCTGTCCCGTTCGAGCCAGGTCTGGTAGGAGGCCCGCGCCTCGTCGAGAAATTCCGTGAGCTGAATGGCCGGGGTCGCGCGCTCGGCCGGGGGTTTTTCGAGCTGACGGTAGAATTCCTGGTCATCGAAGCCGATCGCCTCGGCATCCTCGGGCGCGCAGGCATAATAGACCTTGCCGATCCTGGCCCAGAAAATCGCGGACATGCACATCGGGCAGGGCAGCCCGTTCACATAAATCACGGTACCGGACAGATCGAACCGCCCCTCCTTGTGCGCGGCATCGCGGATCGCGGTCACTTCCGCGTGCGCGGTGGGGTCCACGGCGGAGAGCACGCGATTATGCCCCTCCCCCACAATCTTGCCGTCGCGCACGATCACCGCGCCGAACGGCCCGCCATGACCGCCCGCCACACCCTGGCGCGCCAATTCGATGGCGCGTTTCATGAAGGCCTCATGTTCACTCACGTCAGAGCTCCGTATAATTCCTGCCCTGAATCATCGCCAAAAACTCCCGGCGGGTCGAGGGGTTCTCCCGGAATTCGCCCAGCATATGGCTGGTGACCATGGAAACGCCCGGCTTGTGCACGCCGCGCGTGGAGATGCATTGGTGATTCGCCTCGATCACCACCGCCACCCCCCGTGGTTGCAGCACCTCCTGAATGGTGTTGGCGATCTGCGCCGTGAGCTTCTCCTGGATCTGGAAACGCTTGGCATAGGCATCCACCACCCGGGCAAGCTTGGAAATGCCAACGACCCGGCGGCCGGGCAGGTATGCCACATGCGCCTTGCCCGTGATGGGCACCATGTGATGCTCGCAATGACTCTCCAGCCTGATGTCGCGCAGGAGGATCATTTCATCGTAGCCGTCCGTCTCCTCGAAGGTGCGGGAAAGAATGGCGCCTGGATCCTCGGCGTAGCCCTTGAAGAATTCCTCATAGGATTTCACCACGCGCTTGGGTGTATCCAGCAGCCCCTCGCGGGCCGGATCCTCTCCGGCCCAGAGCAGCAGGGTGCGCACCGCCTCCTCGGCTTCGGCGCGGGTGGGCCGTTCCGGGCTCTGCTTACGTTTCGCAGGCTTTCCGGTCTTGGTCTGGATGTTCAAAGCGCACTCCGTTTCATCTCTGCTGGCCTGAATGGCTCTCCCGCATGCTTCACACCCCTATGGGCGGGGCGATCAGTCCATGAATATTTAAGCCTATCCCAGCAGGGCACAATAGCCGCTCGCGCGCGAAGCATGCACGCCCGCACCCGCAAGGGCAATTTTATTTCATGGCGTGAACGGCGCCAAGCAATTGCATCTCACCAGCCCATCGAAAATACCGCTGGTGCCACGGGTGATGCCCCCGGCTCTCAGTGCAGCCGCGTATCCTGGTGCGGACTGTCCAGGCTGAAAGCGGGCACGGCCACATCGAAGAGCACGCCCGAGGGCAAAAACCGCATATGATAGATGCCGGTCATGAAGCCCGTCGGAGTCGCGAGCGGCGTGCCGGACGTATATTCGAACCGCCCGCCCGGCTTGAGCACCGGCTGCTCGCCCACCACGCCGTCGCCATGCACGGTCTGCACCCGGCCCGCCGCGTCGGTAATGTGCCAGGTTCGCTTCAGAAGCTGCACGGTCTCCAGCCCATGATTGAGGATGGTGATGTGGTAGGCCCAAAAAAACTGTCCGGCTTCGGGTTGGGATTGCTCCTCCAGGTAGGCCACGCGCACCTGCACGGTGATGTCGCCCGTCGTCGCCTCGAAACTCGTTTCCATGTCCCGAGCCTATCCCAGCCCCGGAGCGGGAACAAGCGAGCCCCGGCCGTGGTTTTTGCCGCGCTAGCGTGGCGCTGCTAGAGAAAAGCCATGCATATCTCCTTGCCGTCCAGCCGCGCCGCGCTTGCCGCCTGCATCCTGCTCTCCGCCTGCGCCGCCAGCCCCGGCAACGGCGCCCTCACCCCGAAAACCCCGCCAGACCCGGCCTATGGCGCGTTTCTGGCCGCGCGCTACGCGGATTCGGTCGGCGACCCCGCCAGCGCCGCCAATTTCTACGTCAAGGCCTTGCGGGCCGACCCCACCAACCAGGAACTGGCGGAAGAAGGATTTCTGGCCGGCGTGCTGTCCGGCAGCCCGCAAGCCATGCAGCTTGCCCCCCGCCTGCCGGGCAATGCCCTGGCGGCGCTGCTGCTGGGCAACCAGGCGGCGATGAACGGCGATTACGCCGCCGCCGCGCGCTTCATCAACAGCCTGCCCAACGACCAGCTCGCCACGCTGATCAAACCCCTGCTCCTGGCCTGGACGCAGTTCGGCGAGGGCAGCGAGCCAAAAGCCCTGGCCATGCTCCGCCCCGCCTTCGGGAACAGCGCGTTCGGCGCCGTTTATGTTCTGAACGCGGCGCTGATCGCGGACGCGGCGGGCGACACCAAGACCGCCGCCCAGCTTTATGGTTCCGTCTCCCCGCTCTCGCCGAATCTACGCCTCGCGCAGATCCTGGCGAGCTGGTACACCCGCCAGGGAGACAAGCCCCAGGCACAGGCGATTCTGGCGGCTTTGGCCGCCACCCATCCGGACCTCGCCATTGCCCTGCCGCAACTGCGCCGGCAAATGACATCGCCGGTCATCTCCACCCCGGTGCAAGGCATGGCGGAAGCCTATCTCACGCTCGCGGCCTCGCTCTCGCAACCCCAGGCGGTGTTCCTGCGCACCGTGTTCCTGCGGTTCGCCCTGCAATTGCGGCCCGACCTGTCCGCCGCGCGGCTGATCCTCGCCGGCACGCAGATCAACAGCGCCGACCCGAACTACACACCCAGCGACATGCAGATGCGCAACGCCCTGGCCACGCTGGCGCCGATCCGCCCGGACGATCCGCTCTACGGCCCCGCCGCGATACAGGAGGCCGAGCTGCTCACCAGCCTGAACCAGCCGGACAAGGCCGTGGCGCTGCTGGATGGGCTGATCGCCAGCCACCCGGACAATGTCGGGTTGCTGGCCGCCGCCGGAGACATCCGGCGCGGGGCCGGGCAATGCCCGCTCGCCTTGCCCTATTATCAGAAAGCCATCGCGGCCGTGGGCGAACCACCCCCCAGCGCCGCCTGGACGCTGTTTTTCGACCGTGGCATCTGCGAAGACCAGATGGGTCATTGGTCGGCGGCGGAGCCCGACATCGAGCAGGCGCTGAAGCTCGCGCCCGATCAACCTTATGTGCTGAATTATCTGGGCTATAGCTGGGCGCTGCATGGCAAGAACCTGGATCAGGCCCAGGCGATGCTCACCAAGGCCGTGAGCCTGGACCCGAACGACGGGGCCGTGCTGGATTCCCTTGGCTTCATCGAACTCAAACGGGGCGACACCAAGCGGGCGCTGGCGCTGCTGACCCAGGCCGTGCAGCTCGCCCCCGACGATGCCGAGGTGAACGGCCATCTGGGCGATGCCTTCTGGCAAGCCGGGCAGGCGCTGCAAGCCGCTTATCAATGGGACCGTGCCCTCAACCTGAACCCCGACCCGAAGCTGAAAGCCGAGCTTGAGGCGAAGATCGACCAGCATTTCAGTACCCCCGCGCCATGAGCGTAACCTCCTTCGCGCCGGCCAAGGTCAATCTTTATCTGCATGTCACCGGCAAACGGGCGGATGGCTATCATCTGCTGGACAGCTTGGCCGTCTTCCCGGATGTGGGCGACAAGGTGGAGGTCGCGCAGGCACAAGCGCTCTCGCTCAGCCTGACCGGCCCCTTCGGCGCGGCCCTGGCCGGAGAGGGGGATAATCTGCTGCTGAAGGCCGCGCGCGCGCTGGCGCCGGAACGCGGGGTGGCCCTGACCCTGGAAAAGAACCTACCCGTGGCGTCCGGCATCGGCGGCGGCTCGGCCGACGCGGCGGCCTGCCTGCGCGCCTTATGCAGGCTATGGGGCCTTCGGAACACGGACCTGCCCCGCTTGGCGCTGACCCTGGGGGCGGATGTGCCGGTATGCCTGCGCTCCATTCCCGCGCGGATGCAAGGCATTGGCGAGGTACTGGCCCCCGCCCCGCATCTGCCGGCATTCGGCATGGTGCTGGTGAATCCCGGGGTGGCGGTATCCACCCCCTCCGTGTTCAAGGCCCGTGGCGGCGGCTTCACCCCCGCGCCGATGCTGCCCGCCATCTGGCCCAGCGCCGCCGCCATGGCCGCCGACCTGAAACGCTGCGCCAACGACCTGCAAAAGGCGGCCATTTCCCTGCAACCCGTGATCGGCGAGGTGCTGGCCGAACTCACGGCCTTGCCCGGCGCTCTGCTGGCGCGCATGAGCGGCTCTGGCGCCACCTGCTTCGCCTTGTTCGCCACCCCCGGCGAAGCCCGCGCCGCGGCGGCGCAAATCGCCCATGAAAGCTGGTGGCGGTGGGGCGGGGGGCTTTACCAGCCCCCCCAGACCGGCTTATGAGAACGCCCAGCATTGGGACGTAGCCAAGCGGTAAGGCAGCGGATTTTGATTCCGCCATGCGGAGGTTCGAATCCTCCCGTCCCAGCCATCCAACATCCACCAAAACCAAACCGTGCCGCCACCCCACACGCTCGCTCGGGCGACAAGGCGATTTGATCCCCGGCCCGTTGACCGGCGGCATGCGCCGAAAACAGTTCCCATGAAATCGGCGCGCCCCGCTCTCTTCCTGCGACGCTGGAATCTCGGCACAATTCAAAAAAACCCTTATCTGACATGGAATTCATCAAACCAGCCTGTCAGCCGCCCTGTCCATTTTGACATAAATCATTGCACCATCGCCGCATGAGGAGCCTAGCTTCGCCAGGAGCCTGTGGTCTCCATGCAGAATGGAAGGAAGAACAACGATGGGACGGGTAGCGGGAAAAGTCGCGCTTGTTAGCGGAGCGGCACTTGGAATTGGCAAGGCCACGGCACTGCTTCTCGCGCGGGAAGGGGCAAGCCTCGTTATTGCCGACATGCAGGAAGAAGCAGGGCGCAAGACCGTCGCGGAAATCGAGGCGGCGGGCGGCAAGGCGCTTTTCGTCATGCTCGATGTCCGCAAGGAAGCAGACTGGAAAGCCGCGATGGATGCGACGCTGGCAAAGTTCGGACGGCTCGACATCGCCGTGAACAATGCGGGGATCGCCTATACGGGAACCGTCGAGAGCACGAGCTTCGAGGATTGGCGGCGGGTGCAGTCGATCAATCTCGACGGCGTGTTCCTGGGCACCCAATATGCCATCCAGGCCATGCGTGCCCATGGCAATGGCGGATCGATCATCAATCTTTCCTCAATCGAGGGGCTGATCGGCGACCCGACACTCGCGGCCTATAACGCCAGCAAGGGCGGTGTCCGCATCTTCACCAAATCCGCGGCGCTGCACTGCGCGAAATCGGGATATGGGATCCGGATCAACTCCGTCCATCCCGGCTATATCTGGACGCCGATGGTGAAGAACCTGACACATGAGGACGTGGCGGCCAAGCAGAAGCTGGTGGATCTGCATCCAATCGGGCATCTCGGAGAGCCGGACGATATCGCCTATGGCATCCTCTATCTCGCTTCCGATGAGTCGAAATTCATGACGGGCAGTGAACTCGTCATTGATGGGGGCTATACCGCGCAATAGACAACGCCGCCGGCGCGGATGCCGGAGAACGCGACAGGCAGCCCCCGCCCAAGACGGAGGGCTGCAATCGCAAGGCTCAAAGACCGGCACCGCGCCGCCATCGGCTTGAACAAGGGTTTGGTCAAGCAATATTCCGCCAAGCTTTTCACGCGCGCCATTGTCGCCAAACCAGGAAGCGCCGTCTCGATGGCCCCCGCCCTGGAGGCGGCATGAATCCAAGCGTCGCCTTCATGGACAACACCGATCAGATCAGGACAAAAGATCATCGGCCCCGATCCCTTCTTGGCGATGGCCTTGGCAGGGCTTTGGCTTTTGCGTTCTTTCTGGAAGCCGGTCAGCCCTTAAGCGGCGTAGGTCTTGCCGCGGATGAGGGTGCTTGGGACCAGGCCGCACAGCAGGAAGGCGACGCACATGACCAGGAAGCCGGTTCCGATATTTCCACCCATGGCCAGATAGCCAATGACGATCGGTGCCGCCACGCCGCCGATCCGGCCGATATTATAGGTGGAACCGATGGCAAGGCCGCGAATGCTGGTGTTAAAGCTCTGCCCCATATAGGTGGCCGTCACGCCGAAGGGCATGCCATAGAAGAAACCGAACAACGTCATCAGATAGGCGATGTTGGCCGGCGAATGCCAGAACACGACCACCGGAATGAACGCCGCCGTGGCCGCATTGGCGATAAAGAACATCGCGCGGCAACCGATCTTGTCCGCGAGCCAGCCCGCCGAAATCTTGCCCAGCGTGGACGCCAAGAAGGTCGCCATCATGTAACCGGCGATCGCGCTGAACTTGATATGCAATTGCTCCTGAAGATAGGACGGCATCCAGTTGACGACACCATAATAGCCGAACTGCAAAAGGCCGGTGGCTATGGTCCAGATGACGAAGCGCTTGCGACTTTCCATATCGCTGAGTAGCTGACGGATGATGGAAGCGCGCTTGGAGTGCCCCTGCAACCTGTTGAGCGCGCGCGCCGCCTTGGCTTCCAGATAGCAGGCGGGCTCTTGCACGAACGCCCGCATGCCCAGCGCCACCACGACCGGAACGATCGAAGTAAAAAACAGATAACGCCAACCCAAATCCGGAATGACGAAGCTTGAAACCAGGGAGGCGACCACATAACCGATGGTCCAGCCCGACTGCAGCGCTCCCAGGATCGTCGTGCGATACTTGGCGGGCGCATACTCGAACATCAAGGTATTGCTGCACACGAAGACCGCGCCGAGCCCCAAGGAACCGAAGAAACGCACAACCGCGAACTGCCCGTAACCATGCGTCAATCCCAGAATACTGGTGCCGACGGAAAACAGAAAAACCGCAATCGACAGAGTGCGCACACGCCCGAAACGGTCGCAGGCCCAGCCGCCATAAATGCCGCCGACAGCCATGGCCGCCAAGGTAACGCTCCCCAACGCGCCGGCCTGAACATTGGTGAGAGAGAATTCCTGCTTCAGGCTGGGCAGGCTCAGGGCCAGATACATGACATCCGCGCCATCCGCCAGCAGGGCCAGGAAGGCGAAGACGAACACGAGAATCCATTTTTTACTGACAACTACTTTATCTTCGGTTTCACCAGCCGTCGTCGTCATTCTTTCTCCTCCTATGCTTTTATATTGCTTTTAGGCGAGCTACATCGTGCCACTCCGACCAAACCGTGGCCCCGTGGCGGGCCACCTCATCGCGCGAGATCCAGGCAAGACCACGAGGTTTCAGATCATCAGCTCGATGAGGAAGGGCTTGGCTTCCTTGAAGCTGGCGCTCATCAGCGCGGCGCATTCCTCCATGGTTTCCGCGCGGGCGGCTTCGACCCCCAGCCCGTTCGCCATGGACACCCAGTCGAGGTTCGGCTGGTCGAGATCCAGCATGCTCATGGCCGTGGCGCCGGGAACGGCGCCGACATTCCGATACTCGCCGATGAGGATATTATACTTCCTGTTATTGAGCAGAATCGTGGTCACAGGCAGCTTTTCACGGGCCTGCGTCCACAAGGCCTGCACCGTATACATGGCCGAGCCGTCAGCCTGTAGCGAGATGACACGACGCTCGCCCTTGCCGCCGACGGCCGCCCCAGTCGCCATGGGCAAACCGCCGCCGATGGCGCCGCCGACTTGATGCAGCCAGGTATGGGCGGGCGAAGCGTGGGAGCATCGATAAAAGCCGCGCCCATAGGAAATGCTTTCATCGACGACGATGCTCCCTTCCGGCATCAGGGCCGCCACCGTCTGAGCCACCTTGTCTGATGTCGGGGCCCCGTTCGCCGCTTCGGCCCGCATGGGAGACGGGGGCAGGGCCACCTGAGCCGCGCCGAGCGTTTCCACCAGCGCCGTCAACGCCGCGACGGCATCCTGGTCCGGTCGCGCCAAAACATGGATGTCGGCATCGGGCCGGTGCTGGATGGAGGGCATGTCGGGATAGCCGAAAAAGCCCACTGGCGCCTTGGCACTGACCAGGATGATCTGGTCGAACTCACGCAGTGTCTCGATCGCGAGATTCATCGCATAAGGCACCTTGGCCAGTGGCAGCGCGCCTTCGCCGCGCTCCACGGTGGGGGCGCAATATTCCAGCATGATCTTGGCGCCGGTGGCCCGTGAGACCCGCCAGGCCAATGTCTGCGCCCGGCGCGTGCCGCCATTGCCAGACAGCAGGATCAGCGTGTTGCGCCCATTGCGCAGGGCCCGCGCCGCATTGTCGACGGCGATGGCATCCACCGCCACCGGCTCCGCAATCGCCAGGGTCGGCGCCACCACGCCCCCCTCATTCCAGGAAATATCGGACGGCACAATCAGGGTCGCGACCTGACCCGGCCCGGTGCGCGCCGCGCGCACGGCCTCGGCGGCGTCTGCACCCAGCAGCGGCGTGGCGGTACTCATGCGCACCCATTGCGACACCGTGCGCGCCATGGCGTCGACATCGGAGGTCAGGGGTGCGTCGTACCAGCGATGATAGGTCGCCTGATCGCCAACGATGTTCACGACACCGCTTCGGGCGCGCCGCGCATCATGCAGATTGGCCATGCCATTGGAGAAACCAGGCCCACAATGCAGCAGGGTGCAAGCGGGCTTTCCGGTGATCCGGTAATAGCCGTCGGCCATGCCGGTCACCACATTTTCTTGCAAGCCCAGATAGCAGCGCATGCCGGGGCTCTGGTCCAACGCGGCAACGAAGTGCATCTCACTCGTGCCTGGATTGGCGAAGCATGTATCCACGTGGGACTGCAACAGTGTTTCGACAAGACTTTTCGCGCCGTTCATTGGCAACTCCTATCAAATCGACCCGCGACGAGGCACAAACGAGGCTCTCGAACCGAGTGTCGGATCCGGATCGAAACCAGACGTCAAACGCCTGGCATATCGGTCTCTGAACACGATGCGGCGCGCGCGGCACCCATCATGGGGGCGTGGCGGCTGTTCTCAGACGCCGGCCTGGGAGACGAATTTGGGGGTGAGATAGGCTTCGATGGCTTCCGAGCCACCTTCCGAGCCATAGCCGGAATCACGCACCCCGCCAAAGGGCACCTCGGGCAAGGCCAAGCCCAGATGATTGATGGTCATCATGCCCGCTTCCACCCCGGCCGCCACCGCCGTCGCCGTCTTCGCCGAACGCGTATAGGCATAGGAGGCTAGGCCGTAGGGTAGGCGGTTGGCCTCGGCGATGGCCTCGTCGAAGGTTGTGAACGGAAGAAGCATCGCCAATGGGCCGAACGGCTCCTCATTCATCATGCGCATCTCGCGGGTCGCGCCCGTCACCACCGTCGGCTCGAAGAAATAGCCCTTATTGCCGATCCGCGCCCCGCCGGCCGCCACCTTCGCTCCCCGCTGACGGGCATCGGCGATCAGCGCCTCCATGGCTGGAATCCGCCTCTCATTGGCCAGCGGCCCCATGGTGGTCTGTGGGTCGAGCCCATTGCCCACCCTCACCGCCTTGGCCACCTCAACGAAGGCATCCACGAACTCCTCATACACCCTCTCTTGCACCAGATAGCGGGTGGGAGACACGCACACCTGGCCGGCATTGCGGAACTTCGCCGCCGCGATCTGACGGGCTGCCGCCTTCACGTCCGCATCCTCGAACACGATCACAGGCGAATGCCCACCCAGTTCCATGGTGGCCCGCTTCATATGGGCGCCCGCCAGCGCCGCCAGATGCTTGCCCACCGGGGTGGAGCCGGTGAAGGTGATCTTGCGGATGATGGGATGGGGAATGAGATATTCGCTGATCTCGGACGGAACCCCATAAACCAGGCCGATAACGCCCCTGGGGACCTCCGCATCCACGAAAGCGCGGATCAGCTCGGCCGGCGAGGCGGGAGTTTCCTCCGGCGCCTTCACGATGATGGAGCAGCCCGCCGCCAGCGCCCCGCACAGCTTGCGCACCACCTGATTGATGGGAAAATTCCAGGGCGTGAAGGCCGCCACCGGCCCCACCGGCTCCTTGATGACCAGCTGATAAACCCCCGACTCACGAGCCGGAATGACGCGGCCATAAGCCCGCCGGCCTTCTTCCGCGAACCAGTCGATGATGTCGGCGGCGGCCAGAACCTCGCCGCGCGCCTCGGCGAGCGGCTTGCCCTGCTCCAGCGTCATCAGCCGGGCTATGGCTTCGGCCCGCTCGCGCAGCAGGGTGGCGGCGCGGCGCATGAGTTTGGAGCGATCATAGGCGGACATCCCGCGCCAGACGGCAAAGCCCCGCGCACTGGCCTCCAGCGCCTCGTCCAGATCCCCTTGCGTGGCGTGCGCCACCGTCCCGATCTCTTCTTCCGTCGCCGGATTGATCACGGCAATACGGCCAGAGCCCGACGCATCCCGCCAGACACCGTCAATGTGAAGTTGGACGTGCGGATAGGGGGTGTTGGAACTCATGGGCCCTCCCTCAAGGCAACTTAAATTAAAGCAGCATCAGGACTGTCCCGCCCGTGCTTTGTTGTTTTCGTTCTTTCACCCTTCCCGGCGGCGGTAAAGCGAGAAAAAATCACAAGGTCATGCGCGATGCTTATCAACTACCAGCGCCCGCGCGCGGCCCCGTTGCCCCTCAGACATGAAAAAACAGATTTTTTTCAATATATTGATACCAACCACCAACGCCCAACCATTCGCCAACTCATGACAGAACGTGAATAACCGGCGATGACATAAGCGGAAGAAGAGCAGCTTATGCCCGCCACCGCGCGCCCTCACGAACAAGAGGGAACATAAGCGCCGCTACGACACCCGCCCGTCGGCGTGGCTTTTGTCCAAACCGCGCGTATAGGCTGCCGCCTGTTCCAGCAGCCACGAGCGGAACGCGAGCAAGGCCGGACCTTGGCTGAGAGCCTCTGGATAAACGAGATAATAAGCATCGCTATCCGAAAAATCCGGCTCCGCCAGGGCGCGCAGGCAACCCTCGGCAATATGGGCGTGAACGAAGAAGTCCGGCACAAGCGCGATGCCAAGGCCTGCCTCCGCGCCGCTGATCAACATGGTGTACAACTCATATCTGGACCCGCGAACGGTCCGCTCATCCTCTACCCCATGACGGGCGAACCAATCCTGCCAGGCATTCGGCCGCGTTGAGGAATGCAAAAGCGGGTATGCAAGAAGATCCTCCGGCCCGCGGATCTCTCCATCGATGAGAGACGGCGCACAGACGGGCACCACCCCTTCCCCGAAAAGATAATCGAGTTGAGCGGAGGCCCAATAGGGGCGGCCGTAATGAATCGCCGCTTCAAAATGCGTCTCTTCAAAGGAAAACACCTCCGTCCGCACGCCCAGATTCACCCCCACCTCCAGATGCCGGGCGCTGAAGCTGGGAAGACGCGGGATTAACCAATGCGACGCAAAGGTCGGCAGCACCGCAAGCTCTAGTTGCGCCCCCCCGCCATGGGACATCAACGATGCCGTGTCGCGGTTCAATGCCTCGATGGAACGGCGAACCTGGGTGGCATAAAGGCGCCCCGCGCGCGTCAGGCGCACGCGCTGCTTGACACGCACAAACAGCGTAACGCCGAGATTTCCTTCTAAAAGGGCAATCTGCCGGGAGATGGCGCTCTCCGTCAGGCAAAGCTCTTTCGCGGCCAGAGTGAAGCTCTCATACCGCGCCGCCGCCTCAAAGGCCAGCAATGTACCGACATTCGGTATTCTTACCTTGCGCATGTTCAATTATACTCGAATTACCGTTCAGCCGTCACGCATAAGCGACAGGCTGGATGCCGGAAGCATGAGCGGACAAAAGCCGGCAAGACGCGGTTTCTGGCGCGTCAGTCCCACCCGTGACAGGAACGCGCCTCCAGCCGCAAATCTCAGTTTCACACCGAACCTCCAGGCGATCAATTCCGCTGAACCATGCCAGGTTTCCCGCACGCCATTTTGGTTAAGCTATGCGGCCAAGCGGCTTTGGTCCAGGGCCGCCCACATGAACGCCCAGCCCTGGCCGAGACATCTTTTTCAGCGCAAATAAGTGGCGCTTCCCCTCAAAAAGTCATTTAGTATAAAAATTGACTTTCGGAGGGCTGGCAATGAACCCGATCTGGGACATGAGTGACGCCGATATTGACCGTTTGGTACAAGACATCGACACGGACGGCATTGGCATTGTCACAGGGTTTCTGTCGCCACAGGATTTGGCTCCTCTGCGGACATTCGTTGAGCAACAGGTCGCGGAAAATAATGGGCAATATCTGTCTCTCACCCTCACGGCAGGCCCTAAGACGCCCTTTGCCCCCATTCTTCAGTCGCGGGAATTTCTGGGTTTCATGCGCAGACTTTATGAAAAATCCTTGGGCGAGTCCCCCCCCCCTCAATCGCTGTATAATCTACTGCGTTGCATCAAGGGCGAAACCGGCGCGGGCCAAGCTTATTTTTTCCATTACGACTCTTATTATATCACGGCTTTACTCCCCGTTATCATTCCTCAAGGTGAGCAGGCCGGGCATCTGATCATTCATCGCAGGCGCAGACCACTGCGCCAAACCTATGTTCGCAATCTGATCGACAAGGTTTGTCTGGACAATCGATGGCGCCAAAAAAAATTACGAAACGCGGCCGAGAGCAAGCAGGATTGTTTTCATGAAATCCTTCTGGAACCAGGCACTTTATATTTTTTCTGGGGCTACCGAACCATCCATGGAAACGCCCCTTGCGACCCATCGCAGCTACGTGCGACGGCATTGACGCATTTTGGAGATCCACACAGCTCAAGCCTTCTGAGAACATTCACAGGCAAGGCAAAAACCCGCGCGACAACGGACAAGATATAAATATTGCCTCTGCGATCAGGTCAAAACGCACACCAAACCAAAACAGCCTGACGATTTCCGCATCATCCTCATCGCGCCCAGCAGACGAAGCTTCCGGCGAAGCCGCCCTTCACCCCCATCACGACACGATCGACCGGACATTCCCGATCAAAATATATACATCGATCTCAGAACAATTCAAAAAACCTCTTGAATGAACAGGTAAGTTCCGGTCTTCTTGTCTTTAAGTGATTCCCCGAAAACCGATCGACGCGGCACAGCCGAACCCGGCGGAAGCGCGTATATATTTTCTGTCGGTTACGAGCAGCTTTCATGAGCTGATGCGGCGATCCTCTCCAGCTCAGCTTGCGGCAAATGAACAGCCCGGTAGTCGATGCCCAAACGCAGCTTCCAGCGATGGAATGCCCGTAAATGGTTCCGTGAGCCACGCTCAAGCTCGGCGTAAACCGCTCTGTTTTCAGGCCTCACCGTGCGGGTCTGGGCTTTTTGCAAATCGGCGATGTCCAGCTCCTCGACCAGCAGGCCAACCTTGATGGAATCCTCCAGGCTCCTCAGCCCTTTTTCCACCAGATCATCATGCAGTTTCTGTAATGACGGGTCGTGAAACTCTCCCGGCTTCAGGTCATGCGCCGGATCGGGGAGATCATAATGTTCGAGCAGAGCCAGGATCATGTCCATATGCGCCTGCTCGGAACCGCTGATATTGGCGAAAGGCCGTACCCCCCAGCGCTTATATAAGCTCACATAAACATCCCGGGCGATTTTTTCTTCCTCGCGCATCAACAACAGATCTTCCCGCTCGGCATCCGTCAGGCCGCTGGGCTCGAACAAGGCGATTTGCGCTCGCATCTGCCCGACATGCGCGGCTCTGTGGGCGGTGAATGCCTCCGGGCTGAAGCGGTTGCCACCATGCCCCATGATTGCATCTTCAAACATTGATCATATGCCTTCCCAAGGACTCGACTTGCGGCAACAACGCATCGCCCAGCGCTTTATCCGTTATCACCTCATTCCATGCCTGCCGGAAACATAGCAGCCAGCCATCGGCTTCTTCCGTGCCAATTTTGGCCGGGAGGTGGCGGCGGCGCAGCATCGGATGGCCGTATTTGTCGGTGTAAAGCGGCGGCCCGCCAAGCCAGCCGGAGAGATATTCAAACAGCTTTTCCTCGCTCCTTGTCATATCCTTCGGATGAATCTTCCGGCAGGCGGTAGCCTCGGGCAGCGTGTCCATGAGCGCATAGAACCGTTTGGTGAGGGTACGCAAAACGGGTTCACCGCCAATGGCTTCGTAAGGTGTCATCGACATGCTTTCAGTTTGGCTTTCCGCCGGAAAATCTCGAAGGGATGTGACTTTTGGCTGGGAGTACAAACCGCCACAGACCATTAGATATATCTAAAATATACCTAAAACGCCGCTCGTCAAGTCTTGTTGGACAGGAATCCGATGCGTCCGAAACATGCCATGCATGCCGCCCCCGGCCCTTATTGCGCTGCAACAAGCGTACCGGGATTTTTAAGGCCATATCTGGCGAAAATAGATTTCCGGCCGCTGTGAAGGCGCCGATGTTTCCAGCGCCTGACCAGCCCTCATTCCTCCGCTCGGCCTTCAGGCCAGGGCGGAGGGCTCCAAAACCAGCCGCCGCGTCGTCAACCGCAAGGGCTGCGCGCGGTGCGAGACGAGCAGGCAGGTGCGTCCGCGCATCAGCCGGGCGATCGCCGCCAGCACGGCGCGTTCGGAATAGGTGTCCAGCCCTTCCGTCGGTTCGTCGAGCAGCAATAGCGGCGCGTCCTTGAGAAACGCGCGGGCGATGGCGAGGCGCCGCGCCTGCCCGCCTGAAATGAGGTTGCCCGCCTCGCCGACCGGCGCATCCAGCCCGCCTGGCATGGCCATCACCTCATCCAGCAACGCCGCATCGCGCAATACGGCGTACAGCCTTTCATCGTCCGCATCCGGCCGGGCGATCAGCAGGTTTTCCCTGATGGAAGTATTGAACAAATGCGTCCGCTGCGCGACCACGGCGCACATGCCGCGCACGGTCTCACCGCTCAGCTCGCGCACCCCCACCCCGCCAATGTCCACCGCTCCATCCTGAAAATCCCAAAACCGCAGCAAAATATTAAGCAAGCTGCTCTTGCCCGCGCCGGACGGCCCCGTGATGCCCAGGCTGCTCCCCTCGGGGATGGTGAAATTGACATCGTCCAACACCCAGGGGCTCTCCTCGCCATAACGCATCCGCAGATGCGCGACCCGGATGTCGAAACGCACCGGCGCAGCAGCGTGGCGCGCCGGTTCGCCGATGACCGGCGGCATATCGGCGATCTCGAAAATCCTGCGCGCGGCGGCCAGGCTTTCTCCCAACGCCTGGCAAGCGGCGGGCAGGCTGCCCACCAGCTCGAAACTGGCGAGAACGAGCAGCCCCAGCATCGCCAGATCCGGCCCCGACAGACGCCCCGCCGCCACGGCCGGCAGCACGACGATGAGGGCCACCCATAAGGTCAGGCTGGAAATCAGACCCGACGCTGCCCCTCCCAGCGCCGCCACGCGGGCACCGTGACGCTGCGTCTCGATCAGCACGGCGCCACCCCGCAGGCAGCGTTCCGCCTGGCGCGGCAAGGCTCCATCCACCAGCAATTCACTGAAACCGCGTGTCAGATCCGTGAGGTCGGCGCTCAACCGCCCACGCAACGAGACGGCGCGCTCCCCCGCCATGCTGGCGCCGCGCTGGGCCAGCAGCGGCACGGCCAGACCGGCAAGCACCAGCCCGGCCAGGTTCACCAGCGCCGCCCCCAGGCTGAAACCCGCCAGAAACAACATCATGAGCGGCACGGCGATGAGCGCGGCAAGCCCCGGCACCAGCACGCGCAAATAAAATGTTTCCAGGCGGTCTATGTCCGCCCGGATCCGGCTGAGCAGGTCTCCCGACCGCTGCCCCCGCAAGGCCGCCGGGGCCAGAGGCTCCAGTGATTCATAGAACCAGACGCGCAGCCCGGTGAGCTGCCGGAAGGTGGCGTCGTGCGTCACCAACCGTTCCAGGTAACGCCCCACCGCCCGGATCAACGCCAGCCCCCTGATGGCGGCGGCGGGCGTGAAATATTCGATCATCGGCCCGCCATGCCCGGCCAGCGCCATCGCCGCGATAAACCAGCCCGACAGGGCCAGCAGCCCGGCATTGGCCAACCCAACCCCCGCCGACAGCACCACCCCGGCCAGGGCCCAGCCCCATTCGCCGCCCAGCAGGCGCAGCAGGCGGCGCATATCCTTCATGAATCCATGTCCTGATAGAGCGCCAGCGTCTTGGCATAGGCCCCGTCACGGGCCAGCAGCGCGGCGTGGGAGCCGGTTTCGACGATCCGCCCTTGTTCCACCACCACGATCCTGTCCGCCGCCGCCACGCTTTCCAGCCGGTGCGCGATCATCAGCACCGCCCGGTCCTGAGCCAACTCGGCGATGGCCGCGCCGATCCGCCCGGCGCTCGCGGCATCCAGGCTGGCATCGGGCTCGTCCAAAACCACGAAATCCGCATCCTTCAGGATCGCCCGCGCCAGGGCGACCCGCCGGATCTGCCCGCCGGAAAGCCCTTGCCCATGCTCGCCCAGAACGGTGCCATACCCTTGCGGCAAGGCGCGGATGAAACCATCCGCATTGGCGGCGCCCGCCGCATGACGCAACGCCGCATCGCTGGCCTGCGGACTGGCGAGGCGTATATTCTCCGCGATGGTGCCATGGAACAAGGTCGGCATTTGCGGCATCCAGGCGACGCGGCGGCGCCACTCATCCGGTGCGATGTCGCGCAGATCGGCGCCATCCACCTCCACCCGCCCCGCCGATGGCATGGCCAGCCCCACCAGCAGCCGCGCCAATGTGCTTTTGCCACCGCCGCTGGCCCCCACCAGCGCCACCAGCTCACCCCGGCGGATGGTCAGGTCGATGTCGCGCAACACCGGTTCACCCGGCCGGTAACCGAAGCTCACCCCGCATAGCCGCACTTCACCGATCCGCCCCGCCGGCAAGACTTGCCCCGCCGGCCGTATTGGCGGCTCGGGCGTTTCCAGCAGGGTCAGAATTTGCTCGGCCGCGGCAATCGCCTCCATGCGCGCATGATATTGCGTGCCCATGGCACGTAGCGGGCGGTAGAATTCCGGTGCCAGCAGCAGTACGAAAAACCCCGGCAAAAACCACATCTCTCCATAATAAAGCCGAAAGCCGATATAGACCGCGACCATGGCGATGCTGATCGTGGCGAAAAATTCCAGCACCAGCGCGGACAGAAACGCGATGCGCAAAACCTCCATCACGCCGCGCCGGTAATCCTCGGCGATGCGCCCGACAATCTGGCTTTCCAGCCGGCTGACATTGAACAGCTTCAACGTGGTCAGCCCCTCGATCACGTCGAAGAAATGCGCGCTGAGCGCGGCCAGACGGCGCCATTGCCGCTGGTTCAATCTCTCCGTGCCCTTGCCGATGATGATCATGAATAACGGGATCAACGGCGCGCTGCCCAGCATGATGACGCCTGAAACCCAATCCGCCGGAAACACGAACACAAGAATCGATGCCGGAATAAAAACCGCCAGCGCCGATTGCGGCAGATAGGCGGCGTAATACTGGTCCAGCCGGTCGATGCCGTCGGTAAACAAGGCTGTCAGTTCACCGGGGCGCTGGACCGAGGCAAAACCCGGCCCCAGCCGCTCCAGCTTTTCGTGCAGCGCCTGGCGCAGCTCCCGCTTGGCCCGCGCCGCCGCCTCGAAAGCGCAAATCTCCGAACCGAACCCGGACACCGCCTTCGCCAGAAACACGGCCAGCATTCCCCAGAGCAGCGGCCAAGCGGCCGCCAGCCCCATCCGGTGAAAAACCGCGCCATCGATCAGGCGCGCCAGCAACCAGGATTGCAGAACCAGAAACAGCCCGCCCAATGCCCCCAGCCCCACCGCGGCCGCCAGCGGCAGGCGCAGCCGGGACGCCCGCGCGCGCAGCCAGCCATCCAGCTTCTTGCTTTGCGCGCGGGGCAAGGGGGCATTGTGCGTGGCCATGATCGCCGCCCTAGCCTGGAAGAGTGACGCTCAGTGATACGCCGCCAAGGCCGAGACCCGGGCGCGGAACACCCAGATCTGGTAGGCATTATAGGTGAGCATCACCGGGAAGAACCCGCCCATCGCCAAGGTGAAGGTAAAGAGCGAGACAGCCGGGCTGGCACCGGCATAAATCGTCCAGGTTCCCGGCACCAGCCAGGGATAGATCGTCGCCATCATCGCCAGCGCCATGATGGCGATGGCGAGATTAAGCCAGAGAATGGCGGCCAGATCGTGGTCGCGGGCGGCGGCCATGCGCATGCGCACCGCGGCGAAGATCACGGCCAGGGCGACAAGCCCCCAAACCCAGAAATCCTGGCCAAGCCATTTCGCCCTGGCCCAGGGGAAGATCGAGGCGCTGACGATCAGGGTGATCACCACGGCGGCGAGGGCCATGTAGAATATCGCGTTTGTCCAGGCGGCCGCCTGCCGGCGGATCGGCTCTTCATGCTCGAAGCGCGCGCGGATGAATAGCACGCCCGCCAGCGTGGTGGCGATCACGGCGGCGACACCGGTCCAGACACTGAAAGGCGTAACGAACCGGAACGCCCCGCCCACATAAGTCGGCACCACGCCCGGCGTGTTGGTCAGCGGAAACCCATGCAACACCGCGCCCACCGCCATGCCGCCGAAGAACGCCACGACCAGGCTGGAGAGCCCGAACGCGACATCGGAAAAACGCTGCCAGCGCGCTTCCGCCAGATGCCGCAGCTCCAGCGAGACGGCCCTGGTGATGATCCCCCACAACGCAAGGGCGAGCGGGATCATCAGATAGCTGAAGGCGGAACCGTAGACGAACGGAAACGTGCCGAACATCACGCCGCCCGCCACGATCAGCCAGGTCTCGTTCGCGTCCCATGTGCCCGCCATGGCGGACATGATGGCGCCGCGCTCATGATGGCTGCGCACGAACAATGAGAAAATCCCGGCGCCGAGATCGGCGCCGTCGAGCATGACATAGAGCAACACGCTGACATCGAGCGCGATCCACCAGGCAAAGGTGACGATGCTCTGGATCTGGGTCATACCATCCATGATTATGGTCCTATCGTGAGGGGGCCGGGTTCAAACCGGCCTGACATAAGAAGGCGCGCCATTGTGAGCAGGCGTTTCCAGGGCGCCCAGATGCTGATGCCCACCTTGCACCACGGGGCTTTGCATATCCGGCCCCTGCCGCACGAGCTTGGCCAGGAAATACCAGGCGCTGGCCCAAACGGCGAGCTCAAAGCTCATATAACCGACGAGCCAGAAAGCCGCCTCCGCGACACCCATATGGCTGACGCCGTCGACCGTGCGCATCAGACCGTACACCACCCAGGGCTGGCGGCCGACTTCACGCACCCACCAGCCTGTCCATACTGAAATATACGGCAGGAACCCGCAGGCGACGACAGCACGCAGAAACCATTTATTGCGCCCCAGCGCCTCGGCCGTCATCCGGCCGCGCAGCATGAGCCAAAGCCCCCAGAGCGCCAGCAGCATGATGGCGAAACCCGCGGCGACCATCACGCGGAAAGCGTAGAACGGAATCAGCACGGGCGGGCGGTCCTGTTGCGGAATTTCATCCAGCCCCTGCACCTTGCCGTTCCAGCTATGGGTCTCCAGCAGGCTCAGCACATGAGGAATGGTGATCGCCCAGGCCGTGCCATCGCCCGCCTCGTTCGGCCAGGCCAGCAGATGCCAGCCCGTATTCACCGAGCCATCGGGATTATAGGTGTGATAATGCCCTTCCATCGCCGCCAGGGCGGCCGGCTGGTCATCGGCCACCACACGGCCCAGCCCATCGCCCAGATAAATCTGCAACGGCGCCACGATGACCAGGGTGGCCAGGGCATATTTCAGCGAGCGCTGGAACAAGGTCGCATGACGCCCCTTCAGGATAAACCAGGCGGAAACGGCCGCGACGAAACAAAGGGACAATTCCCCGCAGGCGACCCACATATGCGGGAACCCCAGCAGCACGTCCGGATTGAACAAGGCCTTGCCCCAATCCACCACATGAAAAACGCCATCTTTCAGCACCACGCCAGCGGGTGTCTGCATCCAGCTATTGGCGTCCAAAATCCACATGGCCGAAAGCGAGGATGACAGCGCGACATTGAAGGTGGCGAAGAGATGCATGCGCTTGCCGACCTTGCCCCAGCCGAAAATCATCAGCCCGATAAAACCGGCCTCGTACATGAAGGCGGTGATCGTCTCATAACCCAGCACCTGCCCAAAGAACGGCCCGGCGGCTTGCGAGAACGGACCGTAGAGAATGCCGAATGCCATCTCCATGGTGATGCCGGTGGCGACGCCGGCGGCGAAATTCACGATGAATAGCTTCTCGAAAAACCGAACCAGCCTGTACCAGGCTTCGTCATCCGTGCGTACCCAGCGCCATTCCGCGAAAAACAGCAACGCGGCCAGACCGATGGTCAAAGGCGGATAAAGAATATGCATGGATGTGATCCACGCGAAGTCGAGCCGCGACAAGAATACGGATAGGGGACTATCCAGCATTGCATACACTCCTTTGATTCAGCCAGCCGCCGGGACTACGCGGCAACAACCGGCATTGTCTGACATCCGGTGGCCATGCGCCGCCGGAATCCCCGTTGCTTCAGGGAAGATCCGTTTCCGGATCGGTAAAAAACTCAGTGGCGCGCCGCGTGCCGCGCCCCAGAACGGGCAAGCGGCTCTTCAGCTCCAAAAGACCGACAACCTTGCTGCCAAGCCGCAAAAGCTGAATCAGCTCCTTGGTGTCGAGCTTGCGTACATCCTCGGCCCATTGCACGAGCAGCTCGATCAGATCATGCATCTGTTGCAAACGCTGCTGGGCGTATCTGTCGCTTTCGCTACTTGGCTTGGTAACGATCAAGTCGCGCAGGACCGACAAGGTTGGGTCCACCTCGCGCTTTCGGCGCTGGTCCGCCAGGGTTCTGACAATCTGCCAAATATCGTCCGGCGCGGAGTAATATTCGCGCCTGTCGCCTGTCTGATGCTTGACCCTGACAAGCTCCCAGGATTGCAATTCCTTAATGCTCATCGACACGTTGGAGCGCGACACACCAAGCTGATTGACGATTTCGTCCGCCGATAAAGGTTCATCAGACACATAAAGCAGGGCGTAGATCTGCCCGACCGTGCGATTGATGCCCCAGCGGCTGCCCATTTCCCCGAAATGGAGCACAAAATCCTCGACAAGCGGTGAAAGCGGCACTCTTCCAAACTTTCAGTAATTTTTGAAAATTCATACTCTCGGCCTCCATGCAGTCAAGTCTTCATTCCATATGCGCGCCAGCCATGCGCTGAGGGCGTGACCAATCAAAAAGGCCGCGCGTTACCGCACGGCCTTTTTTCAATCGCGGCCCTGTTAAAAGACCGCTTTGCAGATAGGGTTTGGAGTTAGCCTGTCCTTCGATGAAGTCCAGTCAAACCCCAGACTCATGTTCGAGCTTATGTCTTCTCGTCAATTCCCCGCCGCGCTCTGCACGGGGGCCTTGAAGAGACGGTTCTCAATCGTCTGTAGTTCGATCACCGAACCGGGCGCCACCGTCTCGCCAGGCATGCCAGGCAAGGTAATCTGCGCGCGCGCGCCCATGCCCGCCGCCAGGCCCATCAAGGCTGGTTTGAATTTGTTGTAGGCATAATCATTCACGACGGAGGATGCCGGCAAGGCGGACAGGGCATCGGGCCCCCACACCGCCTCGACCTCGCCCGAAGGCCCGATCAAGCGCGCGCGGACCACATGAGCCGGCGCTTCCGGCGTGCCGCCATCCAGATAAACCGTGAAGGTCACGCTGCCATCCGCCGTCGCGACAGCCTTGGAAACGCTCAGATGATGCACGGTCGGGCTCGTCGGGCCGGAATGGAACGGCGTCAGCACCGAACCACGGTAATAATTATAGGTCAGCAGCACGAAGGCCATCGTGATCACCGTCACGATCAAGGCAAGAGGACGGAAAACCCGCAGCGGCAGCGGCCCGCTCGTCACCCAGGGGAACCAGGGCTTCGCGGCCAAGGCGGGCTTGCGCCGGGCAATCACCGCATCGAGCGACCAGGCCGAGCTACCCGCCGCGAACAACGCCATGCCCATGCCGAAATTGCAGGCGGCCATCGTCCATTCATCGATGCAGGTCGCACCCTGCCAACCGAAGAGCAGCATCAGCACGAAGCTCAACCCGACCGACACCAGGGCGGACAGACGGGTCATGAACCCCAGGATCAGGAACAGGCCGAAAAACAACTCAATGGCGCTAAAAATAATGACGCCCGCATAAAGGAGATAAAAATGCCGAAGCATGAAATCGACGATATGGCTGGTCCACAAAATAGCGCCGGGCATCGCGCTTTGGAATTTATTGGCCATCCAGCTCGTGGCGTGCGGATCCAGCTTTTGCGGACCATAGATGAAACGGCGGGACCCGCCGCCCCAATAAATAAATCCTTGCACAAATCGCACGGCAAGCATTGCATAGGCGACAAGCTCCCACGCGCTCAAGGAGCGCGTGTCACTGGAAACGGCAGCACTGGCCGCCGGCTCCGAGGCCGGCATGGTTCCGCTGGCAGTCATGATATCCCCTCCGGAAAATTACATAGTCTCAAAAACACGTAAATAAGGCTGACGCGTTGACCTGCGTCAACACCCAGCCTTGAATATTTCATTTCACCTACGTGAAGACGACGTTTTTCCCGCCGGCATGGTCTCGCCCGATCAAATGGCGTTGAACAGTGCCCCGCCGCTGCGCCAAAGCATATAAAACGCCACGATGAAGACCACACCGACAAAGATGGTCGCCAGCATGCCCCTGTCCCCGGCGAGCCGCCGGGCCGTGGCCGCCCCGGCGATGCTGCCGATAAAGCCACCGCCAATCAGCATGGCAGCCAAGCCCCAATCCACCATCCCCGAAAACGCATAATTCAACGCCGTGGTCAGCCCGAACGCCGTGACCGCGACCAGCGACGTACCCACGGCGTTGAGCATCGGCATGCGCGTGGAAGCGATCAGCCCCGGCACGATGAGGAACCCGCCGCCAATGCCGAAAAAGCCGGAGAACAATCCCGTGCCGAACCCGAAGCTCAGCACCTTCGGCGCGTTCTCGCGGTTGCACGTCGCCCCTTCGACACCGCTATTGCCACGCCCGCGCAGCATGATGACGCCGATGAGAAGCATCAGCAGGGCAAACAGAAACAGCAATTTCTGGCCGTCTATGGCCTTGCCCAGCGTGGAGCCCGCGAGTGCTCCGACAATGCCGGCGGCGGCATAAACCCCCCCGCATTGCCAAATCACGGTTTTCGCGCGGGCGTGGCTTGCCAAGCTGATGATGGCATTGGCCGCCACGGCCAGGGCGCTGGTGCCGATGGCGATATGCGGGTTGGGAACCCTCACGAGATACACCAGCAGCGGAACGGCCAGAACCGAACCGCCGCCACCGATCAGACCAAGCGTAAACCCCACCAACCCGCCGCTGCCAGCGCCGAGCACGTATTGAACAGTATCGAGAGCCATATGACCTATGCCGTTTATGATTTTGCCTGAGTGGCGGTTGCGAGTGGTTGCGGTTCGGCCAGCCATTCCCGTCCCTTCAGCATGCCTTGCCAATAAATGGGCGGCAACAGCCTGTCCTTCAGGAACCATGCGGCGCGGGTGGGCTTGGTGCCATCCAGCATCCAGGTGGGGAAAGTCGGCATCAGCTTGCCGCCGTAACCAAATTCGGCAAGCACGATTCGTCCACGTTCCACGGTCAACGGGCAACTCCCATAACCGGTATAAGCGGCCTCGGGCGGTTTGCCCGCCAGTTGGGCCAGCGCGTTCACCGCCACCACGGGCGCCTGCTGGCGGACCGCCGCGGCGGTCTTGGCGTTGGGGGCGGCGCAGCCATCGCCCAGCGAAAACACATTCGGATAATCCGGGTGCTGAAGCGTCACCTCATTCGCGGCGACAAAACCGCTGACGGTGGCAAGCGGGCTGTTCCGCACACAATCCGGCGCCACTTGCGGCGGCACGGTATGCAGCATGTCGAAGGGCCTCTCGATGAGCTGCACCCCCTCCGGCGTCTTGCGCTCAAAGCTCGCCACCCGCCCCGGGCCGTCTACCTTGACCAGCTTGGTTTCGAGATTGAGCGCCACATTATAGCGCTCAATATATTTCATCAGCGCGGGCACGTAGGCGGAGACACCGAACAGAACGGCACCCGCATTGTTGAATTCAACGGAGATGTCCTTGAGCCTGCCGGAGCGGTACCAGCGGTCGCAGCTCAGATACAACGCCTTTTGCGGCGCACCGGCGCATTTGATCGGCATGGGCGGCTGCGTGAAGACCGCGTGACCGGATTTCAGCTCCATGGCCAGCTTATTGGTATATGGCGCCAGATCGTAACGGTAGTTCGATGTCACGCCGTTGCGCCCCAAAGTCTCGGACAGGCCGGGAATCGCCTCCCAATCCAGCCGGATGCCCGGCGCCACCACCAGAACCCTGTAGGCGAGCCCGCTGCCATCGGCGAGAATGACGAGATTCTCCTCGGGGACAAAACCCGCCACCGCGGCTTTGATCCATTTCACGCCATGCGGCATGACCTGGGCCGTGGTCCGGCGCGTGAATTCGGGGGTAAAGACCCCTGCCCCCACCAATGTCCAGCCAGGCTGATAATAATGCGTCTCAGAAGGCTCGATGATGGCGATGTCGAGGCCCCGCTTACGTTTAAGCAAGCTCGCGGCGGTGGCGATTCCAGCGCTGCCGCCCCCGACGATCACGACATCATGCACCACATTGCTCCGCCGGACCGGGGCGGGGGTCAGTGCCCCCGCGGCCTGCCACAGCGCTTCCGAGCGCGCGCCCGAACGGCAATAAGCCAGCACCGGCTTGGGCAGGGCGGCCAGCGCTTCGGCCATCTTGCGGGCGTCGGCTTCGCTCACATCACGGCTGCGGACGGGGATATGCGCGAAGGCGAGCCCCGCCTCCTTGGCGGCGGCCTCGATTTCCGCCGCGGCGGGCTGCCCTTCATCCTCGTCATCGGGCCGGTTGCAGATCACGGCGCGGATTCCATGCACCGCCGCGACCACCGCCGCATCGGCCGCGGCAATCTGCGGCGATGTCAAAAAATCCTTTGTTATTTCCTTTAAATTCATGTCACCCTCTCCCCCATGAAATCCGCGGCTTGGCAGCGCCTAAGGCGCACGCCGGCTTGTCATGATCTTGAACAATCCCATCCCAACCAACATTGCCACCACGTAAATACCGGCCTCGCGCGGGGACAAAGCCAGATCCACCCAGCCTGGACCGGGGCACAGCCCGGCAACCCCCCAGCCAATGCCAAAAATCACCGCTCCCGCCACCAGCTTGGAATCGATCTTGCTCGTGCCCGGCAGATTGAAATGGTCCGCCGCCAACGGCGCGCGCAACCGGCGTTGCACCAACCACGCCAAGGCCATCGGCAGCATGGCCCCCGCCATCACGAAGATCAGCGTTGGGTTCCAGTCGCCAAAAATATCCAGAAAACCACGCACCTTGGCCGGGTCCGCCATGCCGGAGAGCGCCAGCCCGGCGCCGAACAGCAGCCCGGCCAGCAAAGCGATCGCCGCCTCTCTCATGACAGCCCCGCCGCTCTCATCACGGCCACGGTGGCAATGCCGCTCGCCATGAACAAAACCGTCGCCACGATCGAACGGCGCGACAAGCGCGACATGCCGCACACACCATGCCCGCTGGTGCAACCCGACCCCAGCCTGGTGCCAAAGCCAACCAGCAGCCCCGCCACGGCCAACACCAAGCCGCCCGGCGGAAAAGTCAGCCTGACCCCACCGAGCGCCGACGCCATCAACCACCCACCCAAGGGCAACCCAACAATGAAAGCGAGCGCCACGGCGCGGGGCGCGCCGGCATCCGCCAGCCCCACGGCGCGCGCGCTCAACCCGCTCACCCCCGCGATCCGCCCCAACGCCAGCAGCATCAGCGCCGCCGCGCCGCCAATCATCAGGCCGCCCAGCAGGGCAAGCCCCCAGGCTTGCGGCATTACACCGCGTCCAGCGGAATCTTCAGGTAGCGTATGCCATTTTCCTCGGGCGGCGGCAGATGCCCGCCACGCATATTCACCTGGACGGACGGCATGATCAGACGCGGCATGGCCAAGGTCGCATCGCGCGCCTGACGCATGGCGACGAACTCATCCTCGCTGACGCCGTCATGAACATGGACATTCATCTTGCGCTCTTCGCCGACCGTGGTTTCCCAACGGTACTCGTCGCGTCCCGGCGCCTTGTAATCGTGGCAGAGGAACAGCCGGGTGGTTTGCGGCAAGGACATCAACCGGCGAATGGAACGGAAGAGCTGACGCGCGTCCCCGCCCGGAAAATCCGCCCGCGCGGTGCCGTAATCGGGCATGAACAGCGTATCCCCAGCGAACACGGCGTCGCCGATCACGTAAGCCAGGTCGGCTGGCGTATGGCCGGGCACATGCAACACCATGGCCTTGAGCGAGCCGATCTGGAATTCGTCGCCATCCTGGAACAGACGGTCGAAATCGGACCCGTCGCGGACAAATTCGGTGCCCGCGTTGAACAGCTTGCCGAAAATATTCTGTACACTGATGATTTCGGCGCCGATGGCGAGCTTACCGCCCAGCTTGCCCTGCAAATAAGGCGCGGCGGAGAGATGATCCGCGTGGGCGTGGGTTTCCAACAGCCATTCCACCGTCAGCCCCTGCTCGCGCACATGGGCGATGATGGCATCAGCGGACGCGAAAGAGGTGCGGCCCGAAGCCGGGTCATAATCCAGCACACTGTCGATCACGGCGGCCTGACGGGTCGCCGGATCATGCACGACATAGCTGACCGTGAAGGTCGCTTCGTCGAAAAACGCCTTCACCGGCACCGAGCCGGCCGGGGACGCTGAGATCAGATCACGCGCTTTCTGCAAAATGATGTCGGACATGACGTTGCCTTTAATTCGTATTTACGTTATTTATGTAATTAACAAACCAGCCTTGCGTCAAGGGGCCGCTTCGGGAATCTATCTGCCGGAGATGAATATATAATGGACGACCCTTATTCCTTGCCCCTCAAACCGCTCAGACCCCTTCGCATCGGGGATCCGGCACCCGACTTCCGGGCCAGAACCACACATGGCGAGATCCGGCTTTCCGATTATCAGGGCCGGTGGCTGGTGTTTTTCTCGCATCCGGCGGATTTCACCCCCGTCTGCACCACCGAGTTCATAGCGCTGGCCCACGCTGCCGCGCGTTTCCAAGCCCTGGGCTGCGCGCTGCTCGGGCTTTCGGTGGACAGCCTGTTTTCCCATCTGGCCTGGGTGCGCGCCATCCGGGACACGTTCGGGGTCACCATCCCCTTCCCGCTGGTGGAGGACCCCAGCATGGCTGTGGGCCGCGCCTATGGCATGGTGGACGACACCACGCCCGACAGCGCCACCGTGCGCGCCAGCTATTTCATCGACCCGCAAGGCATCGTCAGGGCCACGACATGGTATCCGCACAATGTCGGCCGCTCCGTCGAGGAGATGTTGCGCCTAGTCGCCGCCCTGCAAATGACGGACGACGACAAGACACTGGCCCCGGAAGGCTGGCGCCCCGGTGACGCGCCGCTGCTGCCCCCGGCCGTCTCTCTGGCCGGCATGGCCGGGGAGGCCGACTGGTTCTGCCGCTGGGCGCGCAAATCATGATGGCGCTCTACAAGGACCGCGCGCGCGCCGAGGCCGCGGCGGAAACGCTGAAGGTCTACGCCCAGCCGCAGCGGCTGATGATCCTGTCCTGCCTGCTCGCGGGGGAGCGCAATGTCAGCGAGATCGATTCGGTGACGGGCATCGGCCAGCCCGCGCTCAGCCAGCAGCTCGCGGAGCTGCGCCGCAAGGAGCTGGTGAAAACCCGCCGCCAGGGCACGCAAATCGTCTACACCCTGGCTGGCGAGGCGGTCGAGCTGTGCGTGCGCTGCATGGAGGCGATGCTGAGCGGCCACGGCAATGCGCATGAGGCCCTGCGCAAGGCCATCTCACCGGCGGCCAGCGCGCGCAGCCCCGCCCGCAAGGCCGGCACCGCCGCCTTCGCGCAGATCCTGCCCTGATCCATGCGCGCCAAACCGCGTCATCGCTGAAACCGCCAAGCCCTATTTCAGACCCGGGACACAAAGGCAGCATCCGATCAGACGGCCCCTCTGATCGGATGAAACAATCTTCACGAAGCAAAACACACCCCAGTCCCCGCGAACCGGGGCAAGCGGAGCGTGCCTTAGCCGGCCTCGTCCACGGGCACGTAAATTCGCCCGCCTTGCTGGTTGAAGGCCTCTTTCATCTCGCGCAGCCCCTCGGTCCGCCGCGCCTGCTCGCGTATGTCCTGGCTGATTTTCATCGAGCAGAATTTCGGCCCGCACATGGAGCAGAAATGCGCGCTCTTATGGGCCTCCCTCGGCAGGGTTTCATCGTGAAAATCCCGCGCCGTGTCCGGATCCAACCCAAGATTGAACTGGTCCGCCCAGCGGAACTCGAACCGCGCGCGGGAGATCGCGTCATCGCGCAACCGGGCCGCGGGATGCCCCTTGGCGAGATCCGCCGCATGGGCGGCGAGCTTATAGGTGATCACGCCGGTCTTCACATCCTCGCGGTTGGGCAGGCCAAGATGCTCCTTGGGCGTGACATAGCAAAGCATGGCGGTGCCGAACCAGCCGATCATCGCCGCGCCGATGCCCGAGCTAATATGGTCATAGCCCGGCGCGATGTCGGTGGTGAGCGGCCCCAGCGTGTAGAACGGCGCCTCGCCACAGGTGGCGAGCTGCTTTTCCATATTGGCCTTGATCTTGTGCATCGGCACATGGCCGGGCCCCTCGATCATCACCTGGCAGCCCTTGGCCCAGGCCACGCGCGCCAACTCGCCCAGCGTTTCCAGCTCGGCGAACTGCGCTTCATCGTTCGCATCGGCGTTGGAGCCGGGGCGCAACCCATCGCCCAGCGAGAAAGACACATCGTAGCGGCGCATGATGTCGCAAATTTCATCGAACCGCTCATAGAGAAAACTCTCCCGGTGATGGCTGAGGCACCATTGCGCCATGATGGAGCCGCCCCGCGAGACGATGCCGGTGACACGCCGGGCGGTGAGCGGCACATGCGCCAGGCGCACCCCGGCATGAATGGTGAAATAATCCACGCCCTGCTCGGCCTGCTCGATCAACGTGTCCTTGAAGACATGCCAGTCGAGCTTGGTGGCATCGCCCCCGACTTTTTCCAGCGCCTGATAGATGGGCACGGTGCCGATGGGCACGGGCGAATTGCGCAGGATCCAGTCCCGGATATTATGGATGTTGCGGCCGGTGGAAAGGTCCATCACCGTGTCCGCTCCCCAGCGTATGGCCCAGACCAGCTTGTCCACCTCCTCGGCGGCGGAGGAGGTGACGGCGGAATTGCCGATATTGGCGTTGATCTTCACCAGGAAATTCCGGCCGATCAACATCGGCTCCAGCTCCGGGTGGTTGATATTGGCCGGAAGGATGGCCCGCCCGGCGGCAATCTCCGCGCGCACGAAATCCGGGGTGACGAAATCGGGAATGGCGGCGCCGAAACTCTCGCCATCCTTCCGGCGGGCGGCGGCCCCCTCAACCGCCTGGGCCCGGCCAAGATTCTCCCGGTGCGCGGCGAAGATCATCTCCTCCGTCACAATCCCGGCGCGGGCAAATTCATATTGCGTGACGAACCGCGCCGCCTGCCCGTCCAGCACCTCATGCGGCGCCGGGCAGGGCGGCACCAGCCGCTCTCCCTCCACGCCTCCGTTATCCTCCAAGCGCACCGTCCGGGCGGGCGCCCCGGCAAACCCGCGCTTGGCCAGCCAGGGCGCGCGCACCTTCGCCAGCCCCCGATTCAGGTCGATGCACTCATGCGGATCGGTATAAGGGCCAGAGGTATCGTAAAGCCTGAAGGGCGGCTCCCCGGCGGAGGGATCCAGCGTCACTTCCCTGAAGGGCACGGGAATATCCGGGCGGCCGCGCGGCGTGGCATAGATCCGGCATGAACCGGCAATGGGCCCGGTGGTGACCTGGGCGGGTTCCGTTCTGGTGGTCATCTGCGCTCCTCCGCGATGGGACGAAGAGCGGGAGCGCCAATGCTGGCATCTTGAGATCCCCGTCCCTCCGCCGGTGTTAGCCGGATCAGGTTCAAAGGGTTTATCGCGGCGGGCAAAATGCCCCGGCGAAGTCTCAGCTCCTTGACCGGAGCACCCCTCGGTGGACACAGCCGAACACCCGCGCGCCGGATCTGTCAACCCTCGCCCCATGCGCCGGAGGGGCATTGACAGCCTCCCTCACGGTGCCGCATCCACATGGAAAACACCCCGCCGGACAGATCCTCCGGCATGCGCGACACCGTGGCGCATCCCATCATCAACCTCTTTCGTGGAGCAGCACGATGAGCCATCATCTGAAGTTTTATATCGACGGCGCTTGGGTCGACCCCATCACGCCCAAAGCGCTCGACGTGATCGACCCCTCGACCGAAGAGCCCTTCACGCGGATCAGCATCGGCACGGCGGAAGATGTGAACAAGGCCGTGGCCGCCGCGCGTGCCGCCTTTGAGAGCTTCTCCCGCACCTCCCCGGCGGAACGGCTGGGCTTGCTGGAAGCCGTGCTGGCCGAATATGACAAGCGCTATGAGGACATCGCCCAGGCCTGCAGCCAGGAAATGGGCGCGCCGCTCGGCTTCGCGCGGGATGCCCAGGCCTGGATCGGCCAGGCGCATCTGCGCGAGATCGTCCGTGTGATGAAGAGCTATAAATTCTCCTGGATGGAGAACGACATGCAGATCGTGAAGGAACCGATCGGCGTGGTGGGCATGATCACGCCCTGGAACTGGCCGCTGAACCAGATCACCTGCAAGGTTGGCCCGGCCCTGGCGGCGGGCTGCACCATGGTGCTGAAACCTTCCGAGATCGCGCCCATCACCGGCATCATCTTCGCCGAGGTCATGCACGCAGCGGGCGTGCCCAAGGGCGTGTTCAACATGGTGAATGGCGAGGGCGCCACGGTGGGCGCCGCCCTGTCCGCCCATCCGGAGGTGGACATGATGAGCTTCACCGGCTCCACCCGGGCGGGCATATTGGTGGCCAAGGCCGCCGCCGACACGGTGAAGCGCGTGCACCAGGAACTGGGCGGCAAATCCCCCAATATCCTGCTGCCGGAGGCCGATTTCGCCCGCCGCGTGCCCGAGGGCGTGGCCCACATGTTCGGCAATAGCGGCCAGAGCTGCAATGCCCCCTCACGCATGCTGGTGCCGCGCGAGCGCCACGCGGACGTGGTGGAACTCGCCCGCGCCGCCGCCGGGAATTTCACGGTCGGCGATCCGCGCAGCGAAAACTCCAATCTCGGCCCGGTGGTGAGCAAGCTGCAATTCGACAAGATCCAGGATCTCATCCAGTCCGGCATCGATGAAGGGGCCGAGCTGGTGGCGGGCGGCACCGGCCTGCCGGAAGGTCTCTCCCGCGGTTATTATGTGCGCCCCACCGTGTTCGCCAACGTGACCCCGGACATGCGCATCGCCAAGGAAGAAATCTTCGGCCCCGTGCTCTCCATCATGCCCTATGATTCGCTGGAAGGCGCGATCCAGGAGGCGAACAACACGGTCTATGGCCTGGCCGCCTATATCCAGTCCGAGGATGTGGCCAAGGCCCGGCAAGTGGCCAGCCGCATGCGCGCCGGCACGGTCTATATCAATGCCCCGCCGACCAACATCTCCGCCCCCTTCGGCGGCTTCAAGCAGTCCGGCAACGGGCGTGAATGGTCTCACTGGGGGCTGGACGATTTCCTGGAGATCAAGGGCGTCGTGGGTTACGGCGCGTAATCCAGCCGGGTCCGGGCCTTTTCGAAAAGGCCCGGACCCCAAGACATTTATAATTATAAATAGCTCCGGGTGCCTTCAAGGCAGCGCCTGGAGCCGCCTCTTATATCACCCCCGCATCCCGCAACCGCGCCACTTCCTCGGGGGGCAGGTCCAGCCAGTCCCCCAACACATCCCCCGTATGCTGCCCCAAGGCCGGCGGGGCGATGCGGTAGCTCGGCGGTGTCCGGGACAGCCTGACCGGGTTGGCGACCAGCTTCATCGGCACGCCGTCAATGCCGGTCATCTCGAAAACCGTGCCCCGCGCCCGCACATGCGGGTCGGCGAACACATCCGACAGGCGGTTGATCGGCCCATAGCCGATCTTGTTCGCCTCCAGCTCCTTCACCCACCAGGAGGTCGGATGCTGCTTGAAAAGCGGCGCCAGCGCCTGTGTCAGCGCCTCACGATTGCCCACACGCGCCGCATTGGTGGCGAAACGCGGATCGGCGGCCAAGTCCGGCATGCCGAACGCACCGCAGAAACGCTGAAAGGTCGGATCATTGCCGACGGTGATCATCACCGCCCCATCCTCGGTCTCGAACACCTGATAAGGCGCGATATTCGGATGCTGGTTGCCCAAACGCGGCGGGTTCTGCCCGGTGGCCAGATAATTCATGCCCTGATTGGCCAGCCAGGCGACACTGGCATCCAGCATGCCGATATCCACCTGCTGCCCCTCGCCCGTATGCTCCTTGTGGCGCAGGGCGGCCAGAATGCCGATGCAGGCATAAAGCCCGGCGAACAGGTCCGCCACCGGCACGCCGACTTTCTGGGGCAGCCCGTCCGGCTCCCCGGTGAGGCTCATGACCCCGCCCATCGCCTGCACCACGCTGTCATAGCCAGGGCGCGGGGCGTAAGGGCCGGTCTGGCCGAATCCGGTGATGGAGCAATAGATCAGCCCCGGGAATTTTTCCCGCAACTGCTCATAGCCCAACCCGTACCTGGCCAGCGCGCCGACCTTGAAATTCTCCACCAGAACATCGCACTTGGCGATGAGCGCCAGCGCCAGCTCCTGCCCTTCCGGGGTGGAAATATCGAGCGTCACCGAGCGTTTATTGCGGTTGGTGCCGGAGAAGTAAGCCCCCTGGCTGGTGCCGGGCATCAATGGCGGCGTGAAGGCGCGCGTATCGTCTCCCGCGCCGGGACGCTCGATCTTCACCACATCCGCGCCGAGATCGGCCAGCATCTGCACGCAGGTGGGACCAGCCAGCACGCGCGTGAGGTCGAACACCTTCAACCCGGTGAGGCAGCCCGGCGCGAACGCGCCGGGGGTTTCAACAGGGTGGATATCGTTGGGGTCCGTGTTCTTCAACATAATTTACTCCGGCAATGTCTCGCCGCGGGTCTCGCGGCCGAAGGGAATGATCAGCAACCCAATGGCGAAGGCCACCGCGGTCCAGGCGATCGGCGTGCCGATGGTGCCCATGTGCGCCACCGCCGCGCCAAGGATGAAATTGACCCCCGCCCCGGCGATGCGCCCGATGGAAGTGCAGAACGCAAAGGCGCTGGCGCGGATCTCCGTGGGGAACAGCTCAGGCAGCCACAGGCTGAACATCGCGAAATTCGCCCCGCCCACACCCAGGAAGAACAAGGCCACCATGAAGACCGGCAAGGCATGGCCGGTGGGCAGGTAGAAGGCCCAGCCGAACGCCGCCAGAATGGAGACGAACATGATCGCAAAATACAGCGCCAGCGTCTTACGCCGGCCAATGGACTCGGCGATCATCGGCAGGGCCAGGCAGCCCAATATCGTGCCGATGGAAAGCAGCGCCGTGGCGTAGGAAGCCGTATGAATGGCCTGCGGCAGCGCCATGCCCTGCTTGAGAGCCAACTGGATGATCGCCGTCGGCTCGTAAACCGCCCCGGCCCACAACCCGATGATGGCGACCGTGAGCAGCAAGGACATGACGATGGTCTGCCCCCGGTAAGGCGCCGCGAAAATACGGCGCAGCGGATGCGCGTCACCCGTGAGGTGCTTGCGCTCCCATTTCTTGGTCTCCTTCACGCCGCTCATGATCAGGAAGGCGACAATCACGGGCGCCAGCCCGCACAGGAACATCACCCGCCAGCCGAAATGCACCCCGATGGTGTAATTGAGCGCCGCGGCCACGAAGAAACCGACATAATAACCGGTCTGCAGATAGCCCGCCCCCATCTTGCGCCGGTCCTCGGGCCAGCTTTCCGCGACATAGGTGCCCGCCAGCGCCCATTCACCGCCAACACCCACACCGGCGATGAAGCGGAAGATCGCCAGCTCCCAGATGTTCTGCGAGAAGGCCGCCAGGCCGGTGAACACGGCATAGAGCAAAATGGTGCCCGCCAGCGTGTTCTTGCGCCCGAACCGGTCGGCAACCGGCCCCCAGATGAAGGAGACACCCCAGCCCACCAGAAACACGGCGAACAGGATCGAGCCGTAAAACCCGATATTGGCCGGCACGGCGGCAATGCCAGCGCGCGGCAGCAGCTCCTTCAAGGCCGGGGCCAGCACCAGCGCATAGATGAAACTGTCCATGCCATCCAGCATCCAGCCGAACCAGGCCCCCCAGAAGCCCACGATCTGCTGACGGTTGAGCGGCGTGCGCCGCGCCGGGCTAGCGGCCGCGCCGCTCCCGGTTTGGGTTATTGTTTTCATGTCCGTTCCTCATTTATGATTGTCTCGGTCAGTCTTGGTCGTTTTGAATTGAAGGCCCGCCCGGGCGGCGCGCGAAACGGGGCGCCAGCCCCGCGCGCCTTAACGGGTTACATAGCGGCGCAGCAGATTGGGCCGCGCGGGCGGCACGGATGGCGTCAGCAGCGCCTCCACCGCATCGGCGCGGACCGCCTCGCGGTCACGCGTGAAGATTTCGTGGTTCGCCTCGATCAGCGCCGGATCGTAGAGATAATTCACCATGATGCCGTAGGATTCCCCAATCCCGGCCTTGTTGGCGTTGGCCATCCAGTTGATCCGTTCCAGCCGGGCGCCATTGCCCAGATGAAAACGCGCCACCGGGTCGATCCGGAATTTCAGCCGCGTGGACTGGGTGAGATAAATGGCCGCGAGCCGCAGCAAGGCAGGCCGCAGCGCCTCGCGCAGCTTCGCCATTTTGGTCCATGACTCCACGCTCAGCAGCGCCGCCAGCGCGGTTTCGATCTCCGCGACCCCGCCTTCCGGCTCGGGCGGCAGACCGGCGGCTTCCAGCAGCGCCGCGCGCTCGGCCGTGCTCAGAAGCGGATCCGGCAAATCCTTCGCCGCCAGCCGCGCCGTCAGCCAGCTCCGCAAGCCCGGCACGGGCGACAGCGTGGCGAAACGCTTCAAACCCGGCAATTCCGCGCGCAGTTCCTCCACCACCTGCTTGATCAGGAAATTGCCGAAGGAGATGCCGCGCAACCCGTCCTGGCAATTTGAGATGGAATAGAAAATCGCGCTATCCGCCTTGCTGGCATGGGCGATCTGGCTGGCCTCGTCCGTGTCGCGTTCCAGCAGGTTCTGCACGGACCCGGCCAGGCCGGACACCAACGCCACCTCCACGAAGATCAGCGGCTCATCCGGCAGGGCCGGATGGAAGAAGGCAAAACAACGCCGGTCCGCCGCCAGACGCCGGCGCAGGTCATCCCAACCCTGGATTTCATGCACCGCCTCGTAGGCGATCAGTTTTTCGAGGATGGCGGCGGAAGTCTGCCAATCGATCCGGCGCAACTCGAGAAACCCGCGGTTGAACCAGGACGCAAACAGATGGCGCATATCCGCGTCGAGCAGCTTCAGAACCGGATCCGCCTTCAGCAACCCGTTCAGCTCGCGCCGCAGCGCCACCAGCAAGGCGGTGCCGCCTTGGGCCATGTTGATGCGCCGCAGCACCTCCTGGCGCGGCGGCTCGCTGGCGCGGGCCAGAGCGGCGGCGGTTTCAGGCCCGCGCGCGGCCAGATAATCCCGCGCCGCGGCGGCCAGACCATCCTCGTCGGGGTTAAAATCCTCCGCCAGGAACAGATAATAATCCCGCCGCTCCTCCGGCGTCAGGGCTTTCAGCGCCAATAACAGCTCACGCGAGACCGCCGCGCCGGAGGCCTCGCCCCGTTCGGACAACAAGGATCTGGTGAGCTGGCGGGCACGCTCCAGCCCGGTGACATCGCTGGCGGGAATCGGCGCGAAACCACGCCCGCGCTCGGCGATGGAGGACCAAAGCCGTTCCAGCCAGTTGCGTCCGCGCGGACGCAACGTGATCTCCAGAGTCGGTTCCTCTTTGCCCTGTAAGGCTTGTTTCGGCATGACATTCCCCCGGGACAGCGTTAGGTATACAATAATTATTCAATCCCGCTTCTAAATATATTTGCAACCTCAAAAAACGTCAATCTGAATATTTTTATCCCCGGGCGACAACCTTACCTTGCACCGCCCCCCGGCGCTGTGAGACAAAGCCTCATGAGCCGATCCCCCTCAAACGCAGAGACCGTGATCCGCATGCCATCCGCCGAGATGGGACGTGAGGCGGGTGAGACACTCGCCAGCCGGATCCGCACCAGCCTCGCCGACGCCATCACCAGCGGCCGCATCGCCCCAGGCTCGGAAATCGACGAACAGGAGCTGGCGCAGCGTTTCGGCGCTTCACGCACGCCGGTGCGCGAGGCTCTGCGCGAGCTGGCCTCCACCGGGCTAGTGATCATCGAGCCCCGGCGCGGCGCGCGCGTGGTGGAAATGACCGTCGAGCGCATCGGCGAATTATTCGAGCTGATGGCGGAGATCGAGGCCATTTGCGTGCGCTTCGCCACAAACCGGATCAACGCCCGGGAACGCGCGGCCCTGGCCCATGTTCACGCGGCGGCGCTGAAGGCCGTGCAGGCGGAGGATCTGGACGGCTATGACAGGCTGAACCAGGAATTTCACGCCATGATCTACAGCGCCACCCGCAACCAGGAGATCCAGAGCCATGCGCTGGCCCTGCGCCAGCGCGGCGCGCCCTTCCGTCGGGCGCAGTTCAGGGGGATGGAACGGCTACGCGCCTCCTGGACCGAGCATGACGCCATTCTGCAAAGCCTCTTCGCCGGCGATGGCGACCATGCCGCCCGGCTGATGCGCGCGCATATGCTCAAGGCCGGCACCGTCTATGCCGATTATGCGCATGAGCAAGGCATCGCCTGAGCAAGGCATCGCCGCGCCGCGCGAGGATGCCGGCGCGGCTTAGCTCACCCTTCCAGCGCGCCATCTCCCTCCGGGCTGCCCGCCGCCGTGGCCCAGGCCAGCTCCACCAGGGTCACGATACGCCGCCCCGCCCCGTCCTGCTGACAGACGATCAGCCCCTGCTCCTCCATGTAGGTGAGCAGGCGCCGCGCCCGGCCCATCGAGCGCGTGCCATAGGCGCGGGCAATGGCGGAATCCGGCGGGCAAGGCGCGCCTTCCTTCGCGGCGCGGGCGATCATCATATAGATCCCCTGCATATCCTCCGGCAGCACCGCCGCACGAGTGGCAACATCCCGCCATATGTCGTTTTCGGCCATGTCGGCGGTAATGCCCGCGCGCGCGCGGGTGAGCATGCGGCGAAACGCCGCCAGCTCCGGCACGCCATTGCCCATGCCCTCGATCCGGCAGCGGACCAGAAAATCCTGATACAGCACGCCGACCGCGCGGAACCCGGCCTCCGGATCGGCGAGGATGGCGGCAAGGATCCTGTCCAGCTTGGCGCGCCGCTCGGCGAGCCGTTCGGGGCTGGGCGGTTCCGATGCCTCTTCCGGCGCGTCCTCCACCGCCGGAGCGGCGGCCATGAGCTGGCTGATCAAATCCGGCGGCGGCGGCGGTGGCGCCCGGCGGGCCGGACGGGGCGCATCGGGCGGCGGCGCGGCCAGAATCACCGCCTGCGCATCCTCCAGCGCCATGCCCGGCAAGGGCATCAGCCGGGGCGGGGCGGTGCGCGGCGCCGTCCGCGTGACGCCGATGCGAACCCCCAGAGGGCGGCGGGACAAAGCCGGGCCGAGCGCCATGAAATGGCCACGCTCCAGATCGCGGAAGGCCTCGGCTTGGCGGCGCTCCATGCCGAGCAGCTCGGCGGCGCGCATCATGTCGATATCCAGAAACGTGCGGCCCATCAGGAAGTTGGAAGCCTCCGCCGCCACGTTCTTGGCGAGCTTGGCCAGGCGCTGGGTGGCGATGACCCCCGCCAGGCCGCGCTTGCGCCCACGGCACATCAGATTGGTCATCGCCCCCAGGGAGAGCTTGCGGGCTTCGTCCGGCACCTCGCCCCCGGCGGCGGGGGCGAAAAGCTGCGCCTCGTCCACCACCACCAGCACCGGATACCAATGGTCGCGCGGCACCTCGAACATCCCGCCCAAAAACGCCGCCGCGCGGCGCATCTGGTGCTCGGCATCCAGCCCTTCGAGATTCAGCACGGTGGAAACACGGTGAATACGCGCGCGCTCCCCCGCCAGTTGCAGCCCCTGCTCGCCATGCGCCTCGGCATCGATGACGAGATGGCCGAACGGCTCGGCCAGGGTGACGAAATCGCCCTCGGGGTCGATGATGGTCTGCTGCACCCAGGGGGCACTTTGCTCCAGCAGGCGGCGCAGCAGATGGGATTTACCCGAGCCGGAATTACCCTGCACCAGCAGGCGCGTGGCCAGCAGCTCCTCCAGATCCATCGCCACCGGGCCACCGCCCGTGCCCTGCCCCATCTCGATCGCAACCGTCATGCCCGACTCCGAGCCCCCTTTCGCCGGGTGGGCTTATCAACCCAATCCCGGCGCGTCGAGCGCCGCGCGCCATGCGCGCGCCAAGGCTGGAAAAGCTTGCAATCCACCGGCCAGGAAGCCAGATTTCAAACAAAACCATAAAGCCGCCGCGTGTCGCCCCGGTGCCGCGCGCACGGCAAGGGGAAACGCTATGAGCACGATCGAGCATGTGCGTGAAATCGAAACCGCCTGGCGCGGCGGCGTCTCGGGGCGGGATTCTTATGTCGTCCAATCCTGGCGGCGCTGCCTGGATGAACATCATCTCGACCCGACGGTGAATTGCGAGGCGGTGATCTTGCCCGAGGGGCGGCTGAAGGAACATCGCCAGCAGGCGGAGGAGCTGATCTCCATCGCCCGTTCCGGGCTGGAACGGCTCTACGGCCATATTTCCGGGCAGAACTACGTGCTGCTGCTGACCAACCGACATGGCATCGCCGTGGAATATTTCGGCGATCAGCGTCAGGCGCGGGATCTGCGCAAGGCGGGGCTTTATCTGGGCGCGGACTGGGCCGAGGCACGGGCGGGCACCTGCGCCGTGGGGGCCTGCATCGCCGCTGGCGAGGCGCTGACCATCCACCAGACCGACCATTTCGACATGACGCACACCCCGCTCTCCTGCACCGCCGCGCCGATCTACGACACGGGCGGCGCGCTGTGCGCCGTGCTGGACATCTCACTGCTCTCCTCCCCGCGGGAGAAGATCAGCCAGACCCTGGCACGCCATCTCGTCACCGCCACGGCCCGGCGGATCGAACTTGCCAACCTCATGGCCCAGACCCGCCGGCAATGGGTGCTGCGCTTCGCGCCCGCGCCCGAATTTTTGGATGTGGACCCGGAAGGCGCCATCGCCATCGACCATGCGGGGCGGATCGCGGGCATGACCAACGCCGCCGCGCGCATGCTGGCCCAGGCAACGGGGCAAGCAACGGGGCGGGATTGGCGGCGGCCCGAGGCGCTGTTGGGCAAGCCCGTTTCGCATTTCCTGGATCTGGAGGTGGACGGGCTGCCCGGCCTCACACGCGGGCGCCCGGCGCAGGAACGCGTGCTGCGGACACGGAACGGGCAGACACTCTTCGCCCATGCCATCGAACCACCGGCGCGCCCGCGCGCCCGCGCCGCCAGCCTGCCCACCGCGCTACCCACGGCGCTGCGCGAACTAGGCGGCCAGACGCCGGAGATAAACCGGCTGCTGGACAAAGCCGCGCGCCTGGCCCGCACCCACCTGCCTCTCTGCATCCATGGCGAAACCGGCACCGGCAAGGAATTCATGGCCCAGGCGCTGCACCAGACCAGCGGGCTGAAAGGCCCGTTCGTCGCGGTGAATTGCGCCGCCATCCCCGAAAGCCTGGCCGAAGCGGAGTTGTTCGGCCATGCGCCGGGCGCCTTTACCGGCGCCGCGCTGAAGGGCCGCAAGGGGCTGATCGAAGCGGCGGATGGCGGCACCTTGTTCCTGGACGAAATCGGGGACATGCCGCTCGCCCTGCAAACCCGGCTGTTGCGCGTGCTGGCCGAGCAGGAGGTGCAGCCTCTGGGCGCCACCCAGCCCCGCCGGGTACGGGTGCGCATCATCTCCGCCTCGCACCGCGACCTCGGCGCGCTGGCGGCGGAAGGGCGGTTCCGGGAGGATCTTTATTACCGGCTGCACGCCGCCACCCTCAGCCTGCCCCCCTTGCGCGCGCGGGCGGATTTCGGCTGGCTGGTGGAAAAATTGCTGGCCCGGCACGCCCCATCCGGCCAGAGCCTGAACCAGGCGGCCTGGGCGGCGCTGCGGGCGCATCATTGGCCTGGCAATATCAGGGAGCTGGATCATTGCCTCGCCACCGCCTCGGCCTTGTGCGAGGGCGATGAGATCGGCCCCGAAGACCTGCCGGAGACATTGGGCGGCGGCCCCATAAACGAAGCCGCGCGGCTGCGCGCCGCCCTGGCCGATTGCGGCGGCAATGTTTCCGCCCTGGCGCGTCAGTTGGGGGTGGATCGCACCACCATCCATCGCCGCATGCGCCGGATGCAAGTGAACCGCCACAGGTAAACGCCACAGGCCCCGCCACATCGTGGCGGGCACGCATGCATGGTTTTGTGCTTTTTCAATGAGTTGATTTTGGCACGCCGGTTGCTCATCCGTTTCTTGCAACGACAAAAGCAAGGAGGAAACAGCTTGCGAGCCCTACGATTCCATGCCGCGCGCGATTTGCGCGTGGAAGATATTTCCGCCCCGCCCGGCAACCCGCCCCCCGGCCAGGTGCTGGTGCGCAACCGCTTCGCCGGCATTTGCGGCACCGACCTGCATGAATATGCCTATGGTCCGATCTTCATTCCCACCACCCCGCACCCCTATACGGGCGCGCATGGGCCGCAAATTCTGGGCCATGAATTCGGCGGGGTGGTGGAGGCCATCGGCGCGGGTGTCACCAACGTCAAACCCGGCGACCGCGTCTCCATCCAACCGCTGATCATGCCCCGCTCGGGGGATTATTTCGCCGAACGCGGATTGTTTCATCTCAGCCCCCAACTGGCCCTGGTGGGGTTGAGCTGGGCCTGGGGCGGCATGGCCGAGGCCGCCACGGTCCATGACTATAACGTCCAGAAAATCCCCGACAGCCTCAGCGACGAGGAAGCCGCCCTGGTGGAGCCCACCGCCGTCGCGGTTTATTCCTGCGACCGCGGCGGGGTCAGCGCCGGCCACTCCGTGCTGGTGACGGGTGCCGGGCCCATCGGGCTGCTGACCTTGCTGGCCGCGCGCGCCGCCGGGGCCGGACCGCTCTTTCTCTCGGACTTGAACGATGCGCGCCTAGCCTACGCCAAGGCCATCGTGCCGGAGCTGACCACCCTCAACCCCAAGCGCGACAATGTGGGCGAGGCGGTGCGCGCCGCGACGGAAGGCGGCGTGGGTTGCGACGTGGCGCTGGAATGCGTGGGCAATGAACATGCGCTGAAAGCCTGCCTGGATGCGGTGCGCAAGCAGGGCGTGGTGGTGCAGACTGGGTTGCACCCGCACGAAAACCCGCTGGACTGGTTCCAGGTGACGTTCAAGGATGTCGATCTGCGCGGCGCCTGGGCCTACCCGACCCATTACTGGCCGCGCGTCATCCGGCTCATCGCCTCCGGCGCGCTGCCCGCCGCCAAGGCCGTCACCGCGCGGATCAAATTGCAGGATGCGGTCAGCCAGGGTTTCGAGGCGCTGCTCGACCCCTCCGGCAAGCATCTGAAAATCCTCATCGATTTGAATGGCTGAGACAAACCCAAGAAAAACTGGAAACGAACATGAACGACATGACGATCGAAACCAGCGCCGCCGCGCCGCGTGAGGCCGTGGAATCCTGGCTGAGCGCCTTCAACGCCGCCCTGGCGGAATATGACGTGGACACCGCCGCGCGGCTCTTCGCCACCACCAGCTTCTGGCGCGACCTGACCGCCTTCACCTGGAACATCAAGACGGTGGAAAATCCGGATGGGGTGCGCGACATGCTGCGCGAGACATTGCCGCATCTGGGCCGCGTGGCCTTCCGCCTGGCCGAGGACCCCAGCCAAAATGGCGATGTCACGGAAGCCTGGCTGAGCCTTGAAACCGGTGTCGGCCGGGGGGAAGCCTATCTGCGGCTGCGCGACGGCGCGGCCTGGACGCTGCTGACCACCCTCACCGAACTGAAGGGCTTCGAGGAACCCTCCGGCTTGCGCCGCCCGATGGGCGCGGAGCACGGCATTTCCAAGACCCGCAAGAGCTGGGCGGAAAAACGCGAGGAGGAAACCCGCGCGCTCGGCCATGAGACACAGCCTTATGTGCTCGTCATCGGCGGCGGCCAGGGGGGCATCGCGCTTGGCGCGCGGCTGCGCCAGCTCGGCGTGCCGCATATCGTGATCGACAAGCATGACCGCCCGGGCGACCAATGGCGCAAGCGCTATAAATCCCTCTGCCTGCACGACCCCGTCTGGTACGACCATCTGCCCTATATCGATTTCCCCAAGAACTGGCCGGTATTTTCACCCAAAGACAAAGTCGGGGACTGGCTCGAATTCTACACCAAGGTGATGGAAATCAATTACTGGCCCAAAACCGTGGCCAAGCACGCCACATTCGACGAGGCCAGCAAGACATGGCGCGTGACGGTGACGCGCGATGGCCAGGAGATCGAACTGCGCCCCACCCAGCTCGTGCTGGCCACCGGCATGTCGGGCAAGCCGAACATTCCCAGCTTCAAGGGCATGGAGCGCTTCAAGGGCGAGCAGCAGCACAGCTCCCAGCATCCCGGACCAGATGCCTATGCGGGCAAGAAGGTGGTGGTGATCGGCGCCAACAACTCAGCCCACGACATCTGCGCCGCCTTGTGGGAGGTGGAGGCGGACGTGACGATGGTACAGCGCTCCAGCACCCATATCGTGCGTTCCGATTCCTTGATGGAGGAAGCCCTAGGCGGGCTTTATTCCGAGCAGGCGCTCGCCAACGGCGTCACCACCCGCAAGGCGGACATGATTTTCGCCTCCATCCCCTACAAGATCATGCATGAATTCCACATTCCGGTTTACGAGAAGATCCAGGCGCGCGACGCCGCCTTCTATGCCGCCTTGCGCGAGGCCGGCTTCATGCTGGATTTCGGCGATGACGGCTCTGGCCTGTTCATGAAATATCTGCGCCGCGGCTCAGGCTATTACATCGATGTCGGCGCCTGCGAGCTGGTGATCAATGGCGGCATCAAGCTGAAGAGCGGCGTGGGGGTCGAGGAACTCACCGAAACCGGCGTGAAATTCACCGACGGCACGGAGCTTCCCGCCGACCTCATCGTCTACGCCACCGGCTATGGCTCGATGAATGGCTGGGCGGCGGATCTCATCAGCCAGGACGTGGCGGACAAGGTCGGCAAGGTCTGGGGGCTGGGCTCCGCCACCACCAAGGATCCCGGTCCGTGGGAAGGTGAGGAGCGCAATATGTGGAAACCGACCCAGCAGGAAAATCTCTGGTTCCATGGCGGCAATCTGCATCAGTCCCGCCATTATTCGCTCTATCTGGCGCTGCAACTGAAAGCCCGGATGGAAGGGCTGGCGACCCCGGTCTATGGCCTGCAAAACGTCCATCATCTGAAATGATCCAGAGCCGGGCTCCATGCCTCCCCTGGGCCGGAGCCCGGCGCGCGGCTTTGCCGCATGGGGAAAAATCCCTTATAGCTCACGCGCAACTTCTTTCCGGCAGAAGATGGATCCGCAAGCTTCCCCCCGCTCCTCCGCCTTGCCCACCCACCATGACCGCCTCACCATCGCCCTGCATTGGCTGACCGCGCTGCTGGTGGCCGTGCAATTCCTGCTCGCCGAGCTATGGGGCTTCTTTCCCCGCCCCACGCATCATCTGATGGTCTCGGCGCATATGTCCTTTGGCCTGCTCCTCACCGCCCTGTTCGCCCTGCGCCTGGCCTGGCGGCTCCGCCCGGGCCATACAAGCTTCGATGACGGCGCCGGGCTGTTCGCCCGCGCCGCGCGGGGCATGCATCATCTGCTCTACCTGCTGCTGGGGGCGGAGATCGTGCTCGGCTTTCTCACACGCTGGACGGACAATCACCCGCTCGTTTTTTTCGGGCTGCTGATCCCCTCGCCCTTCGGCACCTTTTCCAAGACGGCGGGCTATGTCACCGACCAGATTCACGACATCGCCGCCTGGACCATCATCGTGCTGGCCGGCGCGCACGCGGCGGCGGCCCTTCTGCATCATTACATCCTGAAAGACGGCGTGCTGCGGCGGATGCTGCCAGGGCGCAGCTGACCGGCTACGGGCGCGCCAGCGTCTTCAACGCCAGCACTTCCCCCGCCAGCAGCGCCTGATAGGTCGCGGGCAGATCCTCCAACGCCACCCCCGCCGCCACCAAGCGGGACAAAGCGGGCGCATTCGCCGCCGCCAGGGCCGCCGCGCGCGGCAATTCATCGGCGAATGCGTGGCTGCCGAGCAACGTGATCTCACGCTCCACCAGCAGATTGGCATCCAGGCTCACCGGGCCATGAAAAATCCCCACCAGGGCAACGCGCCCGCCCGGGGCCATCAACCCGGCCAGGGCGGTGAGCACGGCACCACTGCCCGTGGCCTCCAGCGCGTGGCCCAGACGCTCCCCCGCCAGCACCGCCGCGTCGAGCGGCACAATGCGCGCGCCGGTCACCTGCGCCACCAGCGAGGCGCGGGCCGCGTTCCGGTCGGCCACCAGCAGCGGCCCGTCATGCAGGCGGCTCGCGGCAAAGGCGGCCAGCCCGCCAATGGCGCCGCACCCCGCCACCAGCAAGGGCGCGCCCTTGGGAAGGGTCAGCCGCGCCAGCCCGTGCAAGGCCACGGCCAGCGGCTCGGCAAGGGCCGCCACCTCCGGCGGCGTGCCCGCCGGAACAGCCAGCAGCTGGTGCGCCGGCAGCACGACCTCCTCGGCGAACCCGCCCTCGCAAACCTCTCCCACGAAGCCGATATGCGCGCATAAATTATAAGCACCATCGCGGCATTGCGGACATTCCCCGCACCAGACCCGGGAATCCGCCACCACCAGCGTACCCGGCGACAGCGCGGCACCCGGCCCCGCCTCCACCACCACACCCGAGAACTCATGCCCCGGCGTCGCGGGCACGCGGGAAATCCACTGCCCTGTCCTGAAATTATGCAAGTCCGACCCGCAGATGCCCGCCGCCTTTACCGCCACCCGCACATGGCCGGGCGGGGGCGCGCCCGGCGCGTCAATCTCTTCAAACCGAATATCCGCCACACCGTGGAGCCGTACCGCCTTCATGCCCGCGACGATAAAAAAGGCACTCTCGACGGTCAAGCAAATTGTATATGCAAATAATGCGAAATGTATATACAAACGCATTGACCAAACTTCCCGCCCCTGCTGTTATCGCGGGCATCCGACCGCGGGACGGTCCAAGACGGAGATTCATGATGCTGAAGAAGAGGCTGCTGCTTTCCCTGGCTCTCGGAGCCGCTCTGCTGGGCACGACATTCGCCCGCGCGCAACCCATTCCCGCCACGCCCGAACCCGGCACGGTGAAGATCGCCCTGGAGCCCTGGCTTGGCTATGGTCAATGGTATGTGGCGCAGAAGGAAGGCTTCTTCGCCAAGGAAGGGCTGAAGGATGTGAAGATCATCTCCTTCCAGGAAGACAAGGATCTGAACGCGGCGATGGCCGGCGGGCAGGTCAGCGTGGCCTGCGTCTCCACCAATACCGCCATGGCCATGGTCGCCGCGGGGCTGCCGGTGAAGGCCGTGCTGCTGATGGATTTCTCCAACACCGCCGATGCGATCCTGGCGCCGGATTCCATCACCAGCATCGCCCAGCTCAAGGGCAAGAAAATCGCCTATGAGGAAGGCTCCACCAGCGACGTTCTGCTGCATTACGCGCTGGCCAAGGCGGGAATTCCATTCTCGGACATCACCAAGGTGCCCATGCCCGCCGCCGACGCGGGCAGCGCGCTCATCGCCGGGCGGGTGCCGGTGGCCGTGACCTACGAGCCCTATATTTCCGCCGCTCTCGCCTCCGGCAAGGGGTATCACCGGCTCTTCACGGCCGGGGTGAATCCCGGCCTGATCTCGGATGTGCTGATCGTGCCGGATTCGATGATCAAGAAGGATCCCGGCCAGGTCGAGGCGCTGATCCGCTCCTGGCAGGACGCGATCACCTATTACAACACCCATGTAAAGGAAGGCCGCACCATTATCGCCCAGGCGGTTGGCTCGGATCTCGCCAGCCTCAACACGGCGTTCGACGGCGTGACCTATTACACCGTGCCCGCGGCCCGCGCGGCCTTCAATGGCAGCTTCAAGGATAAAACCTTCGGCGACGTGCTGAAAGCCGCTCAGGCGGCCGGCATCGTCAACGGCACCGTCACCCCCGCTCAGGTTCTGGACGCCCGCTTCCTCGATGCCGCAAAATAAATTCAGCGCCGCGCGCCGTGCCCTCTTCACCACCGGGGGCACGATCGGGCGGCGGAGTTTCCTCACCATTTCCGGTGGGGTATTCCTGCTCCTGTTCCTCATCTGGTGGGCCGTCACCGCCAGCGGGCTGGTGCCCGCCTTGTTCCTGCCGGCCCCCGGCGCGGTCTGGGGCAAGCTCGCCGCCCTCTCCGCCGCCGGCACGCTCTGGGGGGATGTGGGCATTTCCACCTACCGCATCGTTGCCGGGTTTCTCATCGCCTCGGTCATGGCCGTGCCCATCGGCGTGCTCATCGGTTCCTACCGCTTCTGGGAGGCCGCGCTCGAACCGCTGGCGGATTTCATCCGCTACATGCCCGTCGTCGCGTTTCTGCCGCTGACCATCCTCTGGACCGGCACCGGCGACATCCAGAAATTCCTGATCATCTGGATCGGCACCTTTTTCCAGCAGATCCTGATGGTGATGGACAACGTCAAGCGCGTCCCGCGCGATTTCATCGGGCTGGGCCGCACGCTGGGTCTTTCGGAATTCCAGTTGCAGATGAAAATCGTCGTGCCCTCCGCTCTGCCCGGCATCTGGGACACGCTGCGCATCACCTTCGGCTGGGCCTGGACCTGGCTGGTGGTGGCCGAGCTGGTGGCGGCCAATTCCGGCCTTGGCTATCGAATCACCGTCTCCCAGCGTTATTTCCAGACGGATGTGACCATCGGCTATATCCTCATTCTCGGCGTGCTGGGGCTGATTTCCGACCAGATCATGAAGGCGCTGGAACGCGTGCTCTTCCCCTACGCGAAAGGCCACCGCTGATGGCGGCGAAGCTTGAAATCAAACATCTTGGCAAACGCTTCGCCCGCAACGAGGCGCTGCGCGATGTCAACCTCGCCCTGGCGGAGAATGAATTCGTCTCGCTCGTCGGCGTGTCGGGCTGCGGCAAAAGCACGCTGCTTTCCATTGTCGCCGGATTGCTGGATTACGAGGCGGGGGACATCCTCATCGACGGCGCGCCGATGGAAGGCCCAGGGCTGGACAGGGGCGTGGTCTTCCAGTCCTACACGCTGCTGCCCTGGCTCAGCGCGCGCGGCAATGTGGAATTCGCGCTGAAGGCGGCGGGGCATAAGGGCAAGGCGGTGCGCGAGATCGCCGAGGAGCATTTGGCGCTGGTGCGACTGTCCAAATTCATGGATGCCTACCCGCATGAGCTGTCCGGCGGCATGAAACAGCGCGTGGCCATCGCCCGCGCCTTGTCCTACCGGCCGAAAGTGCTGCTGATGGACGAACCCTTCGGCGCGCTGGACGCGATGACCCGCCATGAGATGCAAACCCTGCTGACCGGCGTATGGGAAAAGCACAGGCTCACCGTTTTGTTCGTGACACACGATGTGGAGGAAGCGGTCTATCTCTCCGACCGCATCGTGGCGATGACCATCGGCCCTGGCCGCATCAAGACCGAATTCAAGGTGGATCTGCCCCGCCCGCGCCCGGCGGGCATCACCACCAGCCCCGAATTCATCGCTCTGCAAAGCCAGGTTCTGGCGACCATCCGCGAAGACCTGCACCCAGATGAAGACTGAGAGACAGACCATGAGCCAACCCATCAGCTTTCACGATCTGCGTCATGACGACGCGATTCCACCCGCGCTGCTGCGCCGCACGGAGACCGATCTGTCCGCCATCACCGAACAGGTGAAGCCGATCATCGAGGCCGTGCGCCAGGAGGGCGATGCCGCCTTGCTGCGTTTCGCCCATGATTTCGACAAGGTGCGCGCACAGGACATGTCCCTGCGCGCCACGCCAGAAGAGTTCGAGGCGGCATTCGCCGATTTCGACCCGGCGATGATCGAGACGCTGAGCTTCGCCATCGACAATATCCGCCGCTTTCACGAGGCGCAGAAGCCCGAAGAGATGTGGATGAAGGAGATCCGCCCCGGTGTATGGACGGGCGACCGGATGCTGCCGATCGACTCCGTGGCCTGCTACGTGCCGCGCGGCAAGGGCGCCTTCCCCAGCGTGGTGAACATGACCTGCATCCCCGCCATGGTGGCGGGCGTGAAGCGCGTGGTGATCATCACCCCGCCTGGGCCGGACGGCAAAGTGGATGCCGGCACCTTGGTCGCCGCGAAACTGATCGGCATCACCGAGATCTATAAATGCGGCGGCTCCCAGGGTGTCGCGGCCGTGGCTTACGGCACCCAGACCGTGCCGAAATGCATCAAGATCGTCGGCCCCGGCAGCCCTTATGTGGTGGCGGCCAAGAGGTTGCTGGCACAGGCGATCGACACGGGCACGCCGGCCGGCCCCTCGGAAGCCATCATCCTGACCGATGACAGCGTCAATGGCGCGCTGGCGGCACTGGATCTCATCATCGAATCCGAACATGGGCCGGACAGTTCCGCCTATCTGGTCACCAACAGCGAGCGCGTTGCGAAAGAGGCGATGGAGGCCCTGCCCCGCTATTGGGCGCAGATGGAGCCACAGCGCGCCGAATTCTCGCAAACCGTGCTGGGCGGCGCCCATGGCGGCGTGGTGCTGACCAAGGATGAAGCCGCCGCCGTCGCCTTCGTGAACGCCTATGCGCCCGAGCATCTGGAGATTCTCACCAAGGAGCCGCATGCCACGCTGGGGCGCGTGACGAATGCGGGGGAAATCCTGCTTGGTGTCCATACACCGGTGACATTGGCCAATTACTTGCTCGGCCCCAACGCCGTGCTGCCCACCAACGGCATGGCGCGCACCTCCTCTCCGCTTTGCGTGTTCGATTTCATGAAGCGCGCCTCCATCGCGCATGTCACGGGGGCCGCTTATCCCGCCCTGGCGCCGCACGCAGAACGCTTCGCCACCTATGAAGGGTTCAACGGCCATGCCCGCGCGGTCTCGGCGCTGCGCGCGAAACTGCTGACGGAATGAGCCATTTTTCCCTGCACGGCCGCAAGGCGCTGATCACCGGCGCCACGCGCGGTATCGGCCGGGCGCTGGCCTTGGCCCTGGCCGAAGATGGCGCCGAGGTTTTTTGCGCCGGGCGGGACGAAGCCGCCCTGGATCGGCTCGCCCAAGGGCTGCGCGCCACCGGGCACAAGGCGCACACCCTGCGGCTGGACGTGTCCGCGCCCGCGCGAATCGCCGAAGGATTTGAAATCCTCAAGTCCATGACCTCGACATTGGACATTCTGGTGAACAATGCCGGGGTGGAGGATGTGCGCCCCTCCCTCGATGTCGACGAGGCATTATGGGACAAGATCCTCGACACCAACCTGAAGGGCGCCTTTTTCTGCGCGCAGAATGCCGCGCGGATGATGGGCAAGGGCGCGGCGATTTTGAATCTTTGTTCCCTCACCTCGGAAGTCGGCGTGCCGACCGCCGCCCCTTATGGTGCCTCGAAATCCGGCATGCTGGGCATTACCCGCGCGCTGGCGGCGGAATGGGCGCCGCGCGGCATCCGCGTGAACGGCATCGGCCCCGGCTATTTCCGTACCGCGATGACGGAGGTGTTTTACGAAAACGAAGCCTGGGCGCGGGCAATGCTGGAAAAGATTCCCCTGGCCCGCTTTGGCGAGCTGGAAGATCTCGCGGGTGCCGCGGTCTTCCTGTGCTCCCCCGCCGCCGCTTACATCACCGGGCAGGTGCTTTATATCGACGGCGGCTATCTTGCCAGCATCTGAAAGCCGCACGGCCCGTCTGCGCGCCCTGGCGGCGCAAGGGCGGATGGAAGACGCCCAGGCAGGCATCGCCGCCTTGCTGAAGGATCGGTTCGGGCTGGTGGCGCGGCAGGTGCGGATCAATGACGATCAGTACAGCCTGAACTCCCTCAACGGCTTCTTCTTGGCGGAAGATGGGGAATTCTTCTTCAAGTTCCACCAGGAGGACGGCGAGGATGAGATGGCGGGCGAATATTACCGTGCCCAGCTTCTAAGCCATGCGGGCCTGCCGGTGGACCAGCCCGTGCATGTCTCGCGCGAGCCAGGCGCACAGATCCTCGTCTATCCCCGCCGCCGGGATCCCCGCTTCGCCGACACGCTGGCGGCGCTGGACATGGCGGACGACACCGTGGAACATCGGCGTGCCCTGGCCGCCGAACAGGCGCTGAATGAAAAGCTGCTGGCGGTTGCACGCGCAACGCTGCACCCCATCGCGCCGGGCGACGCGGCGGCGGAGCCCATCCATCAGCTTTTCCATAACCGGCTGACGCCTGGCGGGCGGTATGAACTGTTCTATCCCGGCCAGAAAGTCGTTCTGCCCGGGCTGACCCTGCCGTGGGAAGAATTCGCCTCATTGCGCTTCGTCGTCAATGGCGCGGCATACCGGGAGCCCCTGTCCAGCCTGTTCAACCGCGCGCGGGCGCGCCTGGCCCCCTCCAATCTGGCCGATGCGGGCGGCATCACCGCTCACGGCGATGCGCATAACGCCAATGTGTGGGACAGCGCCCAGGGTTTGACCTTTTACGACCCCGCTTTCGCCGGCACCAACATCCCCTCCTTGCTGGCGGAGGTGAAATCCACCTTCCACAATATCTGCGCGCACCCTTTCTGGCTGTACGAGCCCGATCAAACGGCCCGTCTCCACCGCGCCACCGCCCGGCGCGAGGGAGATTGCCTGTTCATCGACACGGACTGGGCCCCCACCGCCATCCGCCAGGATCTGATGGAGATAAAGCTGCGAAGCTTCTGGGCCCCCTGGCTGGCCACGCTGGCGGCACGCGACATGCTTCCGGCGGACTGGCGGGAAGTGATCCGCCTTGCCTTGTTCCTCTGCCCCACTCTGGTGATGAATCTGCGCGCCGGGGCGGGGCGGCATAACCCCGTCTCCTCGGCCATCGGCTTTGCCGTGGCGGTGATGGCGGGCAGCGAGGCCGTGGACCAGCCGGCCGAAATCGACCTGACCGCGCGTTTGATCGCGCCCTTGACGGCCCAATTGCTGCATCGCAGCAATTTTTGATCCAGATCATCGCGTCGCCGGAACCGGCGGGTGCAAGCAGGCCCTGTCATTTCCCAAGGAGAGAGGCGATGATCACCGCCAATATAATGACCGACGCCGTGACGGTCGCGCCCGGCGCCAGCTTGGCCGAGGCGGCGCGGGTCATGCTCGCGCGCAACGCGGGCAGCCTGCAAGTTGTCGACGAGGCCGGCCAGTTGCTCGGCATTCTGACGGAGAGCGACCTGCTGCGCCAGGCCGCGCTGGAAAGCCATGACGGGCAGCATGTCTGCTGGCTGAAGGCCTTCCTGGCCGCGGCACCGCTCGTCGTGGATTACAGCCCCGCCCATGGCCGCAAGGTCAGCGATGTGATGACGCTCAACCCCACTTCGCTCGGGCCGGAGGACACGCTGGCCGAGGCCGCCAAAACCATGCGCCGCCTGAATGTCAAACGCCTGCCGGTGGTGGATGAAGGCACGCTGGTGGGGTTGCTCAGCATCGGCGACCTGCTGGCCGCCCTGACCAATGGCCATCCCGCCCCGCAAGCCTTGGCGTGATCCCACCCGCGGGCCCGGCCCAAAAGCTTCAGCGCCTGGGCGGCGTCCGGTCAGATCAAGTCACCCGTTGAAACACCGGGACGCGCCCCCCGCGAGCCGGCCCCAACGGCAACGGCGCTAGCCGCCGCGCATGGCTTTTTCGATCTTCTGGTCCGTCTTGTACTGGCTCAGCGCATAGACGGACCAGATGGCCGCCGGAATCCAGCCGATCAGCGTGATCTGCAGGATCAGGCAGAAAAAGCCCGCGAAGGGCCTGCCAATGGTGAAGAATTGCAGCCAGGGCAGCAACAGGGCGAGAAGCAGGCGCATCATTCCTCCAGAAACATGTTCTGTCCTCCTCGCAAATTTAGCCCCGAAAAGAAAGGGGCGGCGCATGGCACGCCGCCCCCTGGTTTCAAAACCGGAAAGACCGCCTTTACTTCATTGTCGGCATGGCGAATTCCGCGCCCTTGCGGATGCCGGTCGGCCAGCGGGACGTAATGGTCTTGATCCGGGTATAGAAGCGCACGCCCTCGCGCCCATGAATGGCATGGTCTCCGAAGATGGAACGCTTCCAGCCGCCGAAGGAATGGAACGCCATCGGCACCGGAATGGGCACGTTCACCCCCACCATGCCGGCCAGCACGCCGTTGGTGAAGGCACGGGCGGTATCGCCGTCGGATGTATAGATGACCGCGCCATTGCCGAACTCATGCTTGTTCACCAGTTCCAGCGCCGCATCGAAGCTGTTCTGGCGCACCACGCTCAGCACCGGCCCGAAAATCTCTTCCTTGTAGATGCTCATCTCCGGCGTGACATTGTCGAACAAGGTCGGGCCGGTGAAATACCCGCTCTCATTGCCCTGCAACGTCAAGCCGCGCCCATCCAGCACCAGCTTGGCACCTTCTGCCTCGCCCTTGGCGATATAGCCTTCCACCTTCGCCTTGTGCTGCTCGGTCACCAGCGGGCCCATCTCGGCTTCCTTGTCCGTGCCCGGCCCGATCTTGAGGGCGCGCGCGCGCGCGGCGATGCGTTCGATCAGCGGTTCGGCGATCGGCCCGATGGGCACGGCGACGGACACCGCCATGCAGCGCTCGCCAGCCGAGCCGTAAGCCGCGCCCATCAGCGCATCCACCGCCTGGTCGAGATTCGCATCGGGCATGATCACCAGATGGTTCTTCGCCCCGCCCAGCGCCTGCACGCGCTTGCCGGCCTTTGTGCCGGTGGAATAGACATATTCGGCGATCGGCGTGGAACCGACGAAGCTGATGGCGGCAATGCGCTTGTCATGCAGCAATTGCTCCACCACATCCTTGTCGCCGTTCACGACATTGAACACGCCATCCGGCAGCCCGGCCTGCTTCAAAAGCTCGGCCATGCGCAAGGCGGCGGACGGCACTTTTTCCGACACTTTCAGCACAAAGCTGTTGCCGCAGGCGATGGCCACCGGGAACATCCACAACGGCACCATGGCGGGAAAGTTGAACGGCGTGATGCCCGCGCACACCCCCAGAGCCTGGCGCACGCTATAGCTGTCGATATTGGTGCCGACATTCTCGGTGAACTCGCCTTTCAGCAGTTCCGGAATCCCACAGGCGAATTCCACGACCTCCAGCCCGCGCGTCACCTCGCCCTTGGCATCGGAGACCACCTTGCCATGCTCGGAAGAAATCAGCTCCGCCAGCTCATCCGCATGGTCCTCGAGCAAATCCTTGAACTTGAACATCACCCGCGCGCGGCGCAGCGGCGGGGTCGCGGCCCAGGCGGGGTAAGCGGCGGCGGCGGCGGCGATGGCCGCATTCACCTCGTCCGCGGTGGCCACGGCCACCTGCTTGCTCTGCGTTCCGGTGGCGGGGTTGAACACGGGCAGGCTGCGCGGGCCAGAGCCCGAAACAGGTTTGCCGTTGATATAGTGACCAAGCGTTTCCATTGCGGCTTTCCAATCCTCTCAGGCCATGATGGGCGGCGCGGCGGCCAGAAACAGCCGCCGCCAGACATTGTTTTTGACAGATGAATGAAACAACAATTCCATTTTTTCCGCAATACCGGAACTCATATTCTGTTTTTAATTCATATTCCTCTAGTTCATTCCAAAAATAGAAATTTCATTCTAGATTTATCGCCCTGCTTGAGGTAACTTGCCTTCATGTCCTCCGCTGGTCTTTCCCCGTCCGCGCCGCCACGCAGCTTCGCCGCGTTGCGCGAGATGCTCATCGAGCGCCAGGCGGCCTTGCCCAAGCGCTTGGCCCAGGTGGCGAAATTCATGCTCGACCGGCCGGATGAAGCGGCCCTGGGCACGGTGGCGGAACTGGCCGGCGCCGCCGGTGTGCAGCCCTCGGCCTTGGTGCGCTTCGCCCAGACGCTTGGCTATTCCGGTTTTTCGGACCTGCAGCAGGTGCTGCGCGCGCGCCTGCGCGAACGCTGGCCGGATTATCAGGAGCGGCTATCCAAGGTGAAGGACGAAACCGGGCAGGGGGCCGATTCCGCCCCGGTGCTGACAAGGCTCGTGGAAACCTCCGCGCAATCGCTGTCCCGCCTGTCCGGCAGCATCGACCCCACCGCGTTCGGCCGCGCCGTGAGCGTGCTGGCCCGCGCGCGGATGATCTATCTGCTGGGCCAGCGCCGGGTGTTTCCCGCCGCCGCGTACCTGTCCTACATGCTCGGCAATCTGGGCATGCCGCATATGCTGCTGGACAATGTCGGCGGCATGATCGACGTGCAGGCTGGCGGCATCGGCCCGCAGGACGCGCTTCTGGCCATCACCTTCACCCCCTATACCCCCGCGACCGTGAAAATCGCGGCTCAGGCCGCCGCGCGCGGCGTTCCGCTGGTCGCCATCACCGATTCCGCCTTCTCGCCCGTCGCCGGCCTCTCCCAGGCTTGGCTGGAAGTCGTGGAGGCGGATCTCGGCGCTTTTCGCACCCTCTCCGCGACCATGGCCCTGGCCATGGCGCTGGCCATCGCCAGCGCGGAACGGCGCCTGAGCCTCGCCTCCTCGTGAGGCTGGGGCCATCACGAAAAATTCATCCCGCGCCAAAGCGGATTTTTCCCGCATAGCGTCGCACGCGCCTCGCGCCGGCCTCAAAATCCCCTTCAAAATCAAGCCTTAATCCAGCCCTCATGGGCCACCGCCCAAATGTTAGGTTAACAAACTATTCCGGGCCCATTGACACAACCTGACGTTACAAAAAAAGTACCGAAACGTGACGGCCCATTCCCCGTGAATGCCAGCCTGCCCGTGCCGAAACGCTGAACCAATAGTTTAGGAAAAACACATGGCGACGACGCTGGATGTCACGCTCAGCAACACGCTGATCGATAGCCTGACGAGCGCGGGGAATACGGCATCCTCCGTTTACGCTGTTTATTACGATTCTTCAACAACAATCGGAACCTGGACCCCCCTGGTCACGAACGGGACCGTGCAAAACGGCACGGCGGCATCCATCTCCTCATCCCTGGATGGCGAGAAATTCACCGTCGATCTGCCGTCCAGCTTCGCCAGCGGCAAGGTCTATATTCTGGTGCAAAGCCAATCCAATGGCAGCACCCTCGCCTCCCTGCCGGACGTGATCACGCAGCAGAGCCAGATCAACGCCTCCATGGCCTCGGCCTATGATTTCGCCTATGATTCGGTCGAGCTGAACCTCACCGGCACCACCACGGACGCGGGCAATCTCACCTCCGTCGTCGAATACGGGCTGCCGATGAGCCTAGGCGTTAGCTATAGTAACGGCTCCACCGCCTCCGTCGGCTATAAAATCAGCGGCGCCAGTCTGGTCAGCGAGCTGAGCCACTCCGGCGCCACCATCGTCACATACAGCACCGGCCCGCTCGCCAACGACACGATGAGCGTGCAGCCGCCGACCGATGCCAGCAACTGGGCCACCTATGTCGAAAACCTGGAAGGCACGCAGGCCGAAAGCATCGAAATCTCAGGCTTCTTCAACGGCGCCAAGGACAGTTCCGGCACATATCACAATGCCGGATATTTCGCTTATACGCTGAGCTATTCGAACGGGGCGTTCTGGCTCAAGCCCATCGCCAATGTCAGCCAGATCCAGGGCGACATCGAACTGACCCCGACGGAGCTGGAAGACAGCATCTACCAGACCAACGGCACGGCCAGCATCTATTCCGAGGGCACATTCGTCACCACCATCAATACCGGCGCCAACAACCAATGGGGCACCGTGCTGCGCCAGCTCATGGTGGGCTTCAACGCCGGCTATTACGGCTCCACCGGCACTCCCGTGAACACCCAGGTCACTGGCGGCGGCATCGACCTCAATGACAGCTATAACTGGGACCCCACCTACGCATTCGACAATAACCTGACGAGCAAATCGAACGCGCAAACCTATAATTCCTACGCCTCGGTCATCACCGACAATTCAAATTCCTACGGTTTTGGCTATTCCGACGCCGAAACGGCGGCCTACTCCTCGGGCGGCCCGCTGCTCTCCCTAACCGAACCGCACACCAGCATCGATGTTTCGACCATCGACCTCACGGTTTTCGGCGCCAGCGACACGCCGACAGGCTACACCGCCCCGACGATCAACAATATCGTCGTCCCCTCCAGCGGCACATACGCCGCCGCCACCGGCACCAGCGGCAACAACATCGTGCTGGATTTCTCGGTCGGCAATTCCGAAAACGCCGGCATGGTGCTCGACCAGGACGCGACCATCGTGCTGAGCATCCTGACATCCGACGCTGGCGACAATCCGGTTTTCGACAATGTAACGCTGGACGGTAGCGGGCTCTCCGGCGGGCTTTGGCGCGAATGGGACATTGAATATTCCAACGGCAGCTACGCCGTCTCCGCCACGACCAGCCTGCAAGCCAACGGCGAGCTGATGATCAACAATCTGCCGGTCAACGCCGAGGGCGGCGTTTCCTGGTACAAGGTCACGGAAGAAACCGCCACCGACAGCGGCAAGACCTATAACCTCTACCTCACCACGGCCCGGCAAACCGCCACGAATACCGGCACCGTCACCGGCGCGGTCATCAACAACGCCACGGCCTCCGGCGGCACGGTCACGGTCGGCACGCTGGGCGGCGCCACCGTGACCAGCGCCTACGTCACCGGCGCCACCATCGTCATCGACCATACCTCCAACGTCACCAATGTCTCGGGCGGGCAGATCGTCACGGGCATCCTCGAAACCGGCAATCTCATCTCCGGCGGCATCTCCGGCGCCACCATCAGCGGCACCATCGATAATTTCGGCGTCTCCGGCACCCTGCTGACGGAAGGCATCTTCACCGGCGGCACGCTCACCGGCGGCAGCTACACGAACACCTCCTTCAGCCAGGACTTCCAAACCGCCTCCCTCAGCGGCAGCACCATCGAAAGCGCGAATTATTCCGGCTACAGCATTACGGGCGGCTCCTCGACCACCAGCAGCAACGAAACCACCATCACCAACGCGACCCTCACCAACGCCACGGTGAGCGGCGCCGCCTTGCAAGACGGCACCATCACCAACGAAACCTTCACGCTCTCTGGCGTCGACGACACACAAATCAGCGGCGGCACGGTCGTCACCCAGGCCTATATCAAAAATCCCGACTATACGAGCCAGGAAACCTCCGCCGCCATCGACGGTCTCGGGCTCGTCAACGGCACCAGCGGCACCACGATTCCACAATATGTCGATACGCTGACCTACACGCTGTCCGGCAGCGACGGCGACGCCAGCGACCCCGCGCTCATGACCGAGAATACCAGCACCAGCGCGCTGGCCACCCTGACCATGCCAAGCGCTCCGGTCATCGGCACGCTCAATGGCAACGATTTCAGCGCGCTGGCCAACCAGGACAGCCTGAACGGCAACATCGTCACCACCAGCCTGGAAAGCCTCGTCTTCGGCTGGACCGGCACCAACGACGCCACCGGCACATCCTCCTGGATCTCCAGCTACACCAACAAGGTCAATGGCGACGATTTCGTCGTCGTTACCGTGTCGGAAAACAACAGCATCGTCACGCGGGTCACCACCACCGCCAATATCGACGGGGAATGGCAAACCACCACGCCGATCAGCCTGGATTCCGGCACCTACGCCATCACCATGCAGGATTATCAGGCCGTCACCGACACCAGCACCGGCAGCATCACCATGGGCGCCGCCCTGACCGGCGAAAGCAACAGCCTCGTGCTGGTGGAAACCGGCACGCCCTGCTTCTGCCCCGGCACACGCATCCGCACCGAAACCGGCGACGTGGCGGTCGAGGATCTGCGGATCGGCGACCAGGTGAGCGTGCGCTCCGGCGCGGCGCGGCCGATCAAATGGATCGGCCGGCGCAGCTATCTCGGCGCCTTTGCCGCCGCCAACCGCAATGTCTGGCCCATCCGCATCGCCGCTGGCGCGCTGGGGCCGCGATTGCCCGCCCGCGAGCTGCATGTCTCGCCCGAGCATGCGATGTATCTGGACCGGCATCTGGTCCAGGCCAAGCATCTGGTGAATGGCCGCAATGTCACGGTCGTGGACTGCCCCGAGCGGATCGATTACATCCACATCGAACTGGACACGCACGACATCATCTTCGCGGAAGGCGCCGCCACCGAAAGCTTCGTCGATTGCGGCAGCCGCGGCATGTTCCATAACGCGGATGAGTTCGCGGCCCTCTACCCGGGCCAAAAGCCGGCGCAATGGCAATTTTGCGCGCCGATGCTAGAGGGTGGCCCCCGGCTCGCGGCGCTGCAACGCCGCATCCTGGCCCGCGCCGGGCAAGACAGCGCGCCGCAAGCCGCCTTGCAAGGCTTCGTGGACGAAGCCACGCACGATTTCGTGCGCGGCTGGGCCTGGCGCCAGGGGCACGACCAGGACATGGTGGAGCTGGACGTGCTGGACAACGGCACCCTCATCGGCACCGTGTTCGCCAATGAATTCCGCGCCGACCTCGCGGAAGCGGGCATCGGCAATGGCTGGCACGGCTTTCACCTGACCTTTCCGCGCCGTCTGGCGGCGGACCAGCCCCATAGCCTCATGGTGCGCGGCAAGCGCCACGGCACCGGCTTGTCCGGTTCTCCGGTCCGCCTCGAAGCGATAACGGGCACGGACATGGCGCTGGTGCAAAGCCTGCGCGCGCAACTCAGCGCCGCCATGGCCCGGGCGGACAGCCCGGCCCAGGCCCGCGCCTTGCTCGCCATGCTGACGGACGAGACCGAGCAGATGAAACAGCGCCATGCCGGCCTGCTGCGCGCCGCCGGGCCACACCGCGGGCAGCGCGGCAGCCGGGTCGGCCTGACGGCCCGGCGCGCCCTGGTCATCGACGATGCATGGCCACGCCCGGAACGCGGCGCCGGCGCTCAGGCCATTCTCTCCCATATGCAAGCCCTGCTGAAACTCGGCTGGCATGTCACCTTCACCGCCAAGACGAACGCGCCGCTGGATCATGCCGCCATCGCCTCTCTGGAGGCGCTGGGCATCGCCTGCCTCGCCCCGCCCGCCATCGGTTCCGTGGAGGAAGCCCTGGCCCGCCAGGCCGGGCAGTTCGAGCTGATTTATCTGCACCGCGCGCCGGTGGCGGCCCCCTATATGGGGCTATTGCGCCATTACCAGCCGCGCGCGCGGATTCTCTACAGCGTCGCGGATCTGCATCATCTGCGCCTGGCACGGCAAGGCAATGTGCAGAACCGGCCGGAACTGACACGCGCCGCCGCGCGCACGCGCCGGCAGGAGCTGGCGGTCATGGCCCAGGCCGACGCGGTCATCACCCACTCCCCGGCCGAGGCGGCACAGCTGATCGAAGCCGGGCTTGAAGCCGGGAAACTGCATATCGTGCCCTGGGCCATCAAACCCGCCTTGACGGGGGCCGCCAAGGGCAAACCGCCGGTACCGGCGAGCCCCGGACCGGGAGAGGGGCTCATCTTCGTCGGGAATTTCACGCATGAGCCAAATCTCGACGGGCTGGACTGGCTGAGCGAGCATGTCCTGCCGCTGCTGCGCGCGCGCCAGCCGAACATGAGGCTTGTGGTCGCGGGGGCCGGCATTCCGGTGGATCTGACCCGGCGGATCGCGGCGCGCGGGGTCGAGCTGCGCGGTCACGTGCCGGATCTCGCGCCGCTTTATGCCGGGGCCCGGGTGGCGCTGGCACCCTTGCGCTTCGGCGCGGGGATCAAGGGCAAGATCCTGGAGGCATGGGCGCACGGCCTGCCTTGCGCGATGACGGCAATGGCCGCCGAGGGCCTGCCCCGCGCCGCCGGGCTGGACAGCGCCATCGCCCAGGATGCGCGCGGCATGGCCGATGCCATCCTCGCCCTGCATGAGAACGCCAAGCTGCGCGCCAGCCATGTGGCGGCGGGCCGCGCCTTGCTGCGGACGCATTTCTCGCAAAAAGCGACCATGGCGGCCTTGGCCGAATCCCTGCGCGCCCCGCCCGCCATGTCCACCAACGTGACCGGCCTATCCGGGCGCAAACGGGGCTGAACGCCATGGCGGCTCCGAAAGCCGCCACAACCACAAGCTGCACACCACCCCCGAAACGGGTGGCAGTTGCCCCGCGCGGCGCGCTCTGGCAAGATTCCGGAACCCCTTCGGGGATAGGAGGTTTATGATGAACAAGGATAGAAAAATTCTGCGCGGCACGGCCATTGGGAGCGCGCTCCTGGCGTCTCTGGCCCTGGCGGGCTGCGCGGTTCCCGCACCGACAGGTCCGACCGTCCTCGTCACGCGCGGCGCCAAGGTGACCCCGACCGAGTTCCAGCAGCAGGACGCCTATTGCCGCCAGACCGCCAGCCAGACCCTCAACAGCGCATCGCAGCAGGCCAAGAGCTCGGCGACCACCAAGGCCGTGGGCGGCACGCTGGTCGGCACGGCCGCCGGGGCACTGCTGGGCGCGGCCGCGGGCAATGCGGGCATGGGGGCGGCCATCGGCGCCGGTTCCGGCTTGCTGCTGGGCGGCGGCGCCGCCGCGCTCGGCGCCAACAAGTCCGAGCAGACCATGCAGCAGCAATACAACATCAATTACGTTCAGTGCATGACCAGCTACGGCAACGTCTATCACGGATCGTAATAACCAAACGCCGCGCCATGCTTACCCTGAATAAGGGCGCATGGCACGGCCTCACTGTCTCCTCACCCGATGGCCGCTTTCGCCAGCGGCGCGGGGGCTGGGCCGCCCGTGGCCCAGTCCAGCAATTCCACCAGATGCACCACGGGCAGCTCCATATGCTGGCCGATCTGCACGGCGCAGCCGATATTGCCGGTGGCCACCACATCCGGCCGTAATTGCGCCAGCGTTTCAGCCTTGCGGGTGCCAAGCTGCCCCGCGATCTCCGGCTGGAAAATATTATAAGTGCCCGCCGACCCGCAGCAGAGATGCGCATCCGCCGGCAAACGCACGCTAAACCCCGCCGCGCGCAGCAAGTTCTGCGGGGCCGCGGTGATCTTCTGGCCGTGCTGGATGGAGCAGGGCGGATGATAGCCGACGGTAAGGGCCGGCACCTCCACCCGCGCGGGCAGCCCCGCTTCTTCCAGAACCTCGCTGATATCCTTGGCCAGGGCTGAAACCTTCGCCGCCTTGGCGGCATAGGCGGGATCGTCCCTCAGCATGAACCCGTAATCCTTGACCGTGGTGCCGCAGCCCGAGGCGGTGATGACGATCGCCTCCAGCCCCGCCTCGATCTCGCGGGTCCAGGCATCGACATTGCCGCGGGCGGATTGCAGGGCGCTGGCCTCCTTGCCCATATGATGGGTGAGCGCGCCGCAGCAGGCCTCGCCCGCGGCAAAGCTGACCTGATAGCCGCAGCGTTCCAGCAGCCGCACCGTGGCGGCGCGGATCTCGGGGCGCAGCACGGGCTCGGCACAGCCTTGCATCACCACCACCCGTCCACGCGGGCCGCGCGCATTGGCGGTGGCCAGACCGGCCTTGGGCGGCAAGGCGGGCGGGGCGAGCCGCAGCATGGCGGCGGCCGGGCGCAGGGGCTTCACCTGGTCCAACAGCGGCGCCAAGGGCTGGGCCAGGCGGGCCAACCGCAAGCCGGCGCGCAGGCGCCCGGGCACGGGCAGAATGGCCGCCACCGCCGCGCGCAGAGCGCGTTCCACCAGCGGGCGGCGGTAGCGCCGCTCGATATAGGCGCGGGCATGATCCACCAGATGCATGTAATTCACGCCCGAGGGGCATGTGGTCATGCAGGACAGGCAGGAGAGGCAGCGATCGACATGGCTCACCACATCCGGCCCCGGCACACGCTCATTCTCCAGCATGTCCTTGATGAGATAGATGCGCCCGCGCGGGGAATCCAGCTCATCGCCGAGCAGCACATAGGTCGGGCAGGTGGCGGTGCAGAAGCCGCAATGCACGCATTTACGGATCACCGCCTCCGAAGCGGCCATATGCGGATCCGCGAGTTGGGCGGGGGTGAAATCAGTCTGCATTTGGTTCGTCCAGGAAACGGTTTATCTCGAACACGCCCATGGGGTCGAAGGCGCGGCGGACACGGCGCGACAGCGCCTCGATGGCCGGCGGCTGCGGATGCAAGGCCGGGATACGCGCGCGTAGCGCCGCCGGGGCGCGCGCCAGCGTGGCGTGACCGCCCGCCAGGGCCGCCTGGGCGCGGACAATATCCTCATGCCCCTCCAGGACAAGCCAGATGAGCCCGCCCGCCCAGTCCGCCACATAACGCCCCCCCAGGGCCAATAGCGGCGCGATGGCGGCCAGCGCCTGGCGCGGCGGCAGGCTGAGGCGCCAGAGCGGCAGCTCCGGAGCCAAGGCGGCGCCGTCCCGCAGGCTGGCCCAAAGCGGCGCGGCCTCATGCGCGTCCAGCACATCCGGCAGGCCATAACGCTCCAGGGCGGTGGTGAGATGCGCCTTGCGCGCGGCCACCGAGGGGCCAAACCCATCCAGCCGGACCAACGCGGCATGGCCGGGCAAATACGAGGCGGCGGCGGCATCGACGGGCTGGCGCATCGCCTCACGCAGCAGGGCGAAACCGGCCTCATCCTCCAGCCCGCGCCAGAGCAGGGTCTGGCATTCCGGCGGGCGCGGCAGCACTTTCAACGTCACCTCGGTGAGCGCCGCCAGCCGGCCCCAGGAGCCGCAAACGAGCTTGGGCAGGTCGTAGCCGGTGACGTTCTTCACCACTTTCGCCCCGGCGCGGAAACTGTCCCCCCGGCCGGAGACCGCCTCGAACCCCAGCAGATGGTCGCGCACCGCCCCGGCGGAGACGCGGCGCGGCCCGGAAACACCCGCCGCGACGACACCGCCGATGGTGGAGCCCGCCGCCCCCCAGGGCTCGAAGGCGAGAGCCTGGCCCTGGGCGGCGGTGGCCTCGTTCAGCTCGGCCAAAGCCGTCCCCGCGCGGGCGGTGAGCACCAGCTCGGCCGGGTCGTATTCGAGGATGCCGGAGAGGGCGGCAAGGCTGAGCCGGTCGGCCTGGCGATCCGGCGCGCCGAACGCCAGGCGAGTGGCCCCGCCAGTGATTTCCAGCTTGCCGCCGCCCGCCAGCGCATCGGAAACGAGGTCACGAACCTCTTGGGTATTTTGAGGGGTGTGCAAAATCATGGCTCAGAAACGCGGCAATTCAGGAAAGGGAAGCTGCCCGCGATGCACATGCATGCGGCCCAGCTCGGCGCAGCGATGCAAGGTGGGAAAAACCTTGCCGGGATTCAGCAGCAAATCAGGGTCGAAGGCGCATTTCAGACGCTGTTGCTGGCGCAGATCCTCCTCGCCGAACATGTCCGGCATCAGGTCGCGTTTTTCGACCCCCACCCCATGCTCGCCGGTGAGCACACCACCGACCTCGACGCAAAGCCGCAAAATATCGGCGCCGAACCCCTCCGCGCGTTCCAGCTCGCCGGGCTTATTGGCATCGTAGAGAATGAGCGGATGGAGATTGCCGTCCCCCGCGTGAAAGACATTGGCGACGCCAAGGCCATATTGTTCGGAAAGCTCGCGCATGCGTTGCAGCACCCGGGGCAATTGGCCGCGCGGGATCGTGCCGTCCATGCAGTAATAATCCGGCGAAAGGCGCCCCACGGCGGGGAAGGCGGCCTTGCGCCCGGCCCAGAAGGCCAGGCGTTCCGCATCGTCGCGCGAGGCGCGCAGCGTGACCGCGCCGTTTTTCCGCGCCAGGGCCTGGACCTCCTCCAGCAGATGGTCGCATTCCGCCAGGGGGCCATCCAGCTCGACGATCAGCAGGGCCTCGACATCCAGCGGGTAGCCCACCTGCACGAAGGCCTCGGCGGCGTGGATGGCGGGTTTGTCCATCATCTCCATGCCCGCCGGAATGATGCCCGCCGCGATGGTGTCCGCCACGCATTGCCCGGCGGATTCCACGGTGGGAAACCCGATGAGCAGGGCCCGCGCGGTTTCGGGCCTTGGCAGGATGCGCACGGTGACTTCGGTGACCACGCCGAGCAGCCCCTCCGAGCCGACGACGATGCCGAGCAGATCCAGCCCCGGCGCGTCCAGCGCCTTGCCGCCGAAGCGCAGGATCTCGCCCGCCATCGTCACGAACTGCACGCCCAGCACGTTATTGGTGGTGAGGCCGTATTTCAGGCAATGCACGCCACCGGAATTCTCCGCGATATTGCCGCCGATGGAGCAGGCGATCTGGCTGGACGGGTCGGGAGCGTAATAGAACCCCTCCCCCTCAACCGCCTTGGTGATGGCGAGGTTGGTGACACCTGGCTGCACCACGACCAGCCGGTCCTCGTAATCGACCTCCAGAACCTTCTTGAACTTGCCCATGCCGAGCAGCACCGCGTCCGCCAGGGGCAGCGCCCCGCCGGACAGCGAGGTGCCCGAACCGCGCGGCACCACCTTGACCTTGTTGGCGTGACAATAAGAGAGAATGGCCGCCACCTGTTCCACGGTCTCCGGCAGCACCACCACCATCGGCGGCTGACGGTAGGCGGTGAGGCCGTCCGATTCATAAGGGCGCAGCGCATCGGGCTTGTCGATGACGCCTTCGCCCGGAACGATCCGGCGCAACGCGGCGATGATCTCATCGCGCCGGGCCAGAACCCTCTGGTCCGGCAGGGGCATCTTCAAGGACATCCTAGTTTCGTTTCCCTTGTTTTTCAGTGCGGGCCACGGCCATGGAACCGGACGACCTGAGGCGGGGCGGTCTGGCCTAGCCGTCTTATGTCCGAGCCCGTCTCCAAGGCCCCACCTCCAGCCCATGGACATAGAACGCGTTTTTCCAGCCGCCCACAAGTGGCCGGCCAGGAGCTTACGCGGCGTGGCTGACGCCGGCCAACGATTCCATGCGCTTGGTATCCGCCTTCAGCGCGGCGGCGTCGCCATCATACACCACCTCGCCATCGGAGAGCACATAGGCCCTGTCGGCCAGTTGCAGAGCCAATCTGGCATTCTGCTCCACCAGCAGGACCGACATGCCCTCTTTCTTCATGCGGGCGATGGTGCGCATCACCTCCTGCACGATCACCGGCGCCAGACCCTGGGAGGGCTCGTCGAGAATCAGCAGCTTGGGGTTCAGCAGCAGGGCGCGGGCGATGGCCAGCATCTCCTGCTCACCGCCAGAAAGCCGCCCGCCCTTGCTGGTGCGCCGCTCATTCAGGCGGGGAAACAGCTCGTAGATCGTGTCGATGCTCCAGGGTCCCTTGGTTTCAGGCGGCACCTGGAGATTTTCATGCACGCTCATATGGCCGAAGATCTTGCGCCCCTCCGGCACATACCCCACGCCCGCGGCGGCGATCCTGTAGGACGGCGCGCGGGTCAGATCCTGCCCGAACAGCCTCACGCAACCGGATCTAGGCGGTGTGAGCCCCATGATGCTGCGCATCGTGGTGGTTTTGCCGGCCCCGTTGCGCCCCAACAGCGCCACCAGCTCACCTTGCCCCACCCGCAGCGACACGCCATGCAGAATATGGCTCTTGCCGTAATAGGTATGAAGTTCCTGAAGTTCGAGAACATCGCTCATGCGGCGGTCTCCTCAAGCGCGGTGCCCAGATAGGCTGTTTGCACGCGGGGGTTTTCGGAAATCTCGGCGGCGGTGCCCTCCGCCAGCATGGTGCCGTTATCGAGCACGGTGATCTGGTCAGCGATGCCGAAAACGATCGCCATGTCGTGCTCCACGAACAAGATGGTGATGCCCTGCTCCTTGTTCAGCCGGCGGATCAGATCCGTCATGTGGTGGGTTTCCTCATCGCCCATGCCCGCCGTGGGTTCATCCAGCAGCAACAGGCGCGGATGGCGCGACAGCGCGATGCCGACCTCCACCACGCGCTGGTCGCCATGCGACATTTCACCCACGATCCGGTCCAGCTTACTTCCGATGCGCGTGATCTCGATCAGTTCCTCCACCTTATCCTCGACCTTGGCGCGCGTGGCGCGGGAGATCCAGGGACGCAATTGCAGCCCCATCGCCGTTTCCACCGCCACGCGCAAATTCTCATGCACGCTGAGGGACAGGAAAACCTGCGTGATCTGGAAGGTGCGGATGATGCCGCGCCGCACCAGCTCATTCGGGCTGACGGAGATGATCGGCTGACCATCGAAACTGATCGTGCCCTCGGTGGGGGGAAAGAAACCGCTGATCAGGTTGAACAAGGTTGTCTTGCCCGCGCCGTTCGGGCCGATGATGGCGCGCAGCTCCCCCGGTTCGACGGACAGGGAGATGCCCTTGAGGGCTTGCAGCGCGCCGAAGCGGCGCCCGACACTCTCCAGCTTCAGAAGGCTCATGAGCGCGCCCTCCCCTTGATGAATCCCAGCAGACCTTGCGGGAAGAACAAAACCGCGAGCACGAAGATGAGACCGATGAAGCTCATCCAGTTCTGGGTGACGCTGGACAGATAATCCTGCGCGACGATGAAGATCACCGCCCCCAGGAACGGCCCCCAGAAGCTGCGCATGCCACCCAGCACGCAGATGACGACGAAGGAACCCGATAATTGCCAGCCGAGATTGTCGGGCGAGGCAAAGCCGGTGAGCAGCGCGTTCAAGCTGCCCGCCAGCGCCACGATGAAGGTGGAGATGGCGAACACCACCCAGATCTGCCGGTCCACCGCGACCCCCAGAAAGCGGAGCCGTGTCGTGTTCTCACGCACCGCGACGAAACTATGGCCCATCGGCGAACGCAGGATCTGCCAGACAGCCAGCATCACCACGGCGAACAGCACCAGCACCAGATAATAAAAACGCTCCGGACCGAGCTTGAAGGCCTCGCCGCCGATATGCAGCGGCACGCGCGAGAAGCCCGTCAGCCCATCCTCGCCGCCGGTGAGGGCGTTCCAGCGCACGGCGAGGAAATAAAACATCTGCCCGAAGGCGATGGTGATCATCGCGAAATAGATCCCCTTGCGCTTCATCACCATCGGGCCGACCAGAATGCCCGCGACACCGCCCAGCACCGTGCCCGCCAGAATGGCCAGGGGCAAGGAAGGCGCGACATGGATAAGGCACAGCCCGGTGCCGTAAGCCCCGAGGCCGAAATAGGCGGCATGGCCGAAGGATAACCCCCCCGTATAGCCAAGCAGCAGGTTCAGCCCCGTCGCGGCGATGGCGTAAATCAGCGCGCGGGTGGCAAGGTCCGTGTAACCGCCGAGCATGGGCAGCCAGAACGGCACGAACAGCAGCACCAGCCAGATGAGGGCGGCGGCCAGGGGCTGCCCGCCGGAAGCCGGCGCGAGGCGGGCGGCTGGCTTGGTATCGATGGAGACGCTCATTCAAAAAGTCCTTCCTGACCGAGCAAGCCGCGAGGGCGGGCGATCAGCACGACGGCCATGATCACATAGATCACGACCTCCTGCGCGACCGGGAAAAAGGCGGCGGTAATGCCGGAGGCGATGCCGATGATCAGCCCGCCCAGAACGCTGCCGATCAGACTGCCGACACCGCCGACGATGATCGCCACGAAAGAGGGCATGATCAGGGACGAGCCAATGGATGGCGAAAGCCCCAACTGCCCCGCCGCCAGAATGCCCGCCACGCCGGCCAGAAACACACCGATGCCGAAATTCGCGGCGCGGAGAAAATAAATATTCACGCCGACGGCCGAAATGGTTTCAAGATCCGCGTTGCCCGCGCGGATTCGGATTCCGATCCGGCTATAGCGCAGCACCGCGAACAGAGCACCTGTCACCAATATCGTGATCAGGATCAGCACCACGCGGTAGCCGGTCAGGAAGAACAGCGAGGAACTCAGCGGCGTGTTGAGATAAGCCGGCAAGGCGAATGGTTGCCCGACCGCCCCCCAGATGGTGCGGATCAGATCCTCCATGATCATCGCCAGCCCGAATGTGAGCAGCAGCGAGAATAACGGGTCCCGCCCATAAAGCGGGCGGATCAAGATTCTCTCCACCACCAGGCCGAAGATCACGGCCAGGAGCGGCGCGAAAACGAGACTCCCCCAGAAGCCCACATAAGGCTCGATGGTGAAGGCGAGATAACCGCCCAGCGCCATGAAGGTGCCGTGGGCGAAATTGATGACGCCATTAAGGCCTAGAATCAACGACAGCCCCAGCGCCATCAGCGCATAGAAGATGCCGACGATAAGCCCGTTGAAAGCACTGTATAGAATCAGGGATTCCACGGTATTTGCTTCACTTTCCTAGCACCCTCGGGCGCGGTTGCCGATGACGCCCGGCGCTGCGGCCAAGGCGGTGCCGGCCATGAGCCGGAACCGCCCGCCCGCACCGGGCCGCGGGTCTGTTTATTCAGCCTGGATAAGTCATCTTGCAGCCAGCCTCCGCCGGAGACTTGGCGATGGTGCCGCTGGGAATGGTCTTCGCCACGGTGAAGAGATTCGGATAGGTGGCCCCCTTGGGCACATAGCCCGGGAACATATTGGCGATCATCTGGTGATCTTCCGCCCGGTAATAGCATTTACCCGGTTGCAGCGCGACTTCCGGCGGTAGTTCCATGCCTTCCAACGCTTTCACGACCTTCATCGAATCGAGCGACTTGGCCTGATTGGCGGCAAGCGCCAGCGCGTGAACGGTGGCATAACCGAACCAGGAACGCGCCGTTGGCACCTTGTTGCCGTAACGCGCCTTGTAGGCGGACACGAAATCGGCCAGATGCGGCACGTTGGGCTGGTTCCAATACCATTCGAACGTCCACCAGCCGAGCAAGGCCGCGGGCGGCAGCGCCTCCAGCACTTCCATTTCCTGCATGGCGCCGGCCACGGTCATCTGCGTGTTCATGCCAAACTGCACGGTCTGCTTCAGCAAATTCACGAGATCGTCGCCCGCCTGCAGGCAGATCAGCACATCGGGTTTCGCGGCACGGGCACGGATCAGATAGGACGAGAAATCCGTGGTGCCCAGCGGCGCCAGCGCATTGCCGACCTCCACGCCGCCCGCCTTCTTGAGCTGCGCGACATAATCATCATGCAATGCATGCCCGAAGGAATAATCCGGGGTGATGAAAAACCATCTCTTGCCGAATTTCTCGAACAGAGGCGCGAAATCGCCCGCGGTCAGCATCCAGGTTGTGGAACAGGTACGGAACGTGTTCCAGCTGCAATTCTTGCCCGTGATGTCATCGGCATGACCGCCCGTATCGACATAAATCAGATCATGCTGCGCGGCGAACTGGCTGAGCGAGCCGGCGACGGCGGAACTGACCCCGCCGATGAGGAAATTCACTTTTTCCTGATTGACCAGCTTTTGCGCCTTGCTGACGGCCGGGCCCGGCAAGCCCTGGGAATCCTCGATCGAGATCTGCAACGGCCGGCCAAGGATACCGCCTTTCTTGTTAATCTCGTCCACCGCCATGGTGGCGCCCCGAATCTGATTATTGCCCAGCGCGGCATATGTGCCCGTTCGGGGATCGACCACGCCAATTTTGACCGGCGTTTCACTTTGCGCCCAGGATATTTCCGGCAGGACCAGACTGGACGCGCCACCCGCCGCACCGGCCTTCAACAGACCGCGGCGAGTCAGGGAAACCGAGTTCTTTGAAAACATTTAGCTATTTCCTCCGTAAATTTTTATAGCCTTTGTTGTTGTTCCATATCGGCTTTGTTTGCAATGTTCGTCGGATCACATAAGCTTGTCAACAACTCTTTGATCAATGGCTTGCCAAACCTCAAGGCGGGAATTGGTCCGACCAAAAAACACCAAGCCCATGCCGCCCGCGAAATGGCCTGGATAAACCAACCAGGCCACAAGGGTTATAGACGCGTTTTGGACATCCTCATGCCCAGGCCTCGTTGTAAATCCCGATGATCGTCTCCGCATCCGGCACCCGGGGGTTATTCGCGGGCGAGCCCGAGGCCAAGGCCTGCTCGGCCATCAAGGGCAGCAAGGCGTGCCAGCGCGTCTCATCGAGGCCATATTGCCTGGGGCTGGGCACGGCAAGCTCGCGGTTCAGCTCGCGCAGCGCCGCCACCAGCTTGCGGGCCGCCTGCTCATCCGTGTCGCCGGGCGGGGCCAGCTCCATCACCCTGGCGCAGTCCGCATAGCGCGCGAGATTGCCCCCGACGGACCATTCGGTCACGGCGGGCAGCAACATCGCGTTCGACAGCCCGTGCGCCACATGGAAATGCGCGCCGATCGGCCGGCTCATGCCATGAACCAGACAGACAGAAGCATTGGAAAAGGCGATCCCGGCCTGCATGGCTCCCAGCATGACGGTTTCGCGCGCCGCGCGGTTATCCGGCTCATGATAGGCCGTGCGGATCCCCCGCCAGATGGCCCGCATCGCCGCCACGGCCATCGAATCGGAAAAAGGATTGGCCAAGCGCGAGACATAAGCCTCGATCGCATGGGTCAGGGCGTCGATACCGGTATCGGCGGTCAGCCGGCGCGGCATGGTCATGGTCAGCTCGTAATCGACGACGGCCAGGGTCGGCAGATAAGCCAGCCCCGCGCAAAGCATTTTCTCATCCGTCTGGGTGTCGGTCACGATCGTGAAGCGTGTCGCCTCGGAGCCAGTGCCCGCCGTCGTCGGGATCGCCACGATCGGCAAACCTTGCTGGTTTTCCTGATGCGGCGCCTTCAGCGCCCGCATCTTGCCGCCGCGCGCGGACAAGATGGCCGCCGCCTTGGCCGTATCGATCGGACTGCCACCGCCAAAGCCAATGACGCAGTCGCAGCCGCTCTCGCGCACGAAGCGCGCCGCCTGATCCACGCATTCATCGGTCGGGTCGGGCACGGTATCGGCGAACACCACCGCCTCGATCCCCTCACGCGCCAGACACGCCCGCAGGCGCTCCACCGCGCCGCTGTCGAGCAAATAACGGTCGGTGATGATCGCCGGGCGGCGCAGACCCAGAATGCCGAGCGCCTGACCTGTTTCTTCCAGGGCACCACCGCCAATACGTACCATGCGGGGAAGCGTGACCGCGGGCATGTCTCTCTCCTTGATTTTGTCGTCCTTCTTGGACTGGTCTTTTAGCCTTGACCCCCATGCGAGAATACAGGAAATATTGACCAGAAACTGTGCAAAAACGCACAGATAAAATCCGCCCGAGAGGCACAGCCCCATGAATGACACCCCATGAGAAATGGTTTCGACTGGAACGATCTGCGCTATTTCCTGGCCGTGGCGCGGGTGGGGACGATTTCCCAGGCGGGCCGGGCGACGTCATCCGACCATGCGACGGTGGCGCGGCGGATCACCGCCCTGGAGGCGGCCTTGCAGGCGCAGCTCTTCATCCGCAATGCCCGCGGCTACACGCTGACCCGCGAAGGCGAACGCCTGCTGGAAACCGCCGCGCACATGGAACGCGAGGCCGGCAAGCTGGAAGAAAGGCTGAACGGGCGCAACCAGGGCGCCAGCGGCATCGTCAAGATCAGCGCGCTGGAAGGGATCGGCAATTTTTTCCTGGCCGCGCGGCTCAGCCGCTTTGCCGCGGAGCATCGGCGCCTCTCCGTCGAATTGCTCACGATTCAACAGATCGTCGCCATGTCGCGCCGCGACACGGACATCATCATTACCCTCGCCCCCCCCAATTCACGCAAATTCGTGCAGGAGAAGCTGACGGATTACCGGCTGTTCATTTATGGCACCCGCGACTATCTGGCGTCGAAACCGCCCATCGCCTCCGCCCAGGATCTGAAAAACCATGATTTCACCGGCTATATAGACGAGCTGGTCTTCACGCGCGGGCTGGATTATCTGAGCGAGCTGGAAGACAGCCTGCGTGCCCGGCTGCAATGTTCCAGCCTGCATGCGCAGATGGAAGCCGCCTGCGCGGGCTATGGGCTGTGCGTTCTGCCCGCCTTCATCGCCCGCACCCGGCCCGAGCTGATTGCGGTGCTGCCGCGCAGCCTCTCGCTCCTGCGGACATATTGGACCGTCGTGCATGCCGACATCGCCGCCAGCACGAATGTCCGCCTCGCCCTGGGGTTCATCCGCCAGGAAGTTCTAGCGTCCGCCTCCTTGTTTCTGGGCGATACCGCCCTGCCGGAGACAGCCGGCTGAACCGGGCGCGCCATGGACAAACACCATGGGCAAACGCCATGGACAAAAGAGACGATTTACAGAAGACTTCTCCAGGCGAGGCTTGCAAAGATTGGAGACAAAAATGGCAACCGGCTGGAATTTCCACGAACTTTACCTTTGGCACGATACCGGGCGGGCGGCTTTGTTCTACCCGCCGGGCCTGACCATCGAACCGGGCGAGCATGCCGAAAACGCCGACACGAAGCGGCGCTTCAAGAATTTGATGGAGGTTTCGGGACTGACCGAACAGCTCGTCTCCCTCAAATCCACGGCGGTGAGCGATGAGGATCTCGCGCGTTTCCACAGCAAGGATTACATCGCCCGCATCAAGGCGGACTCCAGCGCGTGCGGGGGCGAAGCCAGCCCGCTCACGCCGTTCGGCCATGGTTCCTACGAGATCGCCTGCCTGGCCGCGGGCGGCACCTATGCGGTGATGGACGCCGTGCTGTCCGGCGCGGTTGCGAATGGCTACGCGCTGGTGCGCCCGCCAGGGCACCATGCGGAGGCGGCGCAAGGCATGGGGTTCTGCCTGTTCGGCAATATTCCCGTTGCGATTCTCAAAGCCCGCGGCGTGCATGAATTCGACCGCGTGGCCACGGTGGACTGGGATGTGCATCACGGCAACGGCACCGAGTCGGCGTTCTATGAAGATCCCGGCGTGCTGACAATCTCACTGCATCAGGAAGGGCTGTACCCGCCCAACCGAGGCCATGCGGCGGACCGGGGAAAAGGTAAAGGCGAAGGATATAACATCAATATTCCGCTTCCCGCCGGTAGCGGGCACGGCGCCTATCTGGCGGCGTTTGAGCGTGTTGTGCTTCCGGCCTTATACAAATACAAACCGGATATGATCGTCGTGCCCTCCGGCTTCGATGGTTCGGCGGCGGATCCGCTGGGGCGGATGATGCTGTATTCCGAAACCTACCGGCACATGACGAGGATGCTGAAGGCGGCGGCGGCGGATCTTTGCGGCGGACGACTGATGATGTCCCATGAGGGCGGGTATTCCGCCGCCTATGTGCCCTATTGCGGCCTGGCGGTGATGGAGGAGCTTGCCGACATCAAGACGGCCGTCGACGATCCGTTCCTTGAGGAATATGCGGGCTATCCAGGCCAGGAGCTGCGCCCCTGGCAGGCGGACGCCATCGCAGCCGCCGCTTCGTTGCTGGGCGGGATCAAATAAGCATCCGCAAGGCGCGGGGTGCTGACGCGCCCGCGCGAAACATCACGCCGCGAGGATCATCTTGCAGCCGCGTTCGGCGATCATGATGGTCGGCGCATTGAGATTTCCAGATACCATTTTCGGAATCGCCGAGGCGTCGATCACCCGGATCCCCTCCAGCCCGTGAATTTTCAAACTGGCCGGATCCGTCACCGCCAGCGCATCCGTGCCCATGCGGCAGGTGCTGGACGGATGATAGAGCGTGGTCATGTGCCCGCGCACATAATCGGCGATCTCCTCATCCGTTTCACATTCCGCGCTGGGTGACAATTCATAATCGATGAACTCCCTGATCGGCGATTGCCGCAGGATATGCCGGTGGATTCGCACTCCCTCCACCATGGTGGCAAGATCCTCCCCGCTTTCATCCGAAATGAAATAGCGCGGATCGATGGCGGGATTTTCCAGCGGGTCGGCCGAGCGCAGCGCGATCTCGCCCCGGCTGTTGGGGCGCTGCAAGGTGGCATGGCCGGTGATGCCGGAACGCCCACCGAGAAACCGCGCATAATCGCGGTGAGGGCTGATGGCGCCGTAAAGCTGCAAATCCGGCTCCACCCCCGGGCGCGAGCAGACATGGCCGCTGGCCGCCACCCAGGGCGAGGTCCGGATGCCGCTGCGGTGCTCGTTCCATTCCTTGAAGCTTCCGGAGAGCGTCGCCTCCGTCCAAGCGCCGATGCCCATCGGCGTCTTTGTGTAAAAGCTGGTTGGAATATTCAGATGATCCTGTAAATCCTTGCCCACGCCCGGCAGATCGTGCACAGGCTTCACCCCCGCCGCCGCCAGCTCCGCCGCGGGGCCGATCCCCGACAGCAGCAGCAGATGCGCGGTGCCGATGGCCCCCGCCGCCATCACCACCTCGCGATCCGCCAGCGCGCTGTGCGGCACGCCATTCACCAGGTAGTTCACCCCTTTCACGCGCGTGCCTTCCAGGATCAGCCCCGTCACACGCACGGCTTTCCGCAAGGTGAGATTCGGCCGCTCCAATGCCGGGCGCAGATAGGCCTTGCCGGTGCCCCAGCGCTCACCATCCTTGATGGTGAACTGAAAGAAGCCCACACCTTCCTGGCTCTCGCCATTATAATCCGGGTTGTAGGCATAGCCCGCCGCCCGCGCGGCCTCCACCCAGAGCCGCTCATGCGGGTCGATATATGGCACATTGCCGATATGCAGCGCCCCGCCCTGGCGGTGATAGGGGCTGTTGAGAATGTCCGCGTTATGCTCCGAAGCCAGGAATTCCGGAAATACATCCTTCCAGCCCCAGCCCTTGCAACCCATTGCTTCCCAGCCATCGTAATCGGAGGGCAGGCCGCGCATATAAATCATCGCGTTCAACGCGCCCGAGCCACCCACCATGCGCCCGCGCGGCCAGAAGATGCGCCGCCCCCGGCAGCCCGCCTGCGGCTCGGTATAATAGCCCCAATCGGCGCGCGTATTGAACATGCTCACCCAGTCCGAGGGTATGTCCGAGGCAATCGGCGCATCCTGCCCAGCTTCCAGCAGCAGCACCTTGCGGCCGCCATCGGCACTCAGCCGGTTCGCCGCCACGCAGCCGGCCGAGCCAGCCCCCACAATGATCGTATCGTACATTCCGACCTCACGCCGCGAAAAGCGGCTCAAGCGCCGCCGCCAGGGACAAAACCTTCGAATCATCGCCACGCGCGCCGATGATCTGCAATGCCACCGGCAAGCCCGCCTCGGTGGCGCCGCAGGGCGTCACGGCGGCGGGTTGCTGGGTGAGGTTGATGGGAAAGCTGAAGCCCGCCCATTCCGTCCAGCGCTTCAGCCCGGAACCGGCGGGAAGCTCCACCCCGGCCTCGAAAGCCGGAATGGCGGTACCCGGCGACAGGATGAAATCATAATCGGCCAAGGCCGCATCCATGGCCGCGCCGAATGAAGCGCGGCGCACCTGCGCCTGTACGAGCCGCACCGCATCCTTGGCGGCCCCTTCGCGCGCCACTTCCAGGAAACCAGGATCGATCCGCCCACGCCGCGCCTCCGGCACCGAAGCCAGCCGCGCCGCCGCGCCCGCGAACCAATGGTCGTGAAACAGCTCCAGCAGATCCTCGCCCGGCAACTTAAAGGGCGTCACCTCCACGCCCAGATCCGCGAGCTGGGCGATGCGCGCCGCGACAATATCGCGCACTTGCGGGTCCAGCGCACCGGCGGCGGGCTGGGACCAATACCCGACCCTCAACCCTTTCAAGGCCCTTTCCGCCAGCCCCAGAGCCGGAAACCGCCCCGCCCCCTGGTTCCAATCGCGCAGATCCCGGCCGGACATGGCCTTGAGCATGGCCATCGCATCGGCCGCGTTGCGCGTCATCGGGCCAATATGCGCCACCGTGCCGAAGGCGCTGGCCGGGTAGGCCGGGACCTGCCCGAAAGTCGGCTTCAGCCCGGTGATGCCGCAAAAGGCCGAGGGCACGCGAATGGAGCCGCCGCCATCCGTGCCGAGATGAAACACCCCCGCCCCCACGCAAGCCGCCACCGCCGCGCCGCCGGAGGAACCGCCGGAGGTCTTGGACGGATCATGCGGATTGCGGGTGATGCCGAAGGCCGGGCTGTCGGTCACCGCCTTCCAGCCGAATTCCGGCGTCGTCGTCTGGCCGATGAACACCACGCCATGCTGGCGCAGCAACGCCACGGCGGGCGCATCCTCCTCATAGGGCGCGGCATCGGTGGTGGTGCTGCCATAGCGCACGCTCCAGCCCTTGACCCAGACGATGTCCTTCAGCGTTGCCGGCACGCCATCCACATCGGAAAGCGGCGCGCCGGCGCGCCAGCGTGCCTCGGCGGCCCGGGCGGCGGCCAGCGCGCCCTCATGATCGATGCGGGTAAAGGCGTTGAAACGCGGATTGATCTCCTCCGCCCGCGCCAGACAGGCCTTCGTCACCTCGACGGGTGAAAGACCGCCCGCCCGGTAAGCGGCTTGCAGCGCGGCGGCGTCCAGCCGGCAGAGTTCATCCGGCGCGAAGCCGGGGGGAAAGCTGGTATCCATGAGTAACCTCATATTTGACGGAAGAATGGGGAAGGCCACGCGCCAGGGACGCTGTTGCGGCTTTCCATGAATTGGATAGGATCAGAAATTATCCTTCATTTTATACAGGAATGACGGCGTTGAATCTGACCATCCGCCAATTGCGCTATGTCAACGAGGTGGCGCGGCTGGGCAGCGTGCAGGCGGCCTCGCGCAGCCTGCATATCTCGCAATCCTCGATCCTGGCGGCAATCTCCATCGCCGAGGCGGAAATCGGCGCCCGGCTGTTCGACCGCAAGCCCGCGCGCGGTGTGATGCTGACCCCGGCGGGAGAGCGCTACATCAATGCCAGCCGCTATCTGCTGGAGGCCGAAAAGGAGTTCGACCGCGCCATCGGCACGCTCTCCGGCCGGGTGCCACCGGTCATCCGCATCGGGTGCTTCGAGCCATTCGGCGCCATTTTCATGGCGGAGATGCTGCGCCTGTATCTCGACGAAATCGGTGAGCAGGTGGAGATCATCCTGCAGGAGGGCGACCAGCTCGAAGTGCGGAACTGGCTGGCCGAAGGCAGCGTGGATCTGGCGATCCTTTACGATATCGGCCCGGACATTGTCGGCACCATCACCCGCATCTGCAAGGCGCCCGCCCATGCGCTGCTCAGCGCCTCGGACCCCCTGGCCAAGAAAGAGGCGCTGTGGCTGGCCGAACTGGCCGACCGACCGCTTGTGCTGCTGGACATGCCGCAAACCTCCACCTACCTGCTCACCTTGTTCGATGTTCTGGCGCATCGCCCATCGGTGAAATTCCGCACACGCTCTTACGAGACCGTGCGCTCGGCCGTGGGCTCGGGGCTGGGCGTCTCCATCCTGAATCTTCGCCCGGTGGGACGCGCCAACCAGGACGGGCCGGGCATAGCGCGCCGCCCGCTGCTGGACGAATTGCCACCCCCCACCCTGCTGATCGCCGATATGTACGGCACGCTGAAGCCGATGTTCCTGCGCGTGTTCATCGAAGTGTTCCGCAACTTCTTTCAGGGGCTGGGCCCGGCGCGGTTTGCCGTCACCACACCGGAACGCCAACGGACATTGCTGCTCTGACAGCCCGGCCATGACTCTGCCTACGCCGCCTCGACCTCGGAGGAGACAGCGGGCGGCAGATGCTCATACGCGCTGGCGGGCGCGCCCACGCGGGTCATCGCGAAGAGCTGCTCCACACGCGCACTCTCTTCCGCGGATTGCGGGAAGAGATAGGCACAGGCCACATACACGGCCGCATTCACCGCCAGCGCCACAACCCCGGAGGTGAGCCCGCCCAGCACGGAGATGGAGCCAGGGTTTTCAACTTCCAGCGCCACGGCGGTGATAAAGCCAACCACCATGCCCGCGATGGCGCCCTGCTTGTTGCCTTTTTTCCAGAACACGCCCAGGAATTGCGGCACGGCAAGCTGCACGATGCCCTGATAGGCGATGACCGCCAGCGTGAAGAGGGCGGCCATCTTGATGCAGGCCACCCAGGCGGCCAGCACCGTGAGCAGCAGCATGCAGATCTTCGCGGCGCCGACGAGATGCTTATGCGCCATCTCGGTATAATTGCCGATCAGATCGTTGGCGATCTGCGCGCCGGCGGCCTGGATGGTGCCGTCCACATTGCCCATGGTGGCCGCCAGCACCACAACCCCCGCCAACGCCAGCATCACCAGCCCGCCCGCCTGCTGGCAGACGATGAACCAAATATTGTCCGGGTTGGCCGCCACCTCCGGCAGTTTGGTGGCCAGAAGGCAGAGAATCAGAAACAAGGAGCAGAACACCAGGGACAGCGGAATGGCATAGGCCGCCGCCTGCTTCACGCTCTTCACGCCATCTGCGGTAAAGAGCCGCACGAAGATATTGGGCCAGCACCAGCCGCCCACCGTGCCGGTGAAGACCAGCGAGAAGAGATAAAGCGGCCCTTCCTTGGAACCCAGACCGGGAATGGCGAACAGCTTTGGATCGACGCTGGAAAAGGTGATGTGCTTGGTGTTCACCATCCAGCCCAGCAGCCCGATGACGATGAGCGTGCCCGCGATATAGGCGGCGATGCCCTGCACCATGTCGGAGATCACCACGCCGCGCATGCCCATGCGGATGGTCCAGAATTGCCGCACCACCAGCACCACGACCCCCAGAATAATGGCGGCGGTGAAGCTCATCTTACCCAGCGACATCGCCTGGAACAGCGTGCCCAGCGCCTGCATGCCCAGCACCAGCCAGGGAAAGGAGGAGATGATGCCGATCATGCCCGCGAGTGCGCGGATGTGATGGGAGTTATAACGCAGCGCGAACAGATCTGGCTGGGTGCGCAAATCGAACGCCTGCCCCCACATCCATACACGCCGCGCCATCAGATACATCAGCACGATGGTGAGCAGGCTGTAGGAGAGCAGGTAGAACCCGATCACCCCGCCCGAAACCGCCAGCCCCGCGAAGGCGATGAAGATGGCGCCGGGGTACCAGGTATTGAGAAAGGACATCGCCTGATAGGCGCCGCCAAAGGAGCGCCCGCCCACGGCATATTCCGTGAAATTCTTATCCTTCCTGAAGGTAAGCTGCAAAATGCCGATCACCAGCGCGAAGAACGCGGCCAGGATACCGAATGTAACGATCATGGCTCACCTTCCGTCACATGATGCGTGCCCATTCCCTCGAAATTTCCGCGCTTCACCTCGATGGCATAAGCCGTCACGATGCTGCCCGTGATCGAAGCGCCGGTCAGGATGAAATAGAACACCGAGAGCGGCAGGCCGAACACCGCCGGCGTGGGGCCGCTGGCCGCCCAATAGATGGGGGGCAGCAAGGCCAGGGCGGCATCCAGGGCGAACCATAATTTGATCCAGCCAGGATATTCCTGCTCAGACAAAACAGGGGGAGAGGGAACTGAACTCATTCGGTAACACCTCCTCAGCGCGCAAAACAGACGCACATATTTTGCGCTCTAGTGCAAAAATCGGATAAAATAAGAACACTCGTTTATTATTGTTGCCGTAAATTTAGCTTATCAACCAAGCATAACTACGCAAAACATATAATTTGAAAATAATTCATACATTTTATGTACATAAATCCGGGCCATATGGCCGCGCGGCGCGACAAGACCGCATCAAAAAACGGCAGAGGCGGGATCATCCGCCATCTGCCGTTTTCCTGAATCGCGCCCCCTCGCGGCTTATGCCATCGGGTGGCGCAGAAATCGTCCCGCCCTTGCGCCGGGCCCGTGAAAGGCTCGGCGTTTCAAGCCGATCCCTTCTTCGTGTCCGGAAGCCCCTTGACCTCTCCCGCCACCCCGAAATGCCAAGGCGGCACCTCGTTGATAATGACCCGCACAGCCTCGCGCGGGGCGCCGACACTCTCGACGACGGCATCGGTGATGGCGCGGATCATCTTTTGCTTCAGCGCGACAGTGCGGCCCTCGATCAGCGTCACATTCACGATCGGCATGGGCTTCAAGCCTCCACGTTGAACGAAACCCGGCCAAGGGTCTGGAAATGGGTTTGGATATGCTCGCCTGGCGTGAGCGCATGCGCGGCGGTGGCGCCGCCCGCCAGCACGATGTCGCCCGGCATCAGGCTTTCCCCCGCGCGCCCCACCAGCCGCGCGGCCGACACCAGGGAGCGGATGGGATTGCCCAGAATGGCGGCGGAGGATCCGATCTGCACGGGGCGGCCATTCACCTCCATCACGATGCCGAGATTGCTCACATCCGTGCTCCGGGGCGCCCAGGGACCGACATAAAAGCCCGAGGAGGAGGAGTTGTCCGCGATCACGTCCGGCAGCGCGAATTTGAAATTCTGATAGCGGCTATCGATGATTTCCAGGGCGGGGGCGACAGCCTCCACGGCTTGCAGCGCTTCCGCGGCGGAGACTTCGCCCGCCAGCGGCTTGCCGATGATATAGGCGATTTCAGGCTCGACACGCGGATGCACGAATTTGCCGCGCTTGAGCACGCCGCCTTCATCCTGGCGCATCGCATCGGTCAACCGGCCCCAGATGACCTCCGACACGCCAACCTGCACCATCTTGGCGCGGGAGGTCAGGCCCATCTTATAGCCCACCCGGCGCTCCCCGCGCGCCCAGCGGCGCTGCAGCAGCATGAGTTGCACGGCATAAGCCTCGGCGGCGGAAAAATCTGGATAGGTTTCGGTGAGCTGCGGCGTGGCCGTGGCATTGCGCGCGGCATCGTCGAGCTTGTCCGCGAAGGCGGCGAGCGCCGCGCTCATGCCACCTCTCCACGCGCCTTGAGAAGATCCAGGGCCACATCGAGGATCATGTCCTCCTGGCCGCCGACCATCTTGCGCTTGCCAAGCTCGTCCAGAATGGCGCGCGTATCCACGCCATGGGTTTTCGCGGCGTTTTCCGCATGGCGCAGGAAGGAGGAATAAACCCCCGCATAGCCCAGCGACAGGCTTTCGCGGTCCACCCGCACCGGGCGGTCCTGCAGCGGACGCACCAGATCGTCCGCCGCATCCATCAGCTTGTAGAGATCGCAGCCCGTTTCGATCCCTTCCCGGTCCAGCACGGCGATCAGCGCTTCCAGCGGCGCATTGCCGGCCCCGGCCCCCATGCCCGCGAGGGAGGCATCCACCCGCACGGCACCGGCCTTGATGCCCGCCACGGCGTTGGCCACGCCCAGCGTGAGGTTATGGTGCGTATGCACGCCGATCTCGGTCTCCGGCTTCAGCGCGTCGCGCAGCGCCCGCACGCGCTCGGCATATTGCTCGGGCAGCAGGGCGCCGGCGCTGTCGGTCACATAGACGCATTCCGCGCCATAGCTTTCCATCAGCCGGCCTTGTTCCACCAGTTTTTCCACCGGCGCCATGTGCGCCATCATCAAAAATCCGACCGTATCCATGCCGAGCTTGCGCGCCGCCTCGATATGCTGGCGCGACACATCGGCCTCGGTGCAATGGGTGGCCACGCGCACGGACCGCGCGCCCGCCTCATACACGGCCTTGAGGTCGTGCACGGTGCCAATGCCCGGCAGCAGCAGAACCGTGACCACCGCGTGCCGGCAAACCGCCGCCACCGCCGCGACCCATTCCGCATCGTCATGCGCGCCAAAGCCGTAATTGAAGGTGGAGCCGGTGATGCCGTCGCCATGGCTGATCTCGATGGCGTCGATTTTCGCCTCGTCCAGCGCCTTGGCGATGGAGACCGCCTGCTCGATGGTATATTGATGCCGCACGGCATGCATGCCATCGCGCAGCGTCACATCCTGCACATAGAGCTTGTTGGGATTCTTGCGAGCCATTTATGCCGCCTCCTTCATCAGCTCGCGCGCCGCCCAATGGTTGGCGGTCGTCAGCGCGGCGGATGTCATGATGTCGAGATTGCCCGCATAAGCGGGCAGATAATGCGCCGCGCCCTCCACCTCCAGCATGATGGTGGTCTTGAGGCCCGACACATAACCGATGCCTGGAATCCGCACCGGCGCATTGTCGCCAATGGTCTCGAACTGCACCTTCTGCTTCAGCCTGTAGCCGGGCACATAGGCCTGCACCGCTTTTTCCATATCCAGAATGGAAGCCTCGATCGCCTCGCGCGAGCCGCCCTGGCTCAGCACGAACACCGAATCACGCATGATCAAGGGAGGCTCGGCGGGATTCAGGATGATCACCGCCTTGCCGCGCTCCGCCCCGCCCAGTTTTTCGATGGCATGGGACGTGGTCTCGGTGAATTCATCGATATTCGCGCGGGTGCCGGGCCCGGCGGATTTGGAGGAGATGGAGGCGACGATTTCGCCATACACCACCCGGTCCGTCGCGCGTTTCACGGCATAGACCATGGGGATGGTCGCCTGCCCACCGCAAGTGACCATGTTGACGTTCGGCTCGTCGATATTCGCATCCCCATTGATCGCCGGGATGGTGAAGGGACCGATGGCGGCGGGGGTGAGGTCGATGACCTTCTTTCCATCCTTCCGCAGAATTTCGTTGTTCTTGATGTGCGCCCCGGCGGAGGTCGCATCGAACACCACCTTGATGTCCTGGTAATTGGGCAGCTTGCGCAACCCCTCGATGCCCTCATGCGTGACCGGCACGCCCAGGCGCTTGGCGCGGGCCAGACCGTCAGAGTTCGGGTCGATGCCCACCAGCGCCCCCATGGCGAGATGCTTGGAGGTACGCATGATCTTGATCATCAGATCGGTGCCGATATTGCCGGACCCGATGATGGCGGCTTGTATCTTGGCCATATCTCACTCCTTGGAAAATGCGGCGCGCACGGCGCCCAGCCCCTCGATGCGCACATCGAACACGTCACCGGGGCGTACCGGCGCCATCGGCCCCAGCGCGCCGGACAAAATCGTCTCGCCCGCCCGCAAGGGGCGGCCGACACGGGCCATGATTTTCGCCAGCCAGAGCGCCGCGTTCAGCGGCGAGCCCAGGCAGGCCGCGCCGGCGCCGACGGATACCGGTTCGCCGGAAGCTTCCATCACCATGCCGCACAGGCGCGGGTCGAAATCCGTCAGTCGAACCGGGCGCGATCCCAGGACATAGAGGCCGGAAGAGGCATTATCCGCGATCGTGTCGGTGATGCGAATATCCCAGTTGGCGATGCGCGAACCGACGATCTCGATGGCCGGCACGGCATATTCGATGGCGCGGAACAGATCCGCGACGGTGAGCTGCTCATGGGGGAGATCCTGCCCGAGCACGAAGGCGATCTCCGCCTCCACCTTCGGCTGCATCACAGCGCCCAGCGCGATCTCCTCGGCGTCGCCACGGGCCATGTCGGCGAAGAGCATGCCGTAATCTGGCTGGTCCACGCCGAGCTGCTTCTGCACGGCCAGGGAGGTGAGGCCGATCTTGCGCCCCACCAGCCGCCGCCCGGCGGCAAGCGCGCGCTCTGTATTCACGGCCTGCACGGCATAGGCGCCGTCCAGATCGCCTTCCGCCAGCAGGGTGCGGATAGGCGCCGCCGGCACACCGGACCGCGCGGCCTCGAACAGCGTATCCGCCGCTTGGGTGATCTTCATTTCAGAGCTTGACGCAGACATTCGTCATTTCCGTGTAGAATTCGAGGGAGTGAACACCACCTTCGCGGCCGATGCCCGAGGCCTTCGCCCCACCAAAGGCCGTGCGCAGATCTCGCAGGAACCAGGAATTGATCCAGCAGATGCCGACCTGCAACTTCGAGCCGACGCGATGCGCGCGGGAGAGATTTTCCGTCCAGACCATGGCGGCAAGGCCGTAAGGCGTGGCATTGGCCAAGTGAATCACCTCCTCTTCCGTATCGAATGGACGGATATGGCAGCATGGCCCAAAAATCTCTTCCGTCACCACCGGCGAATCATCGGCCAGCCCGGTCCAGATGGTCGGCTGCACCCAGGCGCCGCCCGCCAGCTCCGCGGGCATGTCCGGCACGGCGCCACCCGTCACGACCGTGGCGCCATCCGCCACCGCGCGGGCGTAATAAGACAGCACCTTCTTGCGGTGCGTCTCGCTGATCATCGGCCCCATGCCCGTCGCGGGGTCTTCCGGCCGGCCCAACTTCAGCGCCTCCACCGTGGCCTTCAGCTTCGCCACGAAGGCGTCGAAAATCGGGCGTTGCACATAAAGCCGCTCGGTGCCCAGGCAGACCTGGCCGGAATTGGAGAAGACGGAGCGCATCGCGCCTTCCACCGCCTTGTCGATATCACAATCCGCGAAGATGATACCTGGGTTTTTCCCGCCCAGCTCCAAGGAAACAGGGCGGATGCCCGTCGCCGCCGCGCGCATGATATTCTCGCCGGACTTCGTCGAGCCCGTGAAGGTGACACCGTTCACACCGGGATGCTGGGTCAGCATCTGCCCGGCGGAATTGCCGCCAAAACCATGAATGACATTATACACGCCCTTGGGCACGCCCACCTTGTTCATCACCTCGCCCAGCAGCGTGGCGGTCAGCGGTGTCGCTTCCGAGGGCTTCACGACCACGGTGTTGCCCAACGCCAGGGCGGGGCCAACCTTCCAGGTCATCAGCAGCAACGGCAAATTCCAAGGCGAGATCACCGCGATCACGCCGCGCGGGCGGCGCAGCCCGTAATTCAGCGCACCCGCGCCATCCGGCGTGGGCATCGGAAAACATTCCGTGGAAACGGTTTTCGCCACATCCGTGAACATGGTGAAATTCGCCGCCCCGCGCGGAATATCGATATGGGACGCCAGGCTGGCCGGCTTACCGGTATCGAGACATTCCGCCGAGAGGAAATCGTCGAACCGCCGGTTGATCTCGGCGGCCACCTCCGCGAGCATGGAGGTGCGGTCCGCCAGGCTCATCCGTCCCCAAGCACCCTCCAGCGCGGCGCGGGCGGCTTTCACGGCCGCGTCCACCTCCGCCTCTCCCGCTTCCGGCACGAACCCGATCCGTGAACCGTCGACAGGGCAGATATTATCCCACCCCTTGCCTGAATTGCCCTGGGTGAACACACCATCGATAAAATGCGAGGCATCCCGGCGGAATCCCGCCTGCGCGCGTAAATCCGTCTGAATATTCATGGTACTGTCCTTAATGGCTGGAAACTCATCCTGGCTGCCCCAACGCGGCCAGGCCGGCATGCGCGGCGGCACGGTCGTCATCCTCGGAACCACCGGAAACGCCGAGCCCGCCGATCACCACGCCATTTTCACGCACCGGCACGCCACCACCGAACAACACGACATTCTGCCGCGCGGCGATACCGTCCAGCAGCACCTGGTCGTGCCGCAAGGCCGCGCGCAAATCATCCGTGCTGGCGCCGAAAACCGCGGCGGTGAAGGCCTTGTCCCGGGCAATGTCAACGGAGGCGCAAAACGCACCGTCGGCCCGCAAGCAGGCCAGCAGATGCCCGCCCGTATCGACCGCCGCCGCCACCACGGGCACGCCGCGCGCCTTGCCCGCGGCGACCGCCGCCCGCACCGCGCTCAGCGCCGCCGCGCTGGTCAAACAAGGCACTGTCCGGGAAATGCTCATCACGGCAAACTTAGGTCACGACGCTCAGGAACGCATCGTTAAGCTGGCGTTCGTAATAGAAGATCGCCTTGCCGATCTGGCTTTCATCCCAGGTGCGGGTCGGATTGTCGGGGTAATAGGTGTAACCCCCGGCGAACACCTCGTTGCGGTTTCCGGATGGATCGAAGAAATAGATCGTCTGCCCGCGGGTAATGCCGTGCCGGGTGGGACCGACATCGATGGAAATGTCGTAGCGCGTGATGATATCGGCCGCGTGCCCCACATCGCCCCAACTTTCCAGCATGAAGGAAAGATGATGAAGCTTGCCGGGCTCTGGATGTTTGACGAAGGCGATGTCATGCGCCTTCATGCCGCAGGACAACCAGATGGCCAGCAGCCCGTCTGGCGTGTCCACGCGCTCGGCGCATCTGAACCCCAGAACCTTCTCGAAAAAATCAAGATTTTCATCGATGTCGGGGCCATAGAACAAAGCATGGTCGAAACGCTGCGCGGCCATGCCATGCGGCTCGACGCTCCAGACATCGGGATTGTGAATGAAGGGTTTGGGATCCGACAGATCCGCATGCGCGTACAGCTCGATCCTGTGCCCGGACACAATGGTAAAACCGACACGCCGCCCGATCCCCGGCTGCTCACCGGCGGGAACATGATCGACGGCATAGCCATAAGCGACGATCCGCTTTTCAAACTCATCCAAATCCGCCTCGGAGGCGACCTTGAAGGTCATGTAATCGACACACGCCTGGTCAGCGGTGCGCAGCACGATGCTGTGATGGTCGAATTCATCCCCAGCCTTGAGATAGACACGACCGTCCTCGCCGGTCATGACCTCGTGCAGCCCAATGCGTTTGATATAATGCTCCAGCGCCTTTGGCATATCGAGCACGCGGATCTGAATGAACCCAGGACGCAGAACTCCGGTCATAGACATTTGGTTTCTCCCTTTTCTTCCGCCCGGCGGAATGGTTTCGTTAAAGCATCGGATTCAAGCCGCAAAACAAGATCCGACAATGGAAAAACAGCACAGGACAGCACGACTCCCGCCGCTTCGTCCGTTTCCGATACATGCGCGCGGCTCATGGCCTCGCGCCGATACTCTCCGGCGAGCACCCGCGCGCGGCAGACACCGCAGCCGCCACGCCGGCACCCTACCGGCAATTTCCGGCTCAAATCCTTCAATTGCCCACGCCCCTGGGCACGCTCCATCGCCACCAGAGCGCGTTCGCCCTCATAACAATCCGCCTCTCCGGCACCTTCGACGGAAATCTTGAAAGCACGCGGGCTCATGCGCCGCGATCCACACCGAAGACTAGCCCGCGCCGAAAATACAGCGCCCGCATCTCGTCCATTTCGTCCCTCGTGGCTTTATTCGCGGGCCGGAGCCTGCGCCCGCTCTTATGGCGCGCAGTATCGGGGAAGGGCGCCCCGGCGTCAATAATAATTTCGAGATTTTTTAAAACATCGTAAAATTAACAATTTTACGCATAAGTGCCAAACGGGGTGATTTTCTTAAAAAGCTTGTTTTTTTTCACCGGATTACTACCCTGTACGCAGGATCCGGCCCGCCTGACCGGATCCTGGAGCAGGAATCATGGATAGCAACATCAATATCAGCCCGGCGCACGGCATGAAGCCGACCAGCGCCCGCAGCCTCGTGGAAGCGGCCTATGCCACCATCCGGCACGAGATTCTCAACGGCACGCTTGGGCCGGAAACCAAGCTGCGCTTTGAGATGCTGCGCAAACGCTACGGGTTTGGCGCCAGCACCCTGCGTGAGGCCTTGACAAGACTGGTCGGCGAATCGCTCGTGACCTCCGAGGAGCAGAAAGGCTTCCGCGTCGCGCCGGTCTCGCTGGAGGATTTCTCGGACATCACACGCACCCGCATCTTCCTGGAAAAAGAGGCGCTGCGCGAATCGATCCTCGCCGGAGACGATGCCTGGGAGGGGCAGCTCGTCGCGGCTTACCACCGCCTATCCAAGACCGAAGCCAAACTGGCCGCCTCGCCGCAAGCACAGCAGGATGAGTTCGAGGACCGCAACCGTGAATTCCACCAGGCGCTGATCAGCGCCTGCCCCTCGCGCTGGTTGAATCATATTTACGGCATCCTGTTCCAGCAATCCGAGCGCTACCGCCGCATCTCACTGGTCAACCGCATGGTCTCGCGCGATGTTCACGCCGAACATAAGGCGATTTTCGAAGCCGCCTTGCACCGCGATGTCGAACTTGCCTGCAAGGTCGCGGGCGAACACATAGAACGCACACTGACCGTTTTCACGAAGCTTCTTCATCAATCCGCCGATGCCGGGTTGAAATCTTAAATTAACGAAAATATTTTTTATTTCCGCCTTTACAAAAAATCTCGAAATTTTTATTGACGTCCAGGTAAAATCTTCCTACTAAAACCGCCAAGCGAGACATGCACCCGAACAAGTAAGCATCGCATGCCGCCTGCCTGGAGGAAGTTTGAGAATGGCGCACCATCGGCAAGCCACGGCCGCGGGCGAGACCATGTACTCACCGCAAGACCCCACCGCCTATGTGAAGATTCTAGGAACGAGATCGGAACGATTCGTCGAGTTTGAATTTTGTCTCGGCGATGAGGCTCTCACCGTGGAGTTGATCTTGCCCTTCACCGCCTTCACCGAATTCTGCGCGGCACGGCAAGCGCGCATCCTGCCGCCGCAAGCCACCATGGCCGCGGAACTGGACAAGCTGGCCTGGCGGGCGGGGCAACCAGGATTGCTGCGCCCACCCCACCCTTAAAACAGCGCCCGCCCACCTCCCCGGGGCGAAGAATCATAAGACGCAAGCCGCAACACGGCCATCGCACGATGCGCCGAGGAGAGAGACCGCATGACCGTACAAATCAAAACCATCGACCTGGAGCCACGGCGCCATACATTCGCCCATGTGGCCCGCAGGCTGGGAGCGGACAAACCCGCCTCACGCTATCAGGAAGCCACGCTGGACATTCAGGCCACCGAGAATTTCCATTACAAGCCGCTCTGGGAACCGGATTATTGGCATTACGATCCGCGCAAAACCGCAATCGTCATGCAGGATTGGTACAAGCCCCTCGATCCGCGCCAATATTATTACGCTTCCTATAACATCGCCCGCGCCAACATGAACCAGGCGGTGGAACGCAATTTCGGCTTCGTCGATGAGCGCGGCCTCCTGACCAAGGCCAGCGACAGCGCGCGCCACGCCATTCAACGCGGCTTGCTGCCCCTGCGCCATCTGCACTGGGGCAGCAACATGAACATGACCGAAATCTGCCAGCGCGGCTATGGCACCGCCGTCACGGCCCCCTGCATCTTCTCCGCCGGCGACCATCTTGGCATGGCGCAGATCGTCAGCCGCATCGGCCTGGCGCTGGATGGCCAGACCGGCGCCTCGCTCGATGAAGCCAAGCAAGTCTGGCTCCACGATTCCGCCTGGCAGGGTATCCGCCAATTGACGGAAGACACGTTCGTGGAACGCGACTGGTTTCATCTTTATGTCGCGCAGACGCTCGGCATCAACGCGGTTCTGCTCGGCTTCGCCTACCGGCGGGCCGACAATGCCTGGCGGGATGCCGCCATGGCGGTGGCCCTGCTGAGCGAATTCATGACCGACTGGCTGGCCGAGGAGAGCCGCTGGAGCAGCCATGTCATCAAAACCGCCGCCGCGGAATCCGAGGCGAACCGGCGGCTCATTTCCGGCTGGGCCGCGCATTGGATCGACCGCGCGGTCGCGGCCGGCGAACCTCTCTGCGCCGCGCTGCTCGAAGATAACGGCGAGGCCGCCCACGCCGCCGGCGCCGAGGCACGCAAGCTCGCCGCCTCTCTCGGCCTGGCCATTTAAGCAACAGGATCCAACAAAATGGCACAGATCGCCTCCATAACATTGGTGCAGAACGACGATGCCCGCCCCATCATAGAGGCCATCATGGCCGATAATCCTGATGTCAGGGTTCTCAACATGCCAGGTGCCGTCAAGCTGGATTGCGACGGCAAGATCACCGTCCGCCGCGCCTCCGTGGAAGAACGCATCGGGCGAAGCTGGGATCCGCAGGAGATCCAGCTCGTGCTCGTCTCCATGGCGGGAAACCTGAACGAGGACGACGACGAGTTCACACTGAGCTGGAACCGCTGACAAACAGAAAAGGGAACCGCGACATGAGTGGGAAAAAACTTGGGTTACGCCAGCGCTATGAACATATGACCCGTGGCCTGGACTGGGAAACCACCTACCAGCCGATGGACAAGGTCTTTCCCTATGACAGTTTCGAGGGAATCAAGATCAAGGATTGGTCCGCCTGGGAGGACCCATTCCGCCTGACCATGGATTCATACTGGAAATTTCAGGCTGAAAAGGAACGCAAACTATACGCCGTGCTGGATAGCTTTGCCCAGAACAACGGCCAGACCGGTATTTCCGACGGCCGCTACATGAATGTCCTGAAGCTCTTTTTGACCGGCATCTCCCCGGAGGAATATCAGGCGCATCGCGGTTTTGCCTTTGCCGGGCGGCATCTTCGCGGGGCGGGCACGCGCGTCGCGGCGCAGATGCAATCGCTGGATGAGCTGCGCCACCTGCAAACGCAGGTTCATACGATCAGCCATTACAATAAATATTTCGATGGCATCGGCGAATTTCCCCTGATGCATGACCGGGTCTGGTACCTTTCCGTCCCGAAAAGCTTTTTCGACGATGCCCGCAGCGCCGGACCGTTTGAGTTCATGATCGCGATCGGCTTTGCCTTCGAATATGTATTGACCAATCTTCTGTTCGTGCCCTTCATGTCCGGCGCGGCCTATAATGGCGACATGTCGACCGTCACCTTCGGCTTCTCCGCGCAGTCGGACGAAAGCCGGCACATGACCCTTGGCATCGAGGTCATCAAATTCCTGCTGGAGCAGCACCCCGACAATCTGCCCATCGTGCAGCGCTGGCTGGATAAATGGTTCTGGCGCGGACACCGGCTGCTTGGGCTTGTCGCCATGATGATGGATTACATGCTGCCGAAGAAAGTCATGTCCTGGAAGGAAGCCTGGGAGATTTATTTCGTCGAGGCCGGCGGCGCCCTGTTTCAGGATCTCGCGCGCTACGGGCTGAAGATGCCGAAACATGCCGACATCGCCACCGCCGAGGCCGAGCATATTTCCCACCAGAACTGGGCGATCTTCTATCAATACACCCATGCCGCCGCCTTCCATACCTGGATGCCCGACGAAGCGCACATGGATTGGCTTTCCGAGAAATATCCCGCGACCTTCGACAAATATTACCGGCCGCGCTGGGAGATGTGGGCAAGAATGGAAAAGGAGGGCAAGCGCTTCTACAACCCCGGCCTGCCGCAGCTTTGCCAATGCTGCCAGATTCCCATGGCCTATACGGAGCCGGGAGACCCCACCACCATTTGCTTCCGCTCCAGCAGCTACAAGGGCCAGCGTTATCATTTTTGTTCAGATGGCTGCAAGGACATCTTCGACAATGAACCGGAGAAATACGCGCAGGCCTGGCTGCCGGTGCATCAGATTTTCCAGGGCCATTGCGGCGGCGCCACGATCCCCGACGTGCTGAACTGGTATCATCTCAAGGATGGCGCCGACAACATGGATTATGCCGGATCCCCCGACGAGGCGATCTGGAACGAGTGGCACGCCAGCAAACTTCGCGCCGCCGGCTGAACCGCACATGGGGGCGCGGGGCGTCCCCATTTTCTCAAGGGAGATGAAAATGCCCGTTACCGCGCTCGACCCCGATTATGAAGCCAGAACACAACCGCGCGACAAGTTTGAAAATTTCCATGGCAATGCGCTGGTCTATGTTCATTGGGAGGAGCATCTCTCCTTCTGCTCGGCCATCGCTTTTCCGCTGCCCTTGAGCATGCCGTTCGCCGCCATGGTGCAGGAGGTCATCGCACCGCAATATGCCGCCCACCCGGATGCCGCGAAAATCGACTGGTCTGGCGCGCTCTGGTCCATCGACGGTGAACGCCGCATCCCCGCCCCCGACGCCTCGCTGGCCGATAACGGGATTGGGCATAAATCGCTTCTGCGTTTCTGGACGCCCGGTTTGTCCGGCGCCGCTTACTCCTGATTTTGGACAGCAAGATGAGCCATCAGCTTGTCATTGAACCTCTTGGTGAAACCATCGAAGTGGAAGATGGCCAGAGCATGCTGGATGCCTGCCTGCGCCAGGGCATTTATCTGCCTTATGCCTGCGGCCATGGGTTGTGCGGCACCTGCAAGATCGACGTCGCCGAAGGCGAGGTCGACCATGGCGACTCCTCCCCCTTCGCGCTCATGGATTTCGAACGCGAGGCGGGCAAGGCCCTGGCCTGCTGCGCCAGGCTGAAAAGCGATGTCACGATCGAAACGGACCTGGAGGAGGATCCGGATCAATTGCATATTCCCGTGAGGGATTTTCAAACAACCGTCGCCGCCATCGACTCTCTCACCCATGATGTGAAGGGGCTGCGCCTGCGGCTGGAAAACGGCCCCATGCACTTTCAGGCCGGACAATATGTGAATGTGAATCTGCCGGGCGTTTCTGGCACCAGGGCTTTTTCCATCGCCAATCCGCCTTGTGAATCCGGCCATGTGGAATTGCAGATCCGGCGCGTGCCTGGCGGGCAGGGCACATCCTATATCCACGATTCATTGCGGATTGGCGACAAGCTGAACATCTCCGGCCCCTATGGCCGCTTCTTCGTCCGCCGGTCCCGTGGCGGGCCTTTATTATTCCTCGCCGGTGGCACGGGCATCTCCAGTCCGCGCGCCATGATCCTGGATCTTCTTGGTTCTGGCTACGACGCTCCCATAACGCTGATCCATGGCGTGCGCACCCATGCCGATCTTTATGGCGAGGCGGAATTCACCGCCCTGTCGGCAAGCCATCCGAATTTACGTTATGTTCCCACGCTCTCGGCCGAGCCTGGCTCGGGGACCTGGTCTGGAGAGCGCGGTTTCGTGCATGAGGTAGCCGCGCGCCTATATGACAATATGTTTGAAGGATTAACGGCTTATCTCTGCGGCCCGCCACCGATGATCGAAGCCTGTGTCAATATTCTGATGCAAGGCAGGCTCTTTGAAAAACACATCTTCACCGAGAATTTCCTGACCGCCGACCAAGCGGGCAAGAAAGCCAGAAGCCCCTTGTTCAAGACGCTCTGACCTCTCGGCAATACCGTATAACCAAAAAGGGAGCCAACATGTCGAAACCGCTTCATTATCTCAGCGCCGCGCTGGTGCTCACCATGCTCGGGCAGGCGGCGAACGCCGAGGAACTCTGGGATCCTTACCTGCGTGGCGTGAATGAGGGCCTGCCCGCGGGCGCGCTGCCGCCGCCAGGCGTGTATGGCATCCTCAATAATTATTGGCTGAGCTATTCGCGGTTCGACAATAATGGCGACAAGGTTTCCAACACGGGCCTGTTCGCGGTCATTGAAGTGCCCGTTCTGCTCTGGGTTCCCGGCATCAAGCTTCTCGGCGCCGATTACGCGGTGGGCATCGCGCAACCTTTCGATTATACCTCCTCCTCCAACAAGCTCTCGCCTTATTCCGGCTCGGGCAATATCGGCCTTTACAACACGATCCTCATCCCCGGGCAGCTTTCATGGACCTTGCCCCATCACCTATTCGTCAAGACGGGGCTTGAAATCTATCTGCCCGACGCCTCGACCACGATGGGCGATCTGGTGTCCGGCAAGATAAAAAATGGCGGCTTGCCATCCGGCAATGGCTACACGGCCATCCAGCCTGATCTCGGTTTCAGCTATATCAACGGCCCCTTGACGTTAAATGCGGGCTTCAGCATCTCCTTTCCTGTCACGGACGACAATTACGACGGCATATCCTACAGGTCTGGCAATGAGTTTTCCGCCGATTACTCGGCCATGTACGCCATCGGCAAATGGTCGTTCGGCCTCGGCATGGAGCAGCAGCAGCAGCTCAATGGCGACAAGGTCAACGGCGTCGATATCGGCAACAAGGCCACCAACCTGGCGATGGGGCCGCTCGTTTCCTATCAGGCCGGCAGCGTGACCATCACCGGAGAATGGAACCACAACCTCATCACCAAGAACGAGGTCGCCGGCGATTTCTTCAATGTCCGGCTGCTGACCCGGTTCTGACCCGAAGGCGGGCCGGATCCCGTCCGGCCCGCCTCTTGCCTTTGGCCCGGCCACGCCGCAGAAGGGACGCCAGTCCCTCAACTCCGCCTGGCCAGACCCCGCCGCCCGGCGGCACGGCCCGGTTGTTCCGATGCGTATTTTTGCCCAGCGCCTGTTCGACGGTGATTCCCTCATCGGCCCCGCCACCGTTGAAATCGCGGAGGGGCATATCCTCGCCGTGCTGCCCGGCGAGGCCAGCCCGGATCTGCATCTCCCCCATGGCGTGCTGGGTCCGGGGTTGATCGACCTGCATAATAACGGCGCCTTCGGGGTGGATTGCGCCACCGCGACCCCTGAAGACTGGGACCGTTTCGTGGAGGGGCTGGCCGAACGCGGCGTCACCCGCGTGCTGCCCACCATCATCACCCAGCCCTTGCCAGACATCGCCAAGGCCGCCACGCGCCTGCGCGCCGCCATGCAACGTCATCCGGAGCTGCTGGGGCTGCATCTTGAAGGCCCGTTCCTTGCCCCCTCCAAACGCGGCGCCCACCGGGCGGATTGGCTGTGCCTGCCCGACGATGCCGCGCTCGACACGTTGCTGGATGGCCCGGCGGCGGCCGTGCTGCGGCTCATCACCCTGGCGCCCGAGCTGCCCCACGCGCCAGAAGCCATCGCCCGGCTCACCCGCGCGGGCATCCTCGTCGCGCTCGGCCACACGGCGGCGGATGCGGCACATATGCGCGCGGGCGCGGCCGCGGGCGCGCGGCTGGTCACGCATCTCTTCAACGCGCAATCCCCGCTCGGCCACCGCGCGCCGGGCGCGCCGGGCGTGGCGCTGACGGACCCGCGCCTCGCCCCTTGTGTGATCGTGGATGGGGTGCATGTGGATCCCACCTTGCTGCAAATCGCCTTCCGCGCCTGCCCGCGCGCCATCGTGGTGACGGATTCCATCGCCCTGGCCGGGCTGGAGCCTGGCGCCAGCCTGGAATTTGGCGGCGCTCCCGCCACGCTGGGAGCGGACGGCGTGGGCCGCCGGACGGACGGCACCATCGCCGGAGCCGCCATCACGCTGGATGAAGGGGTGCGCCGGCTCATCGGCCTTGGCATCGCGCCGGAAGTGGCGCTCGCCGCCGCCACTTCCCGGCCCGCCGCCGCCTTGGGGCTAACGGCCGGGCGGATCGCCCCTGGCGCGCCGGCGGATCTCGTCTGGTGGTCCGAGGATTTCCACGCCCAGCAGGTCTGGCGGGCGGGTCGACCCGCCACCTCCAGCCCCCCGCGCGGCACCGAGTCTCCCCGCGCCGAGCTGATGGATCTGGAGACACGCGGCACGGAAGAGATTGTGCGCCTTTTCCTGGGCCAGGAAGCAACCGCCCAGCGCGCCATGCAAGCCGCCATCCCCGCCCTGGCCAGGCTCGCGGACAAGGTGGCGGAACGGCTCGCGGCGGGCGGACGGCTCTTTTATGCCGGGGCGGGGACATCCGGGCGGCTCGGCTTTCTGGATGCGGTGGAATGCCGCCCGACCTTTGGCGTGGAGCCGGGTTTGATCGTGCCGCTGCTGGCGGGGGGAGCGGGGGCCTTCATCCAGGCCGCGGAAGGGGCCGAGGATGACGAGGCCGCCGCCCGCGCCGCCTTGGACGAGCACGAATTCAACGCCAGGGATGCGCTGGTGGGCATCGCCGCGTCCGGCGGCACGCCCTTCACGCTGGCGGCGCTGCGCCATGCGGCCGGGCTGGGCGGGCTCACCGGCGCCATCGTCAACAATGCCGGATCGCCCATGGCCAGAACGGCCGACATCGCGGTGGAAATCCTTTCCGGGCCGGAGATCATCGCCGGCTCCACCCGGCTCTCCGCCGGGTCAACGGAGAAGATCGCGCTCAACACCCTCTCCTCGGCGGTGATGATCCGGCTCGGCAAGACCCATGGGCCCTTCATGGTCGACATGCATGCCAGCAACGCCAAGCTGCGCCGCCGGGCCGTGCGCATCGTCGCCGCCCTCACCGGCGCGGGCGAGCAAACGGCAAGCCTTGAACTGGAGGCCTGCGGGATGCATGTTAAACTGGCTGTGCTGGCCATCAGGCTTGGCCTGCCGCCGGAAGCGGCGCGGGAGAGGCTGAAGCAAGCAGGCGGCTCGCTGCGGCGGGCCCTGGCGGACGAAAAGGGCTGACGGGACGAAGACATTGGCCGGGAACATCATCGGTTTGGCGCGAAAGGCGGACGATTTCATCATCGACCGGGTGCTGCAGCCGGGGGTCGACCGCGCGGAATGGTGGCTGGGCCTGCCTTTGTTCACATTGGCACGGGTTTGCGCCGCGGCCGGGGCGTTGAGCGGGCTGTTCTGGATTCACCTGTTCGACCGGCCTTATTCGACCGGTTTTTTCGAGGACATGCTCTGCCTGGGCATCATGGCCGGGGCAGCCCATCTGCAAATCAACGCCCAGCAGACGCAAGCCACGCGGCGGGCGCGCATGGCGCCGGCCGTGCGTCTCTCCGGCCTGCTCTGGCGTACGCTCTGGCTGCTGGACCTGGTGCTGTTCCCCACCCAATGGCCGCTGGAATCCCATGCCCGGCTGATCGGAAACTTCACCTGGACGCTGTTGCTGGTGCTGCCTTACTGGCTGATCTGCTGCCTGAAGGCCCCCCCGCCAGAACGCAGCCACGCGCTGCGCTACGCCACCATTCCAGTGCGCTGAACCGCCTCTATTCGGCCCCCGCCAGCACGCCGGAGCGTTGGCTCAACGCCGCCAGGGCCCAAATGCTCAACCCGCCAAGCGACATCGCGCACCCCACCCAACCGCTGGCTGGCAACCCCCATCCCGCGCCGATCGCCAGCCCGGCCAGAACCGGACCCAGCGCATTGGCCGTGTTCATGGCGCTATGATTCAGCGCCGCCGCCAACGTCTGCGCCTTTCCGGCCACATTCAGCAGCCGGGCCTGCAAGGGCGAGCCCAGCCCAGCCCCGCCCCCGACCAGAAACGCCGCCAGCGCCATGCTCCAGAGATGCCCTGTCATCAACGGGTAGAGCGCCTGCGAGGCGGCACTCCATAGCAGCACCCCCGCGATGGTGGCCATCAGCGCCTTGTCCGCGAAACGCGCGCTCACCAGATTGCCCAGCGTCATGCCGATGCCAAACAACACCAGCACCATCGGCTCGGCCGCTGGCGCGGCATGGGTAACCTGCAGCAAGGTCGAATCGATATAGGTATAGACCGCGAACACACCGCCAAATCCGATGGCGCCAATGCCCAATGTCAACCAGACCTGCCGATTGCGCAGCGCCGCCAGCTCATCCAGCGGGTTCCGGCGGCGCGGCGCCTCTTCCTCACGCGGCACCAGCACCCAGACCAGCCCCGCCGTGACCGCCGCCATCACCGCCACCAGCACGAAGGCCCAGCGCCAACTCAGGAGCTGGCCGATTTCATTGGCCAGCGGCACGCCGAAAATGGCGGATACGGTCAGCCCGGTCATTATGCCGGCAATTGCCTGGGTCCGCTTGTGGGGTGGTACCAGCCCGGCCATCACCAGCGCGGCCACGCCAAAATACGCCCCGTGCGGCAGACCCGCGATGAAGCGGAACAGCAGCATCCAACCGAAACTCGGCGCGAAGGCGCTCAGCAGATTGCCCAAGGCGAAGAGCAGCATCAGTATGATCAGCAGGCTGCGCCGGCGCATCCTGGCCCCGGCGACGGCCAGAACCGGCGCGCCCACCACCACGCCCAGCGCATAGGCGCTGATCACCTGCCCGGCGCTCTCGATGTCGATATGCAGCCCCTTGGAAAAATAGGGCACCAGCCCCATCGTCCCGAACTCCGTGGTTCCGATGGCAAACCCGCCCATCGACAGCGCTAACAGAGCCAGACCGGCATGCCCGGTCCCCTGGGCCACATGACGCATCGTAAATCCACCGCCAAATTATCAGGAACGGCCGCGAAGGCCCCGAAGCCTTCATGTGATCGCACTGCAGCATGGGGTCAAGCCCGCCACGCCCCGTGACAGGAAATGCGTTTCCTGTATACGATATGTTATATTGTACTAATTATGGAAGGGAACGCCCCCCATGACCGATTGCCCCACACGGACCAGGCTGAACCGCGCCGCCAGCCTTCGCCAGATCCTCAATGCGGGCTGTTCGGTCGTGGAAGCACCCCGGATTTTGCCCCCCGCCTTGGCCGAGGCCGCCAGCCTGTGCCTCGCGGCGGGCCCCCGGCTGGTTTTGGCCCGCGGGCCGCTCGAAGAGCTGCGCGCGACCCTCGCCCAGGCACTGCCCGCCCAGGCCATGCCCTTATCAGACGACATACTGAACCTGGCCGAAACCTACCGGGATCTGACCGGCCATCAGGAGCTGCGGTTGCGGCTGGAACGCATAACCGGCGATAGCTGCCGGAAATTTCATGTCGATTGCGTGGGGCTGCGCCTGCTCTGCACCTATAAGGGCCCGGCGGTGCAATGGACGAAAGATGGCGGCGTCACGATTCACGAAGCCGGAACCGGCGCGGTGGTGCTGCTGAAGGGAAAACATTTCGCCAACTGGTCCGAGGCGGATGGGGTCTTGCACCGTTCGCCGCCGCTATCGGGCCATCCCCGGCCAGAAACGGCCCGCCTGCTGCTGACGCTCGATGAGGTCGATGCCTGCGGCGCCGATCCCGCCGAAAAACGGCTGATCGCCGCGTGAGGCTCCGGGCGGGCGCCAAAACCGCGCGCCCGCCCGGACCTACCCTCGTTCTACCCTTACTGCCGGAGCGCCTCGTGGGCCGCCCAGGCACGCGGCGAGCCCATTTTCAACCGGCGCCGCTCCGCCGCGACCTCTCCGGCCAGCGCCAGATCCCCCGCCTTGCAGGCGGCCACGCCCAATGTCTGCACGATCAGATCGCGCTGCGCATTGCTCCCGCCCACCGGCGCCAGATGTTTGTAAAGCGGGCGCAGCAAGGTGGCCGTCCGCGCATAATCCCCATCCCTGAACGCCCGCAGCGCCTGGATCACCGGCAAACCCAGCGACCGGCTCACCGCCGCGTTGGTGCCCTGCTCATGGCCGATATATTCTTGAATGGATGCCTCCAGCCGATCGGCCGCCCCCCGGTCGTCCGCGCCGGAATAGGTCATGGCGATATGCAGATCGTTAAAGGCCAGCACATGCTCTTGCGCATGCACGCCCCAGAACGCGGCCAGATCCCGCCAGCGCGCGCCGACATCCACCCCCGCGAGTTCCAGCCGCCAGAGCAGCGCCGCCGCATCCACCAGATCGAGCACGATGGAAGCGGGCGTGGCACGGATATGATCGTCGTAGATCGCCAGAACCTCGTCGAACGCGCCGGCTTCCAGCCGGTACAAGGTTAGGTGCCACCATTGGTGCACGGCCAGCCCGTTGGCGGCGGTCCAATGCGGCTCCAACCCTCTCAGCCAGTCCGTGCCGTCCCGCACGCGCCCTTGCATTTCCAGCACATGCGCCACGGCGTGGATGCCCCAGCTATCGGCGGGGTTGATCTCAACCGCCTCGCGCCCGGCCGCCTCTCCGGCCTCGTAGTCACCCAGTTCCTCCAGCCCGAAAGCGGCCATGCCGAGCACAAAGCCGCGCTCACGCGTGCCGGGCCTGTAGGCATCCAGCACGGACAGCGGCACGTCGCGCAATTTCGGCAAGGCGCCGAGAAAGAAATGCGTGTCATGGGCCAGGCGCAAGGAGAAAATATCCGCCGGATCGTCCGCCAGCGCGCTTTCCCAATGGGTGGCGGCACCCGTTATGTCGCCATCGGCCCAGGCACGGGCCGCGGCGATGTGCAGGCGCTCGCGCTTGGTCGCCTGCCCGGCGCGCGCCTCGGCCGCGGCCAGGGGGGCACGCACGGCCTCGTCCTGGCCCGGCACACCGCCCAGGCAATTCAGCGCGGCGATGCTGGTATGGCCAATGATAAAATCCGGGTCCGCCTCGATGGCGGCGCTCAAGCTCGCCACCGGATCGTTCTTCATCCCGAGATAGTCTCCCAGGGCGGTCTCGAAGAGGGCATCGGCGTGGCTCATCGGCATGGCTCCTGTTCATCGAGTCCTCGCCAGAAGGCCAGCAGCGCCGCCGCGCTCTCCTCCGGGCGTTCCCAGTTGGGGGCATGACCGGTCTTGGGGTAGCTGATGAACGCCGCCCGCGGAAAGGCCTGGCGCAGCCGCTCCTGGTCCGGCGGCGGGAAAATCCCATCCTCCTCCCCCCACAGGATCAGCGTGGGCATGGCGGGCGGGTCTCCCACCGGCGCGGGCTCATCCAGCAGCCCGGCCAGCGCGCCACGCCAGACATCGGCCTTCACCTTACGGGTGGCCTGGAGATAGGGGCTGAAAATCTCTTCCGCCATCGGCTCATGCAGCGATGAAAGCTGAAACTCCCGCCCCAGCGCGTCCGGCACGGGGTCGGACAGCCCTTCCAGCAGCGGCGCCGTTTCCAGCAGCGTCCGATTGCCCCCGGCATGACGGGCCGTGCCGATCAAGGCCAGGCTGCGCACCAGATCCGGCCGCCGCGCGGCGACACGCTGCGCCACGATCCCCCCCAGAGAATGTCCACCCAAATGCACCGGCCCCTCGGCGATGGATTCGATGAAGGCGATGGCATCCTCGGTGAATCCGGCAATGGTATAATCGGGTGCCGGAAAGCTCTCGCCATGGCCGCGATGATCCGGCGTATACAAGCGGTGCTTCGCCGCCAGCGCCTCGAACAGACGGTAAAAGGTCATGTGGGAATCGAGATAGCCATGCAGCAATACACTCTGCGAGCCGGTATCGCCGAATTGCCGGTAATACAGGCCACGCTGGTCTTCGAGGGTGAGTTGGCTCATGCGGTCATCCAGGAATAAGGGGAATCAGGAATAAGGGGAATTCAGTGGCCATTGGATCATAGCGGCCGACGATCCGATATTACCAGAGCACCCAGCGCGTCTCTCTTGCTCCGCCCTCAAATCTGTGCCCCATTCCTGCTTAACAGCATTAACAACCATCCAAGACCGAGGAACCCACATGCCCCTGCCCACCTTGCTGGAAGGCCGCCTGGCCCTGCCCGCCATCGCCGCCCCGATGTTCATCATCTCGCGGCCCGAGCTGGTGATCGCCCAATGCAAGGCTGGAATCGTCGGGGCCTTTCCCTCGCTCAACGCCCGCCCCTCGGGCGTGCTGGAAGACTGGCTGACCCTGCTGCGCAGGGAGCTTTCCGAGGCGGACGCGCCCTTCGCGGTCAATCTCATCGTGCACAAGACCAATTCACGCCTGCGGGAGGATCTGGCTTTGTGCGTGAAATATCAGGTGCCCATCGTCATCACCTCACTGGGCGCCAATCCTGAGGTGAACGAGGCGGTGCATGCCTATGGCGGGCTGGTGTTCCACGACGTCATCAACGACGAATTCGCCCACAAGGCCATCGCGCGGGGGGCGGATGGGCTGGTGGCCGTGGCGGCGGGGGCGGGCGGGCACGCGGGCACGCTCTCGCCCTTCGCCCTGATGCAGGAAATCCGCGCCTGGTTTTCGGGTCCATTGGCCCTCTCGGGCGCCATCGCCAATGGCCGTTCCATCGCCGCCGCGCGGGCGCTGGGCGCGGACCTCGCTTATATCGGCTCCGCCTTCATCGCCACCGAGGAAGCCAACGCCGCCCCCGCCTACAAGCAAATGATCGTGGAATGCGCCGCCAGGGACATCGTCTATTCCAATCTCTTCACCGGCATACATGGCAATTATCTCATCCCCAGCATCGCCGCGGCGGGGCTGGACCCCGCGGCGCTGGGCGATGCCACTCCCACACAGATGGAATGGGGCCAGATTCTGGGCGGCAACAAGGCCTGGCGGGATATATGGGGGGCTGGCCAGGGCATCGGCGCGGTAACGCAGATTCAGCCCGTGGCCAGGCTCGTCGCCAGACTGCAAGCCGAATACAAAGCGGCATTGGCCGCCCTCGGCGCCGGATGAGCGTCCCAAAGGGCGGCAAAAGACACATCCCAATGCACGTAAACCGATTGAAGTCTTACGGGCCTCGAACAAGCCGCTGACACAAACCCTATGTCCGCCTGAAACCGCGCTCCAGGCCGCGCATCATCTCCCGCCGCAGCGTGTCGAAATCCGGCGTCCCCTCGCCGATCTTGCCGGTCATTTGCAAGGTGATCAGCCCATGCAGCCCGGCCCAGAACAGATGCCCCAGAATATTCGGGTCGGTGTCCAGCCCGCCTTCGGCAATCATGCGCGCGACATAGCGCGTCATATTGCCCTGGGCCCGCGCCAGCGCGCCGGCGAACTCCGGATAATCGGCCGGGTCCGGCTGGTTGAGGGAGAAAATCAGCCGGTAGGCATCCGGGTTCTCGAACGCAAACGCCACATAAGCGTCCCCCACATTGCGCGAAATCTCCCAGCCATCGCCCGGCCCGGCGATGGCCGCCTCCAGCGTGGCGGACAGCTTATCCAGGGCCACCGTGCGCGCCGCCGCCAAAATCGCCTCCTTATTGGCGAAATAGCGATAGAGCGCGGTGGCGGACCAGCCCAGCTCCCGCGCGATTGAATGCATGGAGACATTCCCGAAGCCACGCGCCACGGCCTGACGCTCCGCCACGCGGACAATCCGCTCTCGCGTCTCGGCGATCCGTTCATCGGACAAAGCTTGCGGCATTCAGGCTCCGGCTGGCGTGGCGACAAGGGACACATGCGCGCTGACGATGCGCCAGCCAAGCACCGGAAACCGTACCCAGACCTGCGTCTGCCGCCCGGTGCGCGCCTCTCCCTCGCGGATGAATTCGGTCGTCGCCACCCCATGATCCGGCCCGAAGGTCACGATGCGCGTGTCCTTCAGCACCCGCCGGGGCGAGCCGCCGGCCCGGCCGCGGCGAAAGGCGGCGATCTCGTCTATGCCATAAGAGGCACCGCCATCGCCAAAACGCAGCGCCTGAGGCGATGGCCAGAAAAACCCATGCAACGCGTCGAGATCGTTTTCCATCAAAGCGCGCTCATAGGCGGCAAACAAGGCTTCCAGCTCCGCCCGCGCGGTGGCGTCGTTCATGCTCACGGCACCACCTTGGCGGCGAGCACCCCCTTCTCCTCCAGCCGGGCGGCCGCCGCCAGGGCCAGCGCCTCGCGCCCCGGCGCGGCGATTATCTGCACACCGCGCGGCAGCCCCGCCGAGGCCACCGGCACGCACACCACCGGCAGGCCGATGAAGCTGATCGGCTGGGTATAGAGCCCGATATTGGCGCGCAGCGGCACCTCCTCCCCGGCCAGATCGAAGCTCGGCTGGCCGATGAGCGGCGCGGTGATCGGCGTGGCCGGGGCCAGCAACAGATCATAGCGCTCCAAAAGCTCCAGAGCCCGCGCCCGGAACCAGGCACGCAAGCGCTGGGCCTGATACACCACCTCAGCCGGCTGCAACGCCCCGGCGATGAGGCGCGGCACGGTGGCATGGTCGTAATCCCATGGCCGGGCGATCAGATCCGGCTTGTGCAGTTGCCCCCCCTCGAACGCGGTGATGCAAAAGGCCGCCGCGCGGGCACGCTCGGCTTCGGGCAAGGTCGCGCTGGCGGTTCCACCCAGCCCTTCCGCCACGCTCCTCACCGCCTCCAGCATCTCGGCGCTGGCGCCGTGCCGGAACCAGCCATCCAGCATCGCCACGCGGGTTGGGTCGATCTCCTGCCCCAGCGCGGGGCTTGCCCGGTCCTCGTCCTGCAACACGTCATAGGCCAGGGCCAGATCGGCGACGGACCGCGCGAATGGGCCGATATGGTCGAAACTATCCACGAAGGGAAACGTTCCCTCCCGCGTGACCCGCCCATAGGTCGGCTTCAGCCCATACACGCCGGCAAGCCCCGCGGGCAGGCGGATGGAACCGTTGGTGTCCGAGCCCAGGCTGAGCGCACAGAACCCGGCCGCCAGCGCGCCGACGGAGCCGCCCGAGGATCCGCCGCAAATCCGCGCTGGATCGTGCGGGTTGCGTACCGGCCCGTCATGCGCGTTCTCGGTGACGAAGCCATAAGCGAACTCGTCCATGTTCAAGGCACCCAGCAGCACCGCCCCGGCCTCGTTCAACCGGACGATATGCGGCGCATCCATCTTGGCGGGCGGCGCGGCGCGGCGGATTTTCGAACCCGCGACGGTCGCCAGCCCTTCGATGTCGAACAGGTTCTTCACCGCGAAGGGCACGCCCGCCAGCGGGCCGGGCTCCTGCCCCGCCTGCACCTTGGCATCCACCAAGGCGGCCTCGGCGCGGGCACGCTCGAAGGTGCGGGCCGTGAAGCAATTGAAGATATTGTCCAGCGCCTCGATCCGCTCAATATGAGCGGCCAGAATCTGCGAGGCGGAGAGTTTGCCCGCGCGCACCCGCGCGGCGATCTCAATGGCGCTCAGCCGGTAAAATTCCATGAACCCTCAGGGACGATAGCGTGGCGCCGCCTCGGTCCCGGGCGGCGGCGCGAAGGAGGTCACCAGCTCGGCCTGCTGGCACAAAACCGCGAAGGCGGCCCGCACGGCCTCCTGCTGCTCGGGCGGGATGGGTAGCCCGAGCAATTTCGCGGCGGCCGCCAGATAGGCGGCCTGCGCGTCCGTCTCCATCAGGAGAGCTTGCCGTCGATTCCGGCCACCAGGGTCTGCATGCCGGTCAGCGCGGTATCGTCCATGGTCTGGCCGGCGGGCACAAACACCTTGCCGCTCTGATCCGTCAGCGGCCCCGTGAAGACCTTATTCTGACCCGAGGAAATCTCCGCCACCGTCTGCTGGGCCGTGGCGGCCACGGCATCGGGCATGTTGCGGAACGGCGCCATGGCCAGCATGCCATCCGAGAAGCCACCCCAGGTATCCGTGCTGGTCCAGGTGCCGGCCAGCGCCTCCTTGATGCGCTTGATGTAATAGCCGCCCCACTCATTCACATCGGCGGTGAGCTGCGTGTGCGGCGCGAACTTGATCATGTCCGTCGCCTCGCCGAACGCGGGAATATGGCGGCTGGCGGCCACCTGCAACGGCGCTGGGCTGTCCGTATGCTGGGTCAGCACATCGCACCCCTGATCGATCAGCGCCTTGGCCGCGTCGCCTTCCTTGCCGGGGTCGTACCAGCTATCGATCATGATGAATTTCAGCCGCGCCTTGGGGTTGACGCTTTGCATGCCGAGCATCACCGCGTTCATGCCGCGCACCACCTCTGGAATCGGCACGGAGGCGACATAACCGATCTTGCCGGTCTTCGACATATGCCCGGCGATCACGCCCTGCACATAGCGCCCCTGGTAATAACGTATGTCGTAGGTGGCGAGGTTCTTGGCGCGCTTATAGCCGGTGCAATGCTCGAACATCACATGCGGGTTCTTGGCGGCCACCTTCACCATATAGTTCATGTAGCCGAAGGAGGTGCCGAAAATCAGCTTATGGCCGGACGCGGCGAGGCTCTGGAAAACAGACTGGCATTCCGGGGATTCCGGCACGTTTTCGACATAGGATGTCTCGATCGCCGAGCCCAGGGCCGCCTGCGCCTGCTTGCGCGCCACGTCATGCTGATAGGTCCAGCCAAAATCCCCCACCGGGCCGACATAGACGAAACCGACCTTCAACGGCGCATCGGCCCGCGCGGCGCGCATGATCCCCGGCGCGGTCAGCGCCGAGGCGCCCAGCATGGCCGTAAAGCCACGGCGTTTCAGTGAAGACATCCTGTTGCTCCTTCCAACTTCAAAGACATTCAGGCGGCGGCGTGGAAATATCTGCCCAAACAGGCGGGCTGGTTGAGGCGGATGCGCCGCGCATCGCGCGAGATGAGCACCAGCACCGCCACCGTGCCGACATAAGGCAGCAGCGAGACCAGCGGCGAGGGCACCGGCACACCCGCCCCCTGGATATAAAGCGAGAGAAACGTGATGCCGCCGAACAGATACGCCCCCACCAGCAGCCAGAAAGGCCGCCAAGCCGCGAACACCACCAGCGCCAGCGCGATCCAGCCGCGCCCGGCGGTGAGGTCTTGCGACCAGAGCGGCGAATAGAACAGCGAAAGATAAGCCCCGCCAATGCCCGCCATCGCCCCGCCGAAGGCCACGGCGGCATAGCGGATGCGCAGCACCGGGTACCCCATCGCGTGCGCGGCGTCATGATTATCCCCCACCGCGCGTAAAATCAGCCCGGCATGGGTCTTGTTCAGAAACCAGGCGATCAAGGCGAGCATGGCAAAAGAGAAATAGATCAAAATGTTCTGATCGAACAACACAGGCCCGAGAAATGGAATGCGCGAGAGCAGCGGCAACGCGATGGGCTTGAGCACCGGCGCCGAGACGCCGACATACCCCGCCCCCAGCAAGGCCGCGAATCCCTTGCCGAAAATGGTCAGCGCCAGCCCGGTGGCGACCTGGTTGGCCAGAAAGGTCAGGGTCAGCACCGCGAAGATCATCGCGATCAACATCCCCGCCAGAGCGGCCGCCGCCAGCCCCAACCCGGCACTGCCCGTATGATGCGCGGTGGCGAACCCGGCGATGGCCCCCACCAGCATCATGCCTTCCACCCCCAGATTCAGCACGCCGGATTTTTCCGCCACCAGTTCCCCGGACGCGGCGATGAGCAGCGGCGTGGAAGCCGCCACGACGGAAACAGCGAGGTTAGACGCATAAGCGAGGGTCATGCGGCCTCCGGCGCGGGCGGACGGATACGGCGAAAACGGTGCAGAATCAACACGTCCGCGCCCAGCAGATAAAACAGAAGCACCCCCTGGAAGATGCCGGTGATGGCGTTGGGCATGTTGAGATTGATCTGCGCCGCGTCGCCACCGAGATAAGACAAGGCCAGCAGCAGCCCGGCGAAGATCACCCCCACCGGATGCAGCCGCCCCAGAAAGGCGACAATCACCGCCGAGAACCCATAGCCAGGGGTGATGGTGGTGGTGAGCTGGCCGATCGGCCCCGTGACCTCGATGATCCCCGCCAAGCCGGAAAGCCCGCCCGAGACCAGCAGCGCGATCCAGGTCAGCCGGGCATTGGAAAACCCCGCGAAACGCGCGGCGCGCGGCGCCTGCCCAACCACCCGCAACTGGAACCCCAGCACCGAGCGCGCCAATATCTGCCAGAGCGCCAGGGCCAGCAGGGGAGCGAGCAGACAGCCGAGATGGATCGAGGTGGCGCCGAAATCCGGCGTCGTCGCCCCCGCCCCAAACATGGCCGATTGCGGAAACCCGAATCCTTGCGGGTCCCGCCACGGGCCGGTGACCAGCCAGACCAGAATCAGATTGGCGATATAGACCAGCATCAGCGAGGTCAGGATTTCATTGGCGTTGAATTTCAGCTTCAGAAACGCGACGATCCCGGCCCAGCCCATGCCGCCCAGCACGCCCAGCGCCAGCACCAGCGGATATTCCCACCAGAAGGCGCCATTCGGCAGCGCCAGCGCCACGCCGGCCCCGGCCAGCGCCCCCATGGTGAACTGCCCGTCCCCGCCGATATTCCAGATATTGGCGCGATAGCAGAGCGCCAGCCCGGCGCCGATCATGATCAAGGGCGCCGCGCGCACCAGCAGGGCGGACAGGCCGGACAGATTGCTGACCGGGGCGATCAGGAATGTTTCAATCCCCCGCACGGGCGGTTTGCCGAGCAGCGCGAAAATCGCCATCATCGTGACGATGGTGAGGCTGATGGCCAGCACCGGCGAGCCATAAGACCAGAACAAGGAGCGTTCGCCCCGTGGCTCAAGCCGGTAGATCATGCACCCGCTCCTGCATGCCCGCCTGGGTTCCCCCCATCAGCAGGCCGATCGTCTCGATGGTCGCGTCCTTCACATTCATCGGCTCAGACAGCCTCCCCGCCGCGATCACGGCGATGCGGTCGCACAGCAGCAAAATCTCGTCCAGATCCTGGGAGATCAGCACAATCGCCGTGCCCGCCGCGGCCAGTTGCACCAGCGCCTCGTAAATCGCCGCGGCCGCTCCGGCATCCACCCCCCAGGTCGGCTGGGAGATCACCAGCACGCCCGGCTGCTGCAACACTTCCCGCCCGACCAGGAATTTCTGTAGATTGCCGCCGGAAAGCGAACGCGCCTCCGCCAGCGGGCCCGTGGTGCGCACATCGAAGGAGGCAATCACCCGGGACGCGAAATCGCGCGTGCGCCTGCCATTGATCAGCCCGAACCGTTCCAGCGCGCCGCGCACATGGGCGGAGAGAAAGCCGTTCTCCGCCAAGGTCATCGCCCCCACGGCGCCATGGCCGTTGCGTTCCTCCGGCAGGAAGCACCCGCCTCTTCGCCGGCGCGCGCGCGGGCGCTCCAGCCCCACCGCCACGCCGTCCAGCAGAATAATCTCCGGGCTGCCGGCGGGGATCTCGCCGGAGAGCGCATCCATCAGCTCGCCCTGGCCATTGCCCGCGATCCCCGCGATGCCAAAAATCTCCCCACCCCTCACGGTGAAGGAAATATCCTTCAAATCCGTGCCGAACTGCCGGTTGGAGCGGATGGTCAGCCGCTTCACCACCAGCCGGTCCGCCCCGCCCGGCCCGGCTTTCTGGGAATAATCCCGCTGCTTGAGCTTGGCGCTGATCATCAGCTCCGCCAGTTCGCGCGCGGTTTTCTCCCTCGGGTCGCAATGCGCCACCACCTTGCCCAGCCGCATGATCGTGGCGCGCTCGCACAGGCCGCGGATCTCCTCCAGCTTATGGCTGATATAGAGAATGGAGCAGCCCTCGCCGCGCAGGCGCCGCAGCGTGTCGAACAGCTTGCGCACCTCCTGCGGGGTGAGCACGCTGGTCGGCTCGTCCATGATGAGCAGCTTCGGGTTCTGCAACAGGCAGCGCACCACCTCGATACGCTGGCGCTCCCCCACCGAAAGGTCGTGCACCGCCTTGCGCGGGTCCAGGGGCAGACCGTAACGGGCGGAAATTTCGGCAATGCGGCTATCCAGATTCTCCCGGTCCTTGGGATCGTTGAGGCCGAGCGCGATATTCTCCGCCACGCTCAAGGCCTCGAACAACGAAAAATGCTGAAACACCATGCCAATACCCAGCGCGCGCGCCTGCGCCGGGCTGGCGATGCTCACCGGCCGGCCATTCCATAGAATATGGCCCGCGTCGGGCTTCATCACACCATAGATGATCTTCACCAATGTGCTCTTGCCCGCGCCATTCTCCCCCAGCAGGGCATGGATTTCACCTTTGCCGATGGTCAAATCCACATGATCGTTGGCCAGACAGCCAGGAAATTGCTTGACGATGCCTCTTAGCGAGAGAAGGGGCGGCGAATCAGGAACAATCTTCTCCGGTTCGAACTCCATGCCCTGCTCCCAAACGATGTTCAGACCGGCGGCCCGGCACAATGCGTACCCAGAGCATGCGCCTCCTGCAACAGAATTGACATGCACCGCCGGGGGAAAAAACCGGCCGTGAAAGCGCTTAGCCTACCCGCCCAGCGCCTCGACCACGGCCGCGCTTGGCGCCACCCAGCCGAAAATACCACCCTGGGCGCAGGCCATGTCCAGCGCCGCCTTGTGAAACGCCGGAAAATAAGACGCCGTGCCATCCTCCAGCAGCAAACATTCAAAGCCCCGGTCATTGGCCTCGCGCATCGTGGTATGCACGCAAACCTCCGTCGTCACGCCCGCGAGAATCAGTTGGGTGATGCCGCGCTTGTGCAAAATGGTTTCAAGATCGGTTGCATAAAACGCGCCCTTGCCGGGCTTGTCGATCACCGGCTCACCCATGACGGGGGCAAGCTCGGGGATGATTCCGTGCCCCGCCTCGCCGCGCACCAGAATACGACCCATCGGTCCTCGATCGCCGATGCGCGCGCCGGCCCCGCCGCGCTCATATTTCGTCCTGTGCAAGTCCGAAAGATCCGGCCTGTGCCCCTCCCGCGTATGCACCACCAGCATATGCCGCGCCCGCGCCGCCCCCAGCACCGCGGCGATGGGGGCAATGGCGGCGCGCAGATGCGAAACATCGTTTCCCAGCGCGGCGCCAAACCCGCCCGGCTCCAAAAAATCCCGCTGCATGTCGATGATCACCAGCGCCGCATGCCCTTCATCCAGCGGAAACCCATGGGGCCGGGCGGCAATCTCCTTGCTCAAATCCAGGCTCCCTCGTGCAGGGCGCGGGCTTCCTCCACCAGCAGCGGCCCCACGACCGCCACCTCGCGCTGCCCGGCGGCGAACACCGCGCGGCAGGGCATATCCAACGTCGGATTCTCCTCATGGTTTCCGGTGACGGATTTCAGCTCATGCTCGCTCATCCCGTACACGACCCGCCCGATGCCGGACCAGTAAATGGCCCCCGCGCACATGGCGCATGGCTCGGCGCTGGAATAAAGCGTGCAATCCGCCAGGAATTTACCGCCATATTCGATGCTGGCGCGCCCGGCGAGGATCCGTTCCGCATGGCCGGTCATGTCATGGTCCGGCAGAAAGCCATTGCCTTGCTCCATCAGCACCGTCCCATCCGGCCCCGCCAGCACGGCGCCGAACGGATGGCACCCGCCCGCCCGCGCGCGCCGCGCGACCGCGAAGCTCCTGCGTAGCAGGGTTTCATCGTCAGATCTGCTCATACTCATCCTTCGGCAAGGTCAAGAGTTGCGCGACCACGGCAATGGCGATCACCTCGGGCTGCTTGCCGGAAATCCCCGGCAGGCCAATGGGACAGGTCAGGCGCGACGGATCGACGCCATCGGCCCGCAAGCGTGAAAGAAACCGCGCCCGCTTGGTGGCGGAGCCGATCATGCCGACAAACTCCGCCCGCCCGCGCAAGGCGGCGGCGGCCAAACGATAATCCAGCCCATGATCATGGGTGAGGATCACCACCGCCGTCCCGGGCGTGGCGCGCGCCGCGCAGCTTTCCATCGTCTCCGACGTGGCCCGCATGGCCCCAGGCGTGGCGCTGGTCTCCTCGCGCATATCGAACCAGCCAAGCGAAAGCGGCAGCCCCGCGCAGACCCGGGCAATGGCCTGCCCCACATGCCCGGCCCCAAACAGCAGCACCTTGCGGCTGGGTGCCTCGATTGGCTCGACGATCCTGCCCCCCACTCCCGGCTTCTCTCCGCGCGCGGGCAGCACGCTGCCCGGCAGCCTCTTGCCGTAAGAGCGGCGCACGCTTCCTTCCGCCAATTCCAAAATCAGCGTTTCCCCGGCCGGCTCCTCCAGAAACCCGCATTGCGCGGGGTCCAGATGCTCGATCAGCAACCGGACCCGGCCGCCACAGCATTGGCCCAGCAGCGGACCCAGCGGATAATCCTGCACCGCCCAACTGCCCGGGGCGCGGGCCAATGCCGCGCGGGCCTGGGCAATGGCGGTGAATTCCAGATTGCCGCCGCCGATGGTGCCATGCGCGCCCGCCGGCGTGACCAGCATTTTCGTGCCCGCCGCGCGCGGGGCGGAGCCTTCCGTCGCCAGCACGCTCACCAGCGCCACGGGACCGCGCGCCAGCAGCCCTTGCGCCACACGCAGCCACTCAGCCATGCCCCACCCTCAGCCCGGCAATGGCCGCCAAGATCCGCTCCGGCGTGGCCGGCGCGTCGAGCCGCGGAAATCCCGCCTCCGGCACGGCGGCGGACACGGCCTGGGTCAGCGCGCAGAACACCGCGTTGGCCAGCATGAAAGGCGGCTCCCCCACGGCCTTCGAGCGATGAATGGTCGGCTCCGCATTGCGCCCCCGCGCCCAGAGATTGATCTCCATCCGCGCCGGGCGGTCGGAGGCCGTGGGGATCTTGTAGGTCGAGGGCGCATGGGTGAGCAGCCGGCCCTGCCCGTCGAACACCAGCTCCTCGGTGGTGAGCCAGCCCATGCCCTGGATGAACCCGCCCTCCACCTGCCCCAGATCGATGGCCGGGTTCAGCGATTTGCCGACATCGTGCAGAATATCCACCGCCAGCACCTTATGCTCGCCGGTGAGCGTATCCACCGCCACTTCCGCCACCGCCGCGCCATAGGCGAAATAATAGAACGGCCGGCCGGCATGCGTCTTGCGGTCGTAATGAATCTCCGGCGTGGCGTAAAACCCGGTGGCGGAGAGCGATACGCGGTTCAGATAAGCCAGGCGGCAAAGATCCGGAAAGGCAATCCAGTTCGCCCCCGCCCGCACACCCGCCTGGGTGAACCGCACATCCGTTTCCGCCACACCGAAATGCCTGGCCGCGACACCCGCCAGGCGCCGCCTGATCGTCTCCGCCGCATCGAACGCCGCCATGCCGTTGAGATCCGATCCGGATGACGCCGCCGTGGCGCTGGTATTGGGAACCTTGTCGGTGCGGGTTGAGGAAATGCCAACCATCTCGACCGGCACGGCGAACACATCCGCCACCACCTGCGCGACCTTGATCATCAGCCCCTGCCCCATCTCCGTGCCACCATGGTTCAGCAGGATGGAGCCATCGGCATAGATGTTCACCAGCGCTCCGCCCTGGTTGAGATGGGTGGTGGTGAAACTGATGCCGAATTTCACCGGGGTGAGGGCGATGCCTTTCTTGACGATCCGGTGTGTTTCATTCCATGCCGCCACCTCGGCGCGGCGGGCTTCGTAATCGCTGCTGTCCACAAGCTCGGCGATGATCTCCGGCGCCACATTATCCGTCACCCGCATCGCATAGGGCGTCACATCCCGCCCCGGGCCGTAAAGATTGCGCTGGCGCACCAGCAGCGGATCCAGCCCCAGCTCATGGGCGATATGATCCATGGCGCGCTCGGCCACGATCATCCCTTGCGGCCCGCCAAAACCACGGAACGCCGTGGCGGAGACGGTATTGGTTTTCGCGCGGTGGGACTCAATTTTCACCGCCGGATAGAAATAGCAATTATCGGCGTGAAACATCGCGCGGTCATTGATCGAGTAGGACAGATCCGCCGTGCAGCCGCAGCGCGAGGCCAATTTGATCGACATCGCCTGGATGTTTCCGCTTTCGTCGAATCCCGCCTCGTAAACGGTGGAGAATTCATGGCGCTTGCCGGTCATCACCATGTCATCGTCGCGGTCGGCGCGGATCTTCACCTGCCGCCCGGTGCGCGCCGCCGCCAAGGCGGCCGCGGCGGCGAACAAGGCCGGTTGCGTCTCCTTGCCGCCAAACCCGCCGCCCATGCGGCGCACCTCCAGCGTCACCCACGCATCGGCAAGCCCCAGCACCCGCGCGACGCTGTGCTGCACCTCGCTGGGATGTTGGGTGGAGGAGAGCACATGCATCCGCCCCTCCTCCTGCGGCGTGGCGATGGCGATCTGCCCTTCCAGATAAAAATGATCCTGCCCGCCAATCTCCAGCGTGCCCTTCACCCGGCGGGACGCGGCCGCCAGCGCCGCCGCCACATCGCCCCGGCCCATGATCTGCGCTGGTTCGATCACGGATTGCGCCGCCAGCGCCGCCTCGATGGAAAGCAAGGGCGGCAATTTTTCATATTCAATCCTGCCCAGCTTCGCGGCGCGGCGCGCGGCCTGCAAACTCGTTGCCACCACCAGAAAGACCGCCTGGCCGTGATAAATCACCTCATCCCCGGCAAAAAGCCTGTCATCGCCCGCGAAAGGGCTGACATCGTTCTCACCGGGAATATCAGCCGCGGAGAACACCGCCACCACGCCTTGCGCCGCGCGCACGGCGGCAAGGTCGAGATTCAGGATCTTCGCATGCGCCATCTCGGACAATCCGAACGCCCCATGCAACATGCCCGCCGCCTCGGGCATGTCGTCGGTATATAGCGCGCGCCCCGCCACATGCGCCCGCGCGGAATCATGCGGCAGCGGACGCGAGACCGCGTCGAGGCCCGTGGTCTCGCGGTCAGCCACGCGCCAGCTCCAGCACGCTCGTCACGTCGCCCTGCCGCTCGGCCCATAGGCGGCGCAACAAATTGCCCGCCACGGCCAGGCGATAGGCGGCACCGCCGCGCACATCGCTCAGCGGCGCGAAATCCGCGGCCAGCATCCTCGCCGCCTCATCCAGCGTTTCCTCGTTGAAGGGCGCGCCCGTCAAAAACGTCTCCACCGCCGCCGCGCGCTTGGGCGTGGCCGCCATGCCGCCAAAGGCAATGCGCGCATCGGTCATGCGGCCCGCCTGCACACGCAGTTTGATGGCACCGCACACGGCGGCGATATCGCTGTCGAAGCGTTTTGAAAGTTTGGAGATGCTGACAATCTCCCCTTCGACAGGCCGGGGAATGAAAAGACTTTCCACGAACTCACCCGGCTGGCGATCCTGTTGGCCATACGCGATGAAGAAACTCTCCAGCGCCATGCGCCGGCGCATATCGCCCTTGCGCAAGACCAGCTCCGCGCCCAGCGCGATCAAGGCGGGCGGCATATCGCCGATCGGCGAGCCATTGGCGATGTTGCCGCCGATGGTGCCCGCATTGCGCACCTGCGCTCCGCCAATGCGCCGCACCAGCGCGCCCAGGGCCGGGTGCAGCCGCGCCAGCACGCCTTGCGCCTCGGCATAGCGCACACACGCCCCCAGCCGCACCCCCTCCGGCCTGTCCTCGATCGACCGCAAATCCTCAAGATCGCCGATGAAGATCAGCTCATCCAGCACACGCTGCCGCTTGGTCACCCACAGCCCGACATCCGTGGCGCCGGCCACCAGCCGCGCCCGCGGGTGGCGCTCGTAAAGCGCCGCCAATTCATCCGCATCGCGCGGCATGAAGGCAAGGCGCTCACGCCCGGCCAGCCTATCCTGGAATGCAAACGCCCCAGCCGGTTCGCGCAACGCTTTCAATGCCGCCACCAGCGGCGCATCCTCGCGCGGCGTGCGGCCCACCGCTTCGCCCGCCGCCAGAATCGGCCCATAGCCCGTGCAGCGGCACAGATTGCCAGACAGCATCTCCGCCACGCTCTGCTCCGCCCCCAGCGCGCCGATCGCCCGGCCATAGAGCGACATCACGATCCCCGGCGTGCAGAAACCGCATTGCGAGCCATGGCGCGCCACCAGCTCCCGCTGCACGGGATGGTCGCCGCCCAGGCTTTCCACGGTCAGCAATGCCTTGCCGTCCAGCATCGGCAGAAACAGAATGCAGCTATTCACCGCCCGCCAGGCGATTTCATCGCCCGTGAGCGTGCCCAGCAGCACGGTGCAGGCCCCGCAATCGCCCTCCGCGCAGCCTTCCTTGGTGCCGGTGCGGCGCAGGCGGGTGCGCAGCATCTCCAGGACCGTGCCGGTGGGATCCACCTCATCCAGCGCGATCACCTCGCCATCCAGCAGGAACCGCACGCTCATCGGCCCCTCTCTCCTTCAAATCCAGACCTTGGACTGTTCACGCGGGCACCGGCCCTGTCAACGCCGAACTTCAGCGCCGCTCCTCGCGCAGATAAGGCCGCCCGAGATCGGCCGGTTGCGCATCCGCCCCCCTGGCGAAAAACCCGGCGATGAGCAGATAGGCCAAGGTGGCGAGATAAGGCGACATCTCGATGAAATAGACCGGCACATTCATGCCCGAGGACAGAAGCTGCGGCACCAGCGCCTGGATGGCGCCAAACAGCAAGGCCGCGATGATGGCGCGCAACGCGTTCCAGCGCGCCAGCGTCACCATCGCCACCGCGATCCAACCGCGCCCGGCCACCATGCCATCCACCCAGATATGCGCCCCCACGAGGCTGAGATGGGCCCCCGCGATGGCGCAGAACACACCCCCCGCCAGCACCGCGCCAAAACGGTAGAGCGCCACGTTCACCCCCGCCGCGTCCGCCGCCGGGGCATCCTCGCCCACCGCGCGCAAACGCAGGCCCAGATCCGTCCGCTCGATCACGAACCACACCAGGGCGGCGGCGATGAAGGCAAACCAGGTCAGCCAGTCCTGGTCCAGAATCCCCGCCAGCATTTTCGGCAGAAACGCGAAATCATGCAGCGGCGGCGGTGAGATGCCATTCACGGTCTGGTTCTCCGAGCCATCGCCCAGAAACCCCGACACGCCGATGCCCAGCGCAAAGGCCACCAGCCCGGCCAGCACCTGGTCCACCCGCAGGAACACCGCCATGACACCAAATACAACCGTCAGCGCCAACCCAGCGCCGATGCCGCCCAGCAAGGCCAGCGCCGCCCCATGCCCCGCCAGCTCGATCAGCACGGCGGTCACAGCCGACATCGCCATGATCCCTTCCGCGCCGAGATTCATCACCCCCGCGCGCTCATTGATGATCAACCCGATCGTGGCCAGCAGGAACGGCGCCGCGAAAGTGGGGATGCTGCCGATCCAGCCGACGAGCAGTACGCTCATGGCGCCACCTTCACGCTTTTCACCCAATCCAGCCTGTAGCGCAGGAAAAACTCAGCACAGCAGACGCATAGCAGCAAAATCGCCTCGATGGTCAGCACCGTCGCTCCCGGCAATTGGTAGAAGGCCTTCAGCGAATCCCCGGCCGTGTACAGCGCGGCGATGCCCAGCGCCGCCACCACCACCCCCAGCGGGTTGGAACGCGCCAGATAGGCGATGACGATGGAGGGAAAGATGAAATCATCGCCGACGAACTGGGTAAGCTTATGCTCCACCCCGCACACGATGGTGAACCCCGCCAGCCCGGCGAGCGCGCCGCCCAGACTCGCCATCAGCACCACCACCATGCCCGCCGGCACACCCACCGCCCGCGCCGCCAGCGGGTTGGCCGCCACGGCCTTGGCCATATAGCCCACCCGGGCGAAACCGCAGAGCCACCAGCAGAACAAAGCCGCGCCGAGGGAAAAGAAAATGCCCGCATGCACATGCCCAAAACCGATCAGCGCCAGCGTCTCGCCCGGCGCGAAAGTCTTGGAAACCGGAAAGGAATCCTCCGGGTTGCGCCAAGCCCCATAGAGAAGCTGCTGGGCGAGCATATAAGCGACGTAATTCATCAGAAGTGTCGTCACCACCTCGTTCGCCCGCAGCTTCAACCGCGCCAGCGCGCACACACCGCACCATAGCCCGCCGCCGGCCAGCGATGCCGCGCACATCACCCATAACCGCATGGATTCCGGCCCGATATGGTAGAGCGACACGGCGGTGGCCGCCATCGCCCCCGCCCAGAGCTGCCCTTCCACCCCGATATTCCAGAATTTCACCTTCAGGCAGACCGCGACCGCGAGCCCCACCAGGATCAGCGGGATGGCGCGCGTCAGCGTCTGGTCCAGCCCCGCCGGGTCGGCGAACGTATAGCCCACGAACTGGCTGGCGAGATCGGAAAGCCCCATGCCCTGGGTGAGCAAAAACCCGCCGGACACCACCAGCCCAGCCAGAACCCCGCCCAGCAGCACGAAAAACGTGAACCGGCGCGAGGCGGCCAAACGCGGTGAGAGAACAAGGCGCGGCATCAATGCATCTCCAGCATCAACCGGCCGATCCGGGCACGGTCCACCGCCGCCACCGGCTCGGGCGGGCTCAGGCGCCCATGGCTCATCACCGCCACACGGTCGGAAAGTTGCATGATCTCGTCAAGGTCCTCAGAAATCAACAGCACCGCGCAACCGGCCTCGGCGGCGGCGCGCAGGCGTGCCTGCACCGCCTGCACCGCGCGTATATCCAGCCCCCGCGTGGGGGAATGCGCGATCAGAATGGCCATGCCCTCGGTGAATTCCCGCGCCAGCATCAATTTCTGCGCATTTCCGCCCGACAGCAGCCGCACCGGCAGATCCACATGCGCGCCCGCCACCTCGAACTGGGCGATCGCCTCGCGCGCCAGCCCATTCATCCAGCCTTTTGTCACCAGCCATTGCCGCTCGGGCGCGGCACCCAGCAATCTGGGCAAGGCAATATTCACATTCAGCGGCAACGCCCCGAACAGCCCCATGCCCATGCGGTCGGCGGGGATATAGCGCAGCCCGCGTTCGCGCCGCGCCTCCGGGCTGGCGGGCATCTCCGCGCCATCGAACCAGACCGCCCCGCCGGAGAGCGGGCGCACACCGACCAGCGCCTCCACCAGCTCCGCCTGGCCATTGCCGCCAATACCGGCCACGCCGAAAATCTCGCCCCCCGCCACGGAAACGGAAATCTCCCGCAGCGCCACGCCATGAGCGCTGGCGGGGGCGGCAAGCTGCGTCACCTTCAGCCTGTCCGGCTTCAGGCGCCGGCCCTCGGCCATCCGCGCCGCCTCCATCACCGGCGCGCTGCCCACCATCGCCTCGGACAGCGAAACAGCATCCATGCCCCCCGACGGCGCGCCATCGATCACCGTGCGCCCGGCGCGCATCACCGTCACCTTGTCGGAAAATCCCAGCACATCGCGCAGCTTGTGGGTAATCAACACCACCGCCCGGCCACTTTTGGCGAGCTTGCGGGCCAGCCCCAGCGCCGCCTGCGCCTCCTGCTCCGTCAGCACCGCCGTCGGCTCGTCCAGAATCAGAATCCGCGCGCCCGCCAGCAACACTTTCATGATCTCCAGCTTCTGCTGGTCGGACACCGCCATTTCATCCACGCGCGCGGCGGGGTCGAGCCTGAAGCCAAGCTCCTGGCCCAGCGCTTCCATCGCCCGCAGCGCCTCGGCCTTGCCGCGCCACCCGGCCCGGCGCGCGCAGGCCAGGCGTAGATTTTCCAGCACCGAAAGCGGCCCGACCAGCTTGAAATGCTGGTGCACCATGCCGATTCCCGCATCCGCGGCGGCGGAGGGCGTCTCAAAACGCGCGGCGGCGCCATCCACTTCCAGCACCCCCGCATCGGCCGTGTAGAATCCGGCCAGCACGTTCATCAGCGTGGATTTTCCCGCGCCGTTCTCTCCCAGCAGCGCGTGCACCTCTCCCCATTCAAGCGAGAAATCCGCGCCCAGCAAGGCCGGGCGCGTTCCGAAGCTTTTCCCGACCCCCGCGAGCCGGACCGCGAACTTGCTTATTTCATCGAACCTTTCACGTTGGACACGAGATAATTCATGTTCCAAAGCTGGTCGACGGTGGGGGTGGAGCCGGCGGGTACTTCCACCTTGCCGGCCTGATCGGAAATCGGCCCGGCCCAGACATTGAACGTGCCATCGATCATCTTCTGGCGCACCGCCTCGATCTTGGCGATGTCATCGGCGGGGATATGCTGTAGCTTGGCGATATCCACCACGCCGGTATCGATGCCGTAAAGCGGGGTGCCCTGGCTCTTCCAGGTGCCGGCCTTCATCGCCGCCACGGCGGGCACCAGCTCCTTCTCCCAATGGAAGACCACGGAGGTGAGAATGCCCTTCGGCGCGCTCTTGGCCATGTCCACCTGATAGCCGATGGAATATTTGCCCGCCTTCTCGGCCACCACCAACGCGGCGGGGCTGTCCATGTCGGTGGCGATCACATCGGCCCCCTGCTGGATCATCGCCTTGGAAATCTGCGCCTCCTTCACCGGATCGGACCAGCTATTCACGAAGGCCACATGCACGATGGTGCCCGGATTGGCCGCCTGCGCCCCCAGGGCGAAGGAGTTGATGTCCCACAGCACGTCGGGAATGGGAAAGCCCAGCATCATGCCAAGCTGCTTGCTCTTGGTGGCATAGCCCGCCGCCATGCCCGCCAGATACCAGCCCTGGAAGGTCTTGGGGTATGGGCTTTCCAGGTTGGGCGCCGAGGAAATACCCGCCATGTTGATGAAGGCGACCTTCGGGTGCGCCTTGGCCTCCGCCAGCATCGCATCCGAATAACCGTAAGACCCGGCGATGATCACATTGGCGCCGTGATTGATGAACAGCTCCACCGCCTGCTCGACCTTCTCGGTCTGCTCGGGCACGTTCTCAACATAGGGCACTTTTTCATGATACGCCTTGGCCAGCGCCAGCCGCGCGGTGTTCTGGGACTGCGACCAGCCGCCATCCGTGTCGGTGCCCAGAAAGACGAAGGCGATTTTCGGTTTCTCGATCTTGAGCTGCGCCTGGGCGGCCGGGGCGGCGGCGATCAGCGCGGTCAGGGCCAAACCGGCGAGAGTCTTGAATTTCATGATGGGTCCTTGTTGTTTCAGGATTCAGTCTGGCGGTATCCATAGGTGGCGTCGAAACGCCCCTGCACATAATCTCCGGCGATCACGGGCTCGTATTTGCGCGGGCGCTCGGGCGTCACACAACCGGGCAGCACATCGATCAGCGTGTCGTAATTGGTCCCCAGGAAAAACGGCGCGGAATAGCGCGCCCGCCCGGTGAGATTGATGACCCGATGCAGGGTGGAGGCGAACAGGTCATTGCTCCAGCGCGCCATCTGGTCGCCGATATTGACCACGAACGTTCCTGGGATCGGCGGCGCCGCGATCCATTCCCCGGCATTGTTCAGCACCTGCAAGGCGGGCACCTCATGCTGGGCCAGAATGGTGAAGCATTCATAGTCCGAATGCGGACCGATGCCGATCTGCTCCTCGTCAATCGCCCCATCCTGCGAGGGGTAATAGATGATGCGCTGCGCGCAGGTGGGCTTGGTGATCATCGGGTCGAAGAAATGCTCATCCTGCCCCAGCGCCAAGGCGAAGGCCTTGAACATGCGCCGGCCCAGCTTCAGCACCTCATGGTGATAATCCAGCATCGCCCGGCGGAAACCCGGCATGTTCTCCGGCCAGATATTCACCCCATACAGCCCCTTGCCGCTGGCCAGGTCCGGGTCATTGGGGTCCAGCTCGGCGGCGATGTCGTAAGCCTCGTGCAGATCGCCCTTGGCCTTGGGGTTCACGTTCTCCTCCAAAAGCGGCGTATAGCCGGAATTATTGGTGGAGAGCTTGACGTGAACCTTCATCTTCTCGTCGAGCGGCAAGGCGAAGAACGCCGGCCCGGCGGCGAACATCGCCTGGATGATCTCCTCCGGCACGCCATGATTTTTGATGTAGAAAAACCCGACCTTGGTGGCCGCCTCGTACAAGGCCCTGGCCACCTTTTCCTTGGCGGCCAGATCGTCTCCCTGCATCGCGCCAAAATCGATCACCGGAATATCGTGAAAAGGCGCCTCACGGGCCGACAATCCGCCGCGCGCCGCGCGCACCCCGTTACCGGTTTCAACCAAATCCATGCAAACCGCTCCAAAAGCCACAAGGCCCGCTTTTCACGGCAAGCCCTTTTATGACAGTCCGGTAAGCAACATTAATGCCATGTCAGAACCCCCCGGCGCGGGCGGGGCCGGAACCGCGCCTGCCCATTTTTTAATCCACGCATCGATCGGGCTTTTGGGCAGTGCGGCCAATAATCTCGCAGCGCCTGACTTGTTTCCCAGGCGCGACGGGTCAGCTTTTACGGGTCACGGTGAAACGGGCCAGGGCCTGCAACAGCACGGCGCGCTCGCCAAACCCGTCCAGATGCCCCGCCGCCTGCGCGGCCAGCGTCTCGGCCTGGGCGCGGGCGCGCTCCAGCCCCAAAATCCGCACCATCGTGGCCTTGCCCGCCGCGGCGTCCTTGCCGGCGGTCTTGCCCATCTCCTCGGGAGTCGCGGTTTCGTCCAGCACATCGTCATAGATCTGGAACGCCGCCCCCAGATCGCGCCCATACGCCACGATGGCGTGGCGTTGCGCGGCCGGCGCGCGGCCGAGAATGCCCCCCGCCTCGGCGGCATACTGGATCAGCCTGCCGGTCTTCAGCGCCTGCAACCGGGTGATTTCCGGACCCGTGAGATCCTTGCCCTCGGATTCCATGTCGATCATCTGCCCACCGACCATGCCGCGCATGCCCGAGGCCATGGCCAGCGCCAGCACCAGCTCGACGCGCGCCTCCGGGTCGGCATGGGTGTCCTCCTCGGCCAGCACCTCGAAAGCACGGGTCTGCAACGCGTCCCCGGCCAGAATCGCGGTGGCCTCGTCGAATTTCTTGTGGCAGCTCGGCTGGCCGCGGCGCAGATCGTCATCGTCCATCGCCGGCAGGTCGTCATGCACCAGCGAATAGGCGTGCAGCATCTCCACCGAGGCGGCGACGCGCGCCGCGCAGGTACGGTTGACGGAAAACAGCTTCGCCACTTCCATCACCAAAAAAGCGCGCAGCCGCTTGCCGCCATTCAGCACCGCATAGCGCATTGCCTCGATGAGCTTGGCTTCGGCGGTTTCAGGCACCGGCAACAGCGCGTCGAGTTGCGCCTCCACCAGGCGGGCGGCCTCGCCCATCGCCTCGGCCAGGGCACCAGGCTTGTTCACAACATCCAGCGCCATGTCATTCTCCATCCTTCAGGGCCAGCGAGCCATCCGCCCGCGCCACGATCGCCTGCACCCGCGCCTCGGCCTGGGCCAGCTTCTCCTCGCAATGCTTCTTCAGCGCCGCGCCGCGCTCATAGGCGGTAATCGCGTCTTCCAGCTTCTGCTGGCCGGATTCCAGCCCGCGCACGATGGCCTCAAGGGCCGCCAGCGCATCCTCGAAGGACATGGCGGCAATATCGGAATTGTCTGTCATGACTGTTCCCGTACCCGCGCCACGCGGGAATCACAACCGCATTAACGCCCGCACATGCGCCGCACAGCTTTGCGCCAGGGCATTGAGATCGTAGCCTCCCTCCAGCAACGATACGACACGCCCCTGGCAGCACGCATCCGCCACCGCCAGCAGCTCGCGCGTCAGCCAGACGAAATCCGCCTCGCGCAGCCGCATCTGCGCCATCGGGTCGGCGGCATGGGCATCGAACCCGGCGGAGACGATCAGCACTTCCGGCGCGAAGGCCAAAAGCCTCGGCAGGACCGCCATATGCCAGGCCTCCCGGAAAACCTCGCCATTGGTGCCGGGCGGCAGCGGCACATTCACCACATTGCCCACCCCCGTCTCCGCCTGCGAGCCGGTCCCCGGAAAACAGGGCGATTGATGAGAGGAGGCATACATCACCCCCGCGTCGCGGGCGAAGATATGCTGCGTGCCATTGCCATGATGCACGTCGAAATCCACCACCGCGACCCGCTTCAGCCCCCAGCGCAGCTGGGCCTGCCGGGCCGCCACGGCGGCATTGTTGAAAAAGCAGAACCCCATGGCGCGGTCCGCCTCGGCATGGTGCCCGGGCGGGCGCATGGCCACGAAGGCCGCCTGCGCCCAGCCTTCCATCACCGCATCCACCGCGGCACCCGCCGCACCCGCCGCGCGCAGCGCCGCCTCCAGCGTGCCGGGGCCGAATACCGTGTCACCATCTATGGTGGTCACCCGGTCCCTCGGCATGGCCAGGATGGCCTCCACATAATCGGGATCATGCGCCGCCTTCAATTGCTCCGGGCTCGCCTCGGGCGCCAACTCCCGCAGCAAGGGGGCGAATTCCTGCCCCTCCAGCGCTCGCAGCACATAGCGCAACCGCTCCGCGCATTCCGGATGGTCATGCCCGGTATCGTGCCCCAGCGCCGCCGGATGGGTGAACAGGGCAACGCTCATGCCGGCCCCTTCCCGCATTTCAGCGAGAAGCTGAACACGCCCTTGCTCTCGCTCGCCGCGATCAAGGCATGGCCCGACTGTTTGCAGAACTCGCATATATCCGCCATGGCCTCCGGGTCGGTGGCCAAAAGCCGCAATTTCTCACCCGGCGCCATGCGCCGCATGGCACGCGCCGCCCTCAGCACGGGGATCGGCGATTTTTGATATTGCGCATCGATCAGACGTTCACCCATGCCCGGAATCATGCGCCTTCACGCGGGCTTGAGCAAGACAGCGTTTCGGACCAGAACCGGGCCCATGGCACATCGCATCGGCATCGATCTCGGCGGCACGAAAACGGAGATCATGGTTCTGGGGGCAGATGGCGCGCCCCTGCTGCGCCGCCGCCGCCCCACCCCCTCCGGGTACGAGGCGGCGCTGCGCGCCATCGCCGATCTGGTGGATGAGGCCGAACAGCAAACCGGGCCGGGCGCCACGGTCGGCGTGGGCATTCCCGGCTGCATCTCGCCGGCCACCGGGCTGGTGAAAAACGCCAATTCCAACGCCCTCAACGGCCATGCCTTCGACCGCGACCTGTCCGCCCTGCTGAAGCGCGAGGTGCGCGTGGCCAACGACGCGAACTGCTTTGCCCTCTCCGAAGCCACGGACGGCGCCGCCGCCGGGCATGCCGTGGTCTTCGGCGTGATCATCGGCACCGGCACGGGGGCGGGCATCGTGGTCAATGGGCGGATCCTGGAAGGCCGCCACCGCCTGGCGGGAGAATTCGGCCACACCCCCCTGCCCTGGCCCCGCGCCGAGGATCTGCCGGCACGCCCATGCTGGTGCGGGCAGACGGGCTGCCTGGAACTCTATCTCTGCGGCCCCGCTCTCGCCCGTGAGTGCGACGGGCCGGGCCATGACGACGCCTCCACCCTGCCACGGCGCGCCGCGGCGGGCGAGGCCAATGCCCGCGCCGCGCTGGAGCGCCATGCCGGGCGCATGGCGCGCGCTTTGGCCTCCATCACCAATCTGCTCGATCCGGACTGCATCGTTCTCGGCGGCGGGTTGTCCAACATGGACCATCTCTATACCGTCCTGCCGGAGCTGATGCGCCCCTACATCTTCTCCGACCATGTGGCGCCGAACATCGTGAAGGCGAAACACGGGGATTCGTCGGGCGTCAGGGGGGCCGCGTGGCTATGGCCAGGCTGACCCCTCCGCCCGCGCCAAAAGCCGGCCGCCCTTAATCCGCCGCCGCCTTGCGCTCCTGCGCGACATCTTCGGCTTTTCTCATCAGGCGCAGAAAATTCCCGCCCCAGATTTTGGCGATCTCCTCGCGCCCATAGCCCCTCCGGGCCAGAGCGGCGGTCAGGTTCGGCGTCTGCGCCGCGTTCATGTAGCCGCGCACGCCGCCGCCTCCGTCGAAATCCGTGCCAATGCCGACATGGTCGACCCCCATGCGCTTCACCGCATAATCCACGTGATCGACAATATCCTCCACCGTCAGATCCATCGCCCGCGCCCTGGGCCGCAGGAAATTGGAAACGATGGTCACCTGCGCCAACCCCCCGGTGGCGGCCAGCATATCCAACTGCTCGTCATCCAGGTTACGTTTATGGTCGCACAGCGCCTTCATGCAGCTATGGGTGGCCACCACCGGCGCGCGCGACCGGCCGGCCGCCTGCATCATGCTGGTCTTGGACGCGTGGGAGACATCCACCAGCACACCAAGCTGGTTCATCCTGTCCACCACGGCCTGGCCAAAATCGGAGAGACCACCATATTCCTGCGCCTCATCGCCTAGATTCGGCAGGGCGATGGCCGCATCCGCGATCTCGTTATGGCCATTATGGGTCAAGGTCATATAGCGCGCGCCCATCCCCGCGAACCTGTCCAGCACATCCAGGCTGCGCCCAATCGCATAGCCATTCTCGATGGCCGGCACGATCCCCGGCTTGCCGGCGGCAAACGCCGCCTCGATCCCGGCCGCGCTGGTGGCCAGCATGCCGCCGGACCCGTCCGCCGGGGCCATGGAGATAATCGCCTTCAGCATCGCCTCCGCCCGGGCGGAGGCGGCGGCATGCGCGGCATCGTCCCGGCGGCCTTGCGGAATATAGGCCGCGAAGCACACCGCCGCGACCCGCCCGCGCCTCAGCTTCGGCAAATCGACGCAGCGCGGCCCGTCCTCGAAGGGGCTAGGCCCTTCCGGCCAGGGTATGTCGACATGGGTATCTATGGCCAGCAGGCCGTCATGCGGATCGTTTTCCATTGCCCGCATGGTTGAGCGCCCCGCATCCCGCGTCAAGCGCCTTGCGCATCACCGAGGGCACGGGCGCGTCTTGCGCCGGGGCGCTCAGCACCCCCGCCGGCAGCACGGCCACCCGCGCCACCCACACGGCCAGGCTGAGGGAAAAATGAGTGAACACATGCTCCACCCGCCCCGCTTCACGCCAGCGCGCCGCAACCGGCGGCTCCTCCGGCAGCACCAGCATGCCGCCCAGCAGCCCACGCGGCGGGCGGCGCAGCAACAGCACGTTGTCCTGGCCGTCCAGCAGCACATAGGCCACGCCCTCGCGGCGCGGGCGCGCGGCCTTCCGCGCCTTCACCGGCAGTGACTCGGCCACCCCTTCCGCCCGCGCCCGGCAATGGCCGCGCCAGGGGCAAGCCAGGCAGTCCGGGGATTTGGGCGTGCAGACGGTCGCGCCCAGATCGAACAAAGCCTGCGCGAAATCCCCCGGCGCCGCCTGGGCCGCCTGATCCTCCATCAGCCGCGCCGCCGCCTGGGCGATGCGTTTCTTGCTCCCCGGCAGCGGCTCCTCGATGGCGAACAGGCGGGCGGCCACGCGCTCCACATTGCCATCCACCGGCAATACCGGCAGCCCGAAGGCAATGGCCCCCACCGCATTGGCGGTATAGGGCCCCACGCCGGGCAGGGCGCGTAACTCTTCGATACGTTTTGGAAAATCGCCGCGCGCGCTCACCGCGAGCGCGCATTTGTGCAGGTTTCTGGCCCGCGCATAATAGCCAAGCCCGGCCCAGAGGGCGCATACCTCCTCCACGCTGGCCTTGGCCAGATCTTGCACGGTGGGGTACGCCGCCAGAAATTTGGCGTAATAGGGCTTCACGGTGGCCACCACCGTCTGTTGCAGCATGATCTCGGAGAGCCAGACCCGGTACGGGTCCGCCGCTTCTCCCGGGGGCGAGCGCCAAGGCAGATGGCGGCGATGCCGGTGATACCAGTTGAGGAGTTTCCGTGCCGGAGGAAAAGAAAAGGAAGCGCGCGCCACGATCGTCGATTGTGCCCGAGCAGCCGGCCCCGCGCAATTTCGCCCCGCGCGGAATTTCGTCGATTCTGGCGCCGATCACCCGCCCCGCCTTCCGTCGGCGCGCGCCCGCCGCCGCGCAGATCCTGGCGGACTGGCCCCAGCTCGCCGGGCCGGATCTGGCCGCGCGCGCCGCGCCGCTCAGATTCGCCGGCGGTACCCTGACCCTGGGTTGCACCGGCCCCACGGCGATGGAACTGCAACTCGCCGCGCCGCAGATCATCGCCCGGCTCAATCTCGCCCTGGGCCACGGCATGGTGGAGCGCCTGCGTTTCGAACAGCAGGTTCCACGCCCTCCCGCCACACCGCCGGCGCGCCCCGCCGCGCGTCTGGCCGAGCCGCCGCGCGACCTGCCCCCCGGCCCGCTCGGCGCCGCCCTGGCGCGGCTCTATCAGGGCATAAAATCCCGTGGATAACTCCAACGCCGGGTTGGACTCCCGGCCAAGAATCCGACTACACTATATATAGGAGAAAACATGCAGATTACCCGCCGCTCCCTACTATCCATGGTAGGCGCCACCGCCATGCTCCCAACCGCCGCCTGGGCTGGCACCCCCTCCAGCGCGGAGACCGAGCGCGCCATAGGCTCCCCCCAGGCACCGGTCACGGTAATGGAATTCTTCTCCCTCACCTGCACCCATTGCGCCGAGTTCGCCACGGTGACGATGCCCAAGGTGAAGGCCAATCTGGTGAAAACCGGCAAGCTGCGCCTCGTCTATCACGATTTTCCGCTGGATCAGGTCGCGCTGAAAGCCGCCCAAGTGGCGCGTTATCTGCCCGAGAACGAATATTACCCCTTCATAGAGGCGCTTTTCGCCAGCCAGAATGACTGGGCCTTCCAGGAAGGCGAGGATTACCACGCCTCGATCTTCAAATATGCCGCCCTCGCCGGGATGGACCAGGCCACCTACGACAAGGCCTGGAACGACGAGGCACTGGCCAAATGGATCCTGGCCGGCCAGCAGGAAGCTGAAACAACCTATCAGATCGACGCCACGCCGACATTCGTCATCAATGGCAAGAAATACCCCGGCGCAATGGATTACGACGCTTTCGCGGCACTTGTGACCAAAGCCGCCAAGGCCTGAGGGAGGCCAGGATGCCCGCACGCTTCGCCCGGCTGCGTATCGCCGGTTTCAAGAGCTTCGCCGACCCCACGACCGTGGAAATCCTTCCCGGTCTCACCGGGGTGGTCGGGCCGAATGGCTGCGGCAAATCCAATGTCATCGAGGCGCTGCGCTGGGCGATGGGCGAGGCCAATGCCCGCAACATGCGCGGCACCGAGATGGAGGACGTGATCTTCGCCGGCACCACGGGCCGCCCGGCCCGCAACCTGGCGGAAGTGACGCTCACCCTGGAGGAAACGCTGGGCCTCGCCCCGCCGCCCTTCCAGGAGGCGGCCGACCTCGAAATCTCCCGCAAGATCGAGCGCGGCGCTGGCAGCAATTACAAGGTCAACGGCAAGGAAGCCCGCGCCCGCGATGTGCAGACCCTGTTCGCGGATCTGGCCTCGGGCTCTCGCGCCTCGGCGATGGTCAGCCAGGGCCGCGTCAGCGCGCTGGTCTCCGCCCGGCCAGAGGAACGCCGCGCCCTGCTGGAGGAAGCCGCCGGCATCACCGGCCTGCATGCCCGCCGCCACGAGGCGGAGCTGAAGCTCAAGGGCGCCGAACAGAATTTGCTGCGCGCCGACGATCTGAAAGGCCAGCTCGAATCGCGCCTTGGCGATTTGAGGAAACAGGCCCGCCAAGCCACACGCTATAAAGGGCTTTCGGGCAATATCCGCGCCGCCGAGGCGGAGCTGCTCTCCATCCAGCGCGCCCTGGCGGTGCAAGCCCGCGAGGCCGCGCAGGCCGCCTTCGCCGCCGCCGAGGCCCGCGTGGCCGAGGCCGCCGCCAAGGCCGAGACCGAGACCGCCAAGGCCGCCGAGGCGCAGGCCGCCCTGCCCGCCCTGCGCGAGGCCGAGGCACAGGCCCGCACCTTGCTGGAACGCGCGCGCATCGCCGCGGAGCAGGTGAAGGAAGCCCAGGCCCGCGCCCGCGCCGCCCTGTCCGAGGCCGAGGCAAGGCTGGAAGCCCTGACCCGCGACCATGGCCATGCCCAGAAGCTGGTGGCCGATGCACAAGCCGCCAAGGCCAGGCTGGACGCCGAACAGCACACGCTGCGGGAAGAAACCAACGCCGCCCCCGCCGCCATCGACGAAGCCGCCGACACCGCCGAAGCCGCGCTGGAGGCCATGCGCGCCGCCGAAACCGCCAGCACCAAGGCCACGGAGGACGCCGCGCATATCGCCGCCGCGGCCGAGGCCGCCCGCCGCGCCCTGACCGAAGCCGAAACCCGCGCCCGCCGCCTCGCCCAGCGCGCCGCCGAAACCAAGGCGGACCACGACAAGATCGCCGCCACCCTGATTCCGCCCGAGCGCGTGCGGGCGGCCGAAACCGAGCGCGATGAGACCGAAACCGCCCTCGCCGCCGCGCGCGAGGCCGTGACCGCCGCCGAGGGGGCGCGCGCCGAGGCCGAGGCCAAGGCCGCCGAAGCCAGGAGCACCGCCGAGGCGGAGCTGGCCGGGGCCCGGTCGCGCGCCGCTTCGCTGGAAGCCGCCGCCACCAAGGTGGGCACCGAATATGACGCGCTGGCCGCCATCCTGGCGCAGAAATTCGGCCGCGAGAGCCAGCCGGTCCTGGACGCCATCACCGTGCCGCCGGGGCTGGAAGCCGCCTTGGGCGCGGCCCTACGCGAGGAATTATCCGCCTCCGCCGACCCGCGGGCCGCCCGCCACTGGCGCGCCTTGCCCGCCCTGGAAGCATCCACCGCCAAGCTGCAAAATTTCGCGGAACTGACAAAGGGGCCCGAGGCGCTGAAACGGGCTCTCTCCCACATATTATTGTTGCCGGAGGGCGAAACCGGGGATCTCTACCAGCCCAACCTCTCCCCAGGGCAGATTCTGGTCTCGCGGGAGGGAGCGCTCTGGCGCTGGGATGGCTATACGGTGCGCGCGGGCGCCGCCTCCGAAGCCGCCGTGCGCCTGAAGCAGCGCAACCGTTTGACCGAGCTGGAGCATGAGCGCGCCGCCGCGCGCGAGGCCGCCCAGGCCGCGAAGGATGAACGCCTCAAGGCCGAGGCCGCCGAGCGCGAGGCCCGCGCCAATGAAGCCAAAACCCGCGACACCCATCGCGCCGCCGAAACCCAGGCCCGCAACGCCCGCCAGCAGGCCGAACAGCGTTTCGACAAGGCCCGCAACGAGGCCATCCGCCTCACCGCCGAGGCCGAACGCGGCCAGACCCGCGCCGCCGCCGCCCAGGCCCAACGCGACCAGGCCGCCACCGAGGCCGCCGAGGCCGAAACCGCCCTGGCCAGGCTGCGCGAGACCCATGCCGCCCTGCCGGATGTGAACGCCGCCCGCCAGGCGGTGGAGCAAGCCCGCGCCACGCTGAACAATGCCCGCCAGGCGGAAGGAGCGGCCAGCGCGCGCCTGGCCGCGCTGCGTGGCCAGGCCAGCCAGCGCGACCAGCGGCTGCAAGCCTTGGCCCGCGAGATGGAAAATTGGACCGAACGCGGCCAGGATGCCACGGACCGGCTGACCGACCTGAGCGCCCGCCTCGCCGAGGCGCAAAACGGCATCGCGACACTGCAAGCCGCCCCCATGGAGGCCGAAACCTCCCACAAGGACGCCATCGAGGCCCTGCGAAACGCCGAGATCGAGCATAAGCGCCTGGCCGGGCTGCTGCAGGCGGGCAGCGCCGCCGCCGAGGCCGCCACCCGCGAGGCCCGCGCCGCCGAAACCGGCATGAACACCGCCCGGGAGGCCCGCGCCCGCGAGGAAGGCAATATCGCCGCCGCCAACCACGCCTGGGGCACGGTGGCCGAGCGGATCCTGGAACGGCTCGGCGCCACCCCCGATTTGCCCGATCCGCCAACCTTGTTGACCGCCGAGATCGAGGACAAGGCCCGCAAGCGCTGGGAACGGCTCGTGCGTGAGCGCGAGGAGATGGGAGCCGTCAATCTCCGCGCGGAGATCGAGGTGAACGAGGCGGAAGAGGCCATCGCCACCATCGACAGGGAGCGCGACGAGATCACCTCCGCCATCGCCAAGCTGCGCGGCTCCATCGGCCATTTGAACCGCGAGGGGCGCGAGCGCCTCACCACCGTGTTCGCCGAGGTGGACCGGCATTTCCAAGCGCTCTTCACCCGCATGTTCGGCGGCGGCAAGGCACATCTGGCGCTGGTCGGTTCGGACGATCCGCTGGCCGCCGGGCTGGAAATCTTCGCGCAGCCGCCGGGCAAGAAGCTCAGCACCCTGTCCTTGCTTTCAGGCGGGGAGCAGGCGCTCACCGCGCTCTCGCTCATCTTCGCCGTATTCAAATGCAACCCCGCCCCGATCTCGGTGCTGGACGAGGTGGACGCCCCCTTGGACGACGCCAATGTGGAGCGTTTCTGCACCTTGCTGGAGGATATGGTGCGCGAGACCGGAACGCGCTTCATGGTGGTCACCCATCATCACCTCACCATGGCACGGATGGACCGGCTTTACGGCGTGACCATGCAGGAGCGCGGCGTCTCGCGCCTGTTGTCGGTCGATTTCCACAAGGCGATGGGCATGGTCGATCCCGGCCACGCCATGGCGGCGGAATAAGGCCCCGGCACGGGCCGCGTCCTAACGCGACCAGAAACGCGCGCATAAAAAAGGCCCCTTTCAGGACCTGTTTTATGCGCGCGCCCTGGCCGGACGCCAGGGGCCGCCGGGCTCACCCGGTTTTAGCGGATCGACCTCAGGATGGCCGGAATGTCAGCGCGGGCAACGCCAATATCGTTCAGATCGCGCGGCGTCATCGCGTAAAGTTCAGCCGCAACGGCGCGGCGGGCCTGCCAGGCCTTGAACCAGCGGCTCAGCTTGTTGCCACGGGGCTCAACGGCGGCCGGGGCTTCGCGCGTCATCGCCATCGACCCAAGCTTGCTCAGGACGGGCTGGTTATGGATAGTCGTCGACATGATACACCTACATCTTTGGGGGAGCGGCCGTTTCGGTATGACCCAGCAGCACTCCTTTTAAAGGACCAACAAACGTCCTTTCCGTGGCTGTATATAGTGCAGCCTGGTGTTTTTTTGTGCGTCTGCGAACGCCGAGTCTGGCCTGCATCCAGCGCATATCACGGGGCTTATTCATGTCATCAGAACATAACATTCCCATCGCCGCCCTGCGCGCGGCCTGTCTCTCCCACGGGCTGGATGGCTACATCATCCCACGCTCGGATGAATATCTGGGCGAATATGTCCCCCCTTGCGCGGAACGCCTGGCCTGGATCAGCGGCTTCACCGGCTCGGCCGGGCTCGCCATCGTGCTGGCCGGGCGCGCCGCCTTGTTCTCCGACGGGCGCTATACGCTGCAAATGGAACAGCAGGTGGACGGCAAGATCTGGGAATGCCGCCACATCGTCGAGGACAAGCCGGAAATCTGGCTACGCCAGGCGGCCGCCGGCAAGAAAATCGGCTATGACCCCTGGACCCTCAGCGCCGATATGCTCGCCCGCTTCACCGGGCTGGAGATGGTGCCCCTCTCGCCCAATCTGGTCGATACGCTCTGGAAGGACCGCCCCGCCCCGCCAACGGGCCCGGCCCTGGTTTATCCCGAGACCCATGCGGGCGAGCCCGCCGCCCATAAGCGCCGGCGGCTAGGCGCCGCCCTGGCCGAAGCCGGGCAGGATGCGGCCATTCTAAGCGATGGCGCCTCGCTCGCCTGGCTGTTCAATATTCGCGGCACGGATCTGGAATTCTGCCCCTTCGCGCTGGGCTACGCGCTGCTGCACCAGGACGGCACGGCCGCCTTGTTCATGGCGCCGGAGAAGATCACACCGCAGTTGCGTACCCATCTCGGCCCACAGGTGGTGATCGCCGCGCCCGCGGCGCTGCCGGGCGCCATCGCCGGGCTGGCGGGCAAAAACGTGCGCTACGACCCCGCCACCCAGCCCGCCTGGTTCCAAACCGCCCTGACCGAGGCGCAAGCCAGGATCACCCCCGGGCCGGATCCCGTGTCCCTGCCCCGCGCCCGCAAGAACCCGACCGAGCAGGCGGGCGCGCGCGCGGCGCATCTGCGGGACGGCGTGGCGATGGTGGAGTTTCTGGCCTGGGCGGCCACGGCCTTGCCCAAGGGCACGCAGACCGAACTCTCCGCTTCCGAACGGCTGCTCGCCTGCCGGGCTCAGCAAGACCTCTTCCGGGGCGAGAGTTTTCCGGCCATTTCCGGCGCCGGGGAAAATGGCGCCATCATCCATTACCGCGTGACGGCCGAAAGCAACCGCGCCATCCGGCCTGACGAGGTTTATCTCATCGATAGCGGCGGCCAATATCTGGATGGCACCACGGACATCACCCGCACTCTCTGGACCGGGCCCAGCCCCGCCCCGGCGGCGGTCAAGGCGCATGCCACGCGCGTGCTGGCCGGCACCATCGCCCTGGCGCGCGCCATCTTCCCCGAAGGCCTCGCCGGCGCGCATCTGGACGCCTTCGCGCGTCAGGAACTCTGGCGCGCGGGGCTGGATTACGACCATGGCACCGGCCACGGCGTCGGCGCCTATCTGTCCGTGCATGAAGGGCCGGTCAGCATCTCCCGCGCCGCGCGGCCGGTGGCCCTGGCGGAAGGCATGATCCTCTCGGACGAGCCGGGCTATTACCTGCCCGGCGCTTATGGCATCCGCATGGAAAACCTGTTGCTGGTGCAAAAAGCCAGCTTCGCGGACACGAAAAAACCCTTCCTGTGCTTCGAGACCCTGACACTGGCCCCCTTCGACCGGGCGCTGATCGACCCCGCCTTGCTCCCCCGTGAATCGCTGGACTGGCTCAACGGCTATCACGCGCGGGTGCTGGCCGCCTTGTCGCCCAGGCTCTCCGCCGGGGCGCTGTCCTGGCTGCGCGAGGCCACCGCCCCCATATAATATTTGACCTGCCCTTCACGGATCAGGCAAAATTTCATCAGCGATTCGCTGAAACCTTGAAGAAAGGACAAGCCATGCGCCTGTTCGTGGCACTCGACCTCCCCTGGGACGTCAAGGAGCAGCTCAGCGATCTCTCCTGCAATCTGCCCGGCGCCCGCTGGGTGCCGGAGGAAAATTTCCACCTCACGCTGCGCTTCATCGGAGAGGCCAACCGCCTCCAGGCCGAGGAGATCGACCATGCCCTGAGCGCCCTGCGCGGGCGGGGCTTTCTCTTTACCTTGTCGGGCTTGGGCTGGTTCGAGAAAAACGGGCGGGTGAACATGCTCTATGCGGGGGTGGAACGCAACGAGCACCTGGCCAGGCTGCAAACCAAGGTGGAAACCGCCTTGCACCGCGTGGGGCTGGCCCCCGACCGGCGGCGCTTCACCCCACACGTAACCCTGGCGCGGATGGACATGCCCGTCACCCCGGCGCTGAGCGGTTTCGTGCGGGCGAATAATCTCTACCGCTCGGCCCCCATCCGCGCGGACAATGTAACCTTGTTCAGCTCCTTCCTCGGCAAGGACCAGCCAACCTACACGCCCGAGGCCGAATACGCCCTGGCCTGACCGGCGGCGCCAGCCCCGCCAGGACCGGCAAACGTCACGGTTGCGTCGCTCGACACTGTCGGGCGCCATGGCTTATCCTGCCGCCATGGACGCCACCCCGATGGAGCAGACGGACCCCAACGCGTCTCCAGCCCTGGCGCATATGCGCCTCACCCTGGACGATGCCGGTTTCCACAAGCTGGCGCCCGCCCCGCCTGCCCGCGCCCGCCATATCCACGACCAGTTTCTCGACACCGGGGATTTCGCCTTCGCCCGCCACGGCATCACGCTGCGCCTGCGCAAGGCCGGGCGTGGCGCGCTGTTCACGCTGCTGCATGAGGACGATGCGCTGGATGCGCCCCTGCCCGCCATGCAGCCGGATCTTTCCGTGTTCGGCCCTGACTGGCGGGAGAGTCTGACCGCCATCTCGCAAGACGCGCCCCTGCTCATCGTGGCCGAAGCCCGTACCCGCCGCCTCACCCGCGATTTCGACGGCGGCGCATTGGCGCTTGAAACCGGGCAGCTCATCGCGAACGGGCAAAAACATCCTTTCCAGGAGGCGGTCCTGTCCACGCCGCCCGCCTTGCTGGCGCAAACGGCGCTGAAGCTGACGGACATGGCCGGGACCCGCCTACAACCCGAGCCCCCAGGCCGGCGCGCCGTGCGCCTGGCGGGCGGCCCCCGTCCCGCTCCGCTCAAATCCACACCGGCCCTGCGGGACGATCCCTGCCTGGACGAAGCGGTCTACCGGATCGTCCTCGCCTGCCTGCGGCAATTCCGCGCCAATCTTCCGGCTTTTTTCGAGGGGGACGAAGTGGGGGCCGTGCATCAGATGCGTGTCGCCATGCGCCGGCTGCGCTCGGCGCTCGGGCTGTTCAACCGCGTTCTGCCCACGCCGGAATTCCTGACCCTGCGCGAAGAAGCCAAGCGCCTCGCCAGCACGATGGGCGAAGCCCGGAACTGGGATGTCTTCATCGCCATGCTGCGCGCTGGCCCGGCCGCCGCCTTTCCCGCCGAAACCGGCTTCGCCGCGCTGGAAGCCCAATGCGCGGTGCATCGCGCGGCGGGCTACCAGCTCGTGCGGGCCTTGCTGGAAGACCCCGCCACCACGCGTTTTCTGCTGACGGCGGAAGCCTTCGCCACAAGGCGGGGATGGCGCGCCAGCCTGGCGGCGGAGTCGCTGCCCCGCCTGGCCGGACCCGCCCGGCTATTCGGCGCGGAAAGCCTGAACCGGCTGCACCGCAAGCTGCGCAAGCATGGCCGCCATCTCGCCGCCCTGCCCGCGCATGAGCGCCATCTGGTTCGCATCGAATTGAAAAAGCTGCGCTATGCGGCGGAGTTTTTCGGCCCCCTGTTCGAGCCGCGCGGCCGTGTGCGGCAATTCAACCGCGCCGCCGCCGCCTTGCAGGAAGAGCTGGGCAAGCTCAACGACATGGCGACCGCCGAGGGCTTGGCCGCCCGGCTGAATGGCGGTGTCCCCGAAGCAGCGCGGGCGCTTGGCATCGTGCTGGGCTGGACCGCCCATGCCGCCCTGGGCGAACCGCGCGCCCTCACCGCCGCCTGGAAAGAATTTCAGGCCGCCAAGCTGTTCACGTGATGTTGCGAACTCACGCGGGAACCAAGCGCCCGGAAGGTCAGCCACGATGGAAAAATACCTGATAAAAAGCCAGGACATCGCCGACATGGCGGGCACCGGCAAGACCCATTTCATCAACCCCAATGCCCGGCGCGTCAATAAATCGCTGGGGGATGCAACCGGCCTGACCGGGTTCGGCTTTCACGTGATCGAGGTCGAGCCCGGCCACGAAACGACGGAGCATCACACGCATCGTTACGAGGATGAATGCGTTTTTGTCCTCAGCGGCACCGCGACCGCGATGATCGGAGATGAGGCGTTTGCCATCGGCCCAGGCGATTTCATCGGCTACCGCAAGGGCGGCCTGCCTCATTCGATCAGGAATACCGGCCCGGACATCCTGCGCTGCATCGTCGCGGGCGAGAGGCTGCCCCACGATGTCTGCGACTATCCGCGCCGGAACAAGCGGATCTACCGCAACGCCGGAATGCCCTGGACCTTGGTGGATCTTGCCGATATCGAAGAACTTGGCGGCGCTATCGGCAAAAAATAACGCCGCACGCTCCTTACACCGGCAACGTCACGCTCACCCGCAGGCCTTGCGCCTGATTCTCCAGCACGATGTCGCCGCCATGGGCGCGCACGATGTTGCGGGCGATGGACATGCCCAGCCCCGATCCGCCGGTTTCACGGTTACGGCTGGTTTCCAGCCGGCGGAACGGCTCGAACACGCGCTCGCGCTCCTCTTCGGGAATTCCCGGCCCGTCATCGTCAATATCGATCCGCGCCACGCCCTTGACCGGCACGCGCAGCGTCACGCGGGCCGCGTCGCCATATTTCATGGCGTTGGTGATCAGGTTGCTCAGCGCGCGCTTCAGCGCCAGCGGCCGCGCATTCACCGGCAGATGATCGGGGCCGGTATAATCGACCGCATCGGCCCGGTCCGGATCGATATCCGCCACCTCATCGACGATGGTGCGCAGCAAACTGGCCAGATCCAGCCGCGCCACCGGCTCGGTGGTGGTGATGTCCTTGCCGAAGGCGAGCGTGGCGGCCACCATCGCCTCCATCTCGTCCAGATCCGCCAGCATCTTCGCCCGCTGCTCGTCATCCTCCATATATTCGGCGCGCAGCTTCAGCCGCGTGATCGGCGTGCGCAGATCATGCCCGATGGCGGTGAGCAGAAATGTGCGGTCCTCCACGAATCTGCGGATTCGCGCCGCCATGGTGTTAAAGGCCCTGGCGGCGGTCACGATCTCGCTGGGCCCTTCCTCCGGCAGCGGCTTGGCGTTGACCACGTCGCGGCCGAAAGTCTCCGCCGCCGCCGCCAGCGTCTTCACCGGCACCAGCAATTGCCGCACCGCGAGCGTGATGACGATACCGCCCAGAAACATCATCACGATGAACGCCGTGGCAAAACCGGGGGACCGCCACGGTGCCGGCGGCAGCAATTCCGTCGTCACCGTCAGCCACATCAATGGCGGCAGCAGATCCTGGGGCGCGAACGCGCCGGGCAAATCGCCGTCCGGGGGCGATGGCGGCGCCGCGTCGTCGACCAAGGGGGGCGGGAAAAACAGCCCATCCGGCAAGCCGAAACTGACGATCAGTTTCAGCGGCCGGCCGGTGACGCGCAGCACGATCCCGCGCGGGCGGATGTTACGCGGTATCCCGTACGTGAAAATGCCCGCCCGCACGGCTTCCGCGATCGGCAGCGGCATGGGCTGCGTCCCCGTCAGCGGCGGCGCCAGGGTCAGGCTGACCGTGTCACCCTTGGGCACCGGCTCACGCGCCGCCACCAGCGCGCGGTCGTTCGGCCGCGCCAGCGCGATATGGCGGTAGATGATCGCGGCGCGGGTCGCGAATTCCTGCTCCTCCACCAGCCTTTGCAGCTTGATCTGATTGACCGTGTGCACCAGCAACCCCAGCAGCTGGATCAGCGCGAAACCGACCAGCAGCAGCAAAATGGTCCGACGCGCCAGGCTACGGGGAATCAGGTGAAGCTTCAAAGCCGCTCGACAGGGGTGGACAGCACATAGCCGCCGCCGCGCACGGTCTTGATCAGTTGGGCGTTGCGCCCATCATCCTCCAGCTTGCGGCGCAGCCGCGACACCGCGACATCGATGGCCCGGTCGAACGGCCCGGCCTGGCGGCCACGCAGCAGGTCCAGCAGCATGTCCCGGGTCAGCACCCGATTCGGCCGGTCCAGCAGCGCCACCAGCAGGTCATATTCCCCACCGGTGATGGAAACCTCCACCCCGCTCGGGTCCAGCAGGCGCCGGCGCGCGGTCTCCAGCACCCACCCCGCGAACTGATAGGTCTTGGCGGATTGATCGGCGGCCCGGTCCTCGGCCTCGCCGGTGCGGCGCAGCACGGCGCGGATCCGCGCCAGCAGCTCGCGCGGGTTGAAGGGCTTGGTGACATAATCATCCGCCCCCAGCTCCAGCCCGATGATCCTGTCCGTCTCGTCCGCCATCGCGGTGAGCATGATGATCGGCACATTGGCTTCCGCGCGGAACCAGCGCGCCAGCTCCAGCCCCCCCTCGCCCGGCAGCATCAGGTCCAGCACCACGAGCTGGTAATGCCCGTTCAGAAAAGCACGCCGTGCTTCCTTTCCATCCCGGGCGGTGGTCACGCGCAAACGCTGACGTTCCAGGAATTTGGCCAGCAATTCACGAATTTCGCGGTCGTCGTCCACGACCAGGATATGCGGCAGGGTTTCCATGTCTGTTACAATAGCGCCGCGCCCGGGTTTTGGGCAGTACAGGTTGCAATTGGTGACAATTAACGCTTCCGCCGTAACATTCCGCCCGGCGGTGCCGGAAAATCGCGCGCCGGCGGGCTTGCGCCATGCCCCCCATGGCTTTAAGGGCAGGATACGCAGCAACGTACGTGCCTCTGCCGGATCTCCGGTTACGCAACGGCGTCAAGCGTTCTGGCAGCACGACTGGGAAGCCCCGCATGGCGCGACCTGGAAGTCGGCTGGTTCGTTGGACCGTTTCGCAACCTTGCCCCGCCGCGTGAACAGGCGGGCAATTGAGAGAAGGATGAGGGCGGTGACTCCCAAGATCGCTTCCTTTCTGGCGTCGCAACCCGCGACGCCCTGCCTGGTGCTCGACCTGGACCAGGTGGCCGAGAATTTCGCGCGCTTGCGCGCCGCATTGCCCGCCGCGGCCATTTATTATGCCGTGAAGGCCAATCCGGCACCGCAAATTCTGGAGTTGCTGGCCAAGGCGGGCGCCTGCTTCGACGCCGCCTCCCTGCCCGAGATCGAATCCTGCCTCGCCGCCGGGGCCAAGGCGGCGTCGATCTCCTTTGGCAATACGGTCAAGAAACCCTCCGCCATCGCGCGCGCCCATGCGCATGGCGTGCCGCTCTATGCCTTCGACAGCCGCGAGGAGCTGGAAAAAATCGCCGCCCACGCGCCTGGTGCGAAAATCTATTGCCGTCTGGCCGTGAACAATGTCGGCGCGGAATGGCCGCTTTCCAAAAAATTCGGCACCACGCTGGAAAAAGCCCGCGAGCTGATGCTCGCCGCCCCCGGGCTGGGCCTCGTGCCGCATGGGCTCTCCTTTCATGTCGGCAGCCAGCAAACCGGCACGCTGGCCTATGAGCTTGCCATCGCCGAGGTGGCGATGCTGTTCACGGATCTAAAAAATGCCGGCCTGCCCATGCGCATGCTCAATCTCGGCGGCGGCTTCCCCACCCGCTACCAGGAAGACGTGCCCGAACCCGATGCGTTCGCCACCGCCATCATGGATGCGATGGCAACCCATTTCGGCAACGACATTCCCGACATCCTGATCGAGCCGGGCCGTTCCATCGTCGGCAATGCGGGCGTGGTCGCGGCGGAGGCCGTGCTGGTCTGCCAGCGCATGCCCGAGGATACGCGCCGCTGGGTCTATCTGGACATTGGCCGCTTCGGCGGGCTGGCGGAAACCGAGGGCGAGGCGATCCGCTATCGCATCACCGCCGGAGAGGGGGCCGCCGGCCCCGTGGTGCTGGCCGGTCCGTCTTGCGACGGGGTGGATGTGATGTATGAAAAAACCCCCTATCGCCTGCCGCTCTCGCTGAAATCCGGAGATCCGGTGCTGATCCACGATACCGGCGCCTATGTCACCAGCTATGCCAGCCAGAATTTCAACGGCTTCGCCCCCCTGGCCGAGCATTATATCTGACCGGCCGCCAAGCGGGCCGCCAAATCACGGCCAGGCGATCCGCGCCATGTCCAGATCATGCCCATGCGTCCTGGCGACCATCAGGGCCGGAGCCGGAATCGGCAGCCTCTCGCCGGGCCGCTCCAGCCAATAACCCTGCACGGCCAGGGCCGCCGCCAGGGCCTCCACCGCTCCGGCCAGGCGGCGGCGGCGCTCCGGGGCCAGGGCCAGCTTGTAGAGATAATTATCCAGCAGCCAGGCATCCTCGCTCTGCGCCGCCGCCAGCGCCTTGAGCAGGCGGCGCTCATCCTTGCTCACGCCCCACTCACCGGCGCGGCCCACGCGCAACGCCTCCCGGCATAGCGGCGCGCTGCCATCCCAAACCGCCAGGAACCGCACGCGGATTCCCGCCAGATCGCGGCCAATACCAAAGGGGCAAATCCCCGCATCGCCGCAACAGCCCATCCCGGTCACGGCCCGGCGCAGGCTGCACAGCGCCACGCGTTGCGCCCTCGCGCCATCCCTCTCGAACCCCACATCCCTCATGGCGGCACCTCCTGTTCCGCCCTACATCAATTAAGAATTATTCTCAATTAAATTGATCGTCATCTATCCGCCTTTGCACCCCTCCCGCGCATCCCGTAAACTCCGGCTGCTGCTCAAAAGCCAACCGAACGGAGACCAGAATGCGCGAAATCAAACTGCAAGCCGAAGATCGCAGCGGCGAGTTCTCGGCCTTCATCTGGGAGCCGCAAGGCAAGGCGAAAGCGGGAGCCGTGGTGGTGATCCAGGAGATTTTCGGCGTCAACGACTCACTGCGCGAAACCGCCCAGGCCTTCGCGGATCAAGGCTTCATCGCCATCGCCCCGGATTTGTTCTGGCGGCTGGAGCCGGGCGTGAACATCTCCGACAAAACCGATGCCGAATGGCAGAAGGCCTTCGACCTGATGAACCGCTTCGACCAGGACAGGGGCATCGAAGATCTGAAGACCACGCTGGCCGCGGCGCGGGAGCTGCCGGGCGGCAACGGCCTTGCCGGCACGGTCGGCTTCTGCCTCGGCGGGCGGCTGGCCGCGATGATGGCCACCCGTTCCGACGCCGATGTGAACATCTCCTATTACGGCGTCGGGCTCGATGAATTGCTGGACGAGTTCGACAGCATCGAGGCCCCGCTGATGCTCCACATCGCCGAACAGGACGAATTTTTCCCCGCCGAGGGCCGCGCCCGGCTGATCGACGGCATCGAGGACAACGACTGGATCGACGCCTTCGTCTATCCTGGCGTGCAACACGCCTTCGCCCGCGCGGGCGGCGTGCATTACGATGCCCGCGCCGCCACCATCGCCAATGGCCGCACCACCGAACTCCTCTCTGAAATTCTTGAATAAGCCCACACGCCGGGCAGTCTGCGCCAGCGCCTTGCTGCTGCCCGCGCTGGCATGGGCGCGCGACAGGCCCGCCGGGCTGGCCAAAACACTGGTCGGGGCGGTCCGCCGCCAGATGGCCGCGCTGGCCGGCGGCCCGGTGCTGCTCAACTCCTATCTGGTGCGCACCGGCTCCCGGGCGGATGATTTCGACCTCACCCAGGCCAATGCCGCCTATGTATACGACAACGCCCTGGCGGGGCTGTTGCTGCTGGCCGCCGGGCACCGGGGCGAGGCGCTGCGGATCGGCCAGGCCCTGGAAATCGCCCAGGCGCATGACCGCCATTTTCACGACGGCCGGCTGCGCAACGCCTACGCCGCCGGCCCCATGAGCGTCCCCGCCAAGCTGCCCGGCTTCTGGAACAGCAAGACGAACCAATGGGATGAAGACCCCTACCAGGTCGGCACCGATACCGGCCCCGTCGCCTGGGCCATGCTGCTCTGGTCGGCCCTGGGCATGACCCGTCCCGCCAACGAGGCCGGCGATTTCCTGAATGCGCGGCTGCGCGCCCCGCTCGGCTATTATGGCGGTTTTTACGGCTTCGATTCCACCCAGCGGAAACTCACCTGGGAAAGCACGGAACAGAATCTCGACCTCGCGGTTGCGTTCAAAAAACTCGGCCGCGCGAAAGACGCTGACCATGCCAGCGCCTTTGTCCGGACCGCCTACGATGCGCAGGCCGGGCTGTTCAAAACCGGCCTCACCCCGCAAGGCAAACCCGGCGCCATGGTCGCGGCGGATGCGGGCATCTGGCCCTATCTCGCCGAGCTGGGAGACGAGGCCAGCGCCCGGCACGCCATCGCCGCGCTGCGCCATGGCGCGGGCATCGGCTTTTCGGATGCCAGCAAGGGCATCTGGCTGGAGGGCACAAGTTTCGCGGCACTGGCGCTGGAACGCATGAAGGATCCCCTCGCGGCGGCGTTCTTCAAGACCATCTCAGCCAATTTGTCTCCGCAAGCCTATGTCTACGCCACCGTGGCGCCAATGCTCGCCACCGGGCTGAAGGTCGGTCCCGCCTTGCAAAAAACCGAACCCGCGCAAGACTTCAACTATTACCGCCGCCCATCTCTCAGCGCCACGAGTTGGGCCGGGCTGGCGGCGCTGCGGGTCAATCCACTCAGCTGAGCCCGCTTCGCCCCCGCGCGCTCACTTGCCGATGCAAAATCCCGAGAACACGGCATCGAGAATCTCCTCCACCCCGATGCCGCCCGCCAGCCGCGCCAGGCCTTGCGCGGCGGCACGCAGCTCCTCTGCGCGCAATTCCGGCTCCTCCAGCGCCAGCGCCATCTCCAGCGCCATCACCGCATCGCGCACGCACGCCACCTGACGCGGCCTGGCAAGCGCCGCCGCGCCCTTGTTGTCCGTCAATGTCCTGGCCTCGTCCACCAGCCGCGCCCGCAAGGCGGCCAGCCCCGCCCCGGTCTTGGCGGACACACAAAGCTCCCCGGCCGCATCCGCCAAATCCACCGGCAAATCCGCCTTGGTGCGCACACGCAGCACCGCCGCCCCCGCCGGTGCCGGCGCAAAGTTCCCGCCCGGGCCCGCCACCAAAATCACGAAATCGGCTCGTTCCGCCCTGGCCCTGGCCCGCCTGACCCCTTCCGCCTCGATCACATCGCCGGTTTCGCGCAGGCCCGCCGTGTCGGTCAGGCGCACCGGCACACCGCCCAGATCCACCCGCGCGCCCACGGCATCGCGCGTGGTGCCGGGCAGCTCGGAGACAATCGCCACCTCCTCCCCCGCCAGCGCGTTCAGGAGCGTGGATTTACCCGCGTTCGGCGCCCCGAGAATCACGAACTCCAGCCCTTCGCGCAGCCGCTCCGCCGCCGGGGCGGCATACAAGGCCGCCTGCATCTCGTCGCGCAAGGCGGCGATACCGGCGCGCAGCGCCTCCTCCACCTCCGGCGGCAAATCCTCATCCGGAAAATCGATCAGCGCCTCCTGCCGCGCCATGAGCTGGCGCAAGCTTTCGCGCCACGCCGCGCACGCCTCGTGCACCCCGCCTTCCAGCGCCTGCTCACGCTGCGCCTGCGTTTCCGCGGCGATCAAATCCGCCATCGCCTCCGCCTGCAACAAATCCATCCGGCCCGTCTCGAAAGCGCGGCGGGAAAATTCTCCCGGTTCCGCCGGGCGCGCCCCCAGCGCCACCAGCGCCTCGCTCACCGCCGCCTGCACCGCCCGCCCGCCATGGATGGAAATCTCCGCCACATCCTCGCCGGTGAAACTGCGCGGCGCCGGAAACATCACGACCAGGGCTTCGTCCAGCAGCTTGCCGCCATGGCGCAAGCGGCGCAGCCCGGCATGGCGCGGCGGCGGCGGCGTGCCGGTCATGTCGCGCATGATCCTGAAACTCTCAGGGCCCGAGAGGCGCAGCGTCGCCACCGCCCCGCCCCGCCCGGTGATGGGCGCGAAAATCGTGCTCATGGCGTCGATACCAGCAGATTGGAAATGACAATGACCAGCAACAACATCACCGCACCCCCCGCCGCCAATCCCCAAAGCGGGCATATGGGCGAAACCAGCGCCAGCGCGGCCAGCCCCGCCAGCCCGTAAACATGCGAAACCGGAAATCGCGGATGCAGCAGCCGCCTGAACACGCCATTGCCAAGCAAAAACGCCGCCGGGCCGCCCAACAACATCAGATCCTGTCCCGGCGTGCCGCGCGCCAGCGGCGCCTCCAGCACAAACGCATCCCCCGCGGCCATCACGATAATCGCCGCGATCAGCAGCCCATGCGCATAAGTATAGGCCGCGCGCGCGATCTTGCCGACATCCCCGGCCTGGGCAAACGCCTGGGCGGTGCGCTCCGCCGCATCGTTGAAATAGATCCACCACAGGCTGGTGGCCGACAGCAACGCCAGCAGCGCCGCGCCGAGCGTCGCATCGCTCCAGCGCAATTCCGAGATAGTCGCGCCGATGACGGTGATCGACTCACCCAGGGCGATCAGCACGAAGGCCGCGCAGCGTTCCGCCATATGGGGTGCATCCACCCGCCAGTCCCGCGTGGTCGAACGGCCGAGCCCCGGCACGTAAAATCCATTGGCCGGCCCTGAAAGATCGAACATCAACGCCCCCAGCCACAACCATATCCGCCAGGCGGGCTCCACCAGCGCGCCCGCCAGCCACAGCAGCGCTCCCGCGCCGAGCCACGCGAAAATCCTCTGGAAATTTCTGTAATTTCCAGAATCATGCCGTTTCAGCGCCCAGAGCATGAAACCCGAGCGCCCCAGATTCAGCAACGCCAACCCGGCGGCAAACCCCAGCCCCCGTTCGCCGAACGCCTCGGGCACCGAGGCCGCCAGCAGCAAGGCGCAGAACATCAAGCCCAGCATCAGCAGCTTCACCGGCCTGCGGTCGGGGTCGATCCAGTTCGTCGCCCAGCTCGTATAAACCCAGGCCCACCACATGGCGGCGAACAGCATCGCCCCCTGGAAAGCACCCAAGGCATTCATATGCGCGCGCAGGAATTCCGAAATCTGCGTCACCGCGAACACGAAGATCAGGTCGAAAAACAGCTCGACCTGCGTCACCCGCGCCCGCTCCCCCTTGCGGCGCAGCAGGCTGAAAGCAGCCCCTCGCATCAGCGAAGATAACGCGCGCTCAGATGCGCCTCGAAATATGCTGGGTTCAGCGCCTCGCCGGTCGCATCCCGCAGCAGCTCATTGAACCCGGCCGAGGCGCCGCGCCCATGCACATGCTCCGCCAGCCAGCGGGTGAGCGGCGCCAGATCCCCGCGCCCCAGCGCCCCGTCCAAATCCGGCAGCGCCTCGCGCGCCGCCGCCATCAGCTGCGCCGCCGCCATCGCGCCCAGCGTATAGGACGGAAAATACCCGATCGCCCCGTCGAACCAATGAATATCCTGCAAACAGCCGCGCGCATCGTCCGGCGGCACGATGCCGAGCAGTGCCTGGACCCCCTCATTCCAGGCGCCGGGCAGATCCACCACCGGCAAGTCGCCGGACAGCAGCGCCCGCTCCAGCCGGAAGCGCAGCAATACATGCGCCGGATAGGTCATCTCATCGGCTTCCACGCGGATGAAGCTGCGCTCCACCCGGCGCAAGCGATGTTTCAGCCCCGCCAGCGTGATCGCCTTGCCGAACGCCGCGCCGGCCAGCGGCGCGAGATACGCCAGATACGCATCCGAGCGCACCGCCTGCATCTCCACGATCAAAGACTGGCTTTCATGCACCGCCATGCCCGCCGCCATCCCCACCGGCTGACGCGCCCAGGCGGCGGGCAGGTTCTGCTCATACAGCGCATGGCCGGTTTCATGCAGCACACCCATCAGCGCGGCGGCGAAATCCGCCTCGTCATAGCGCGTGGTGATCCGAATATCGGTGGCGGTGCCGCCGCAGAACGGATGCGCCGAAACATCCAGCCGCGCGGCGTTGAAGTTCAAACCCGCCCCGGCCGCCAAGCGCCGCGCCAGCACCGCCTGCACCGCTTCCGGGTAAGGCCCCGGCGGCAGCGCCGCTTGCGGGCGCTGGGCCTGCAACGCCTCCGCCCGGGGCAGCGCCTCGCGCAAAAACGCCTCGTAACGGGCAAAAATCGCCTCGGCCTGCTCAGCGTTAATACCGCGCTGATACTGGCTCATCAGCGCGTCATAAGGCGAAACCCCCAAAGCCTCGCCCAGAATCACCGCCCCCTCGCGGGTCAGCCGCACCACCTCCGCCAGCGCCTCCCGCACGGCGGCAAAGTCGCTCTCCTTGCGCGCGGCACGCCAGAGGGTCTCGCAAGCCCGGCCCGCGCGCACCTGCGCCTCCACCAGATCGCGCGGCAAGGCGGTGGCGCGCATATGCGCCTCGCGCATCAGGGCCAGATTCCTCGCATCCCACCCTTCCGGCGCGCTGGCCCTGGCCAGTTGCTCCCGCATCTCCGGCGCGCAAAGGCACTCATGGCTCAGCCCCGCCAGCACCGCCAATTGCTCGCCGCGCGCCGCCGCGCCGCCCTCTGGCATCATCGCCGCCGCGTCCCAGCCCAGCATGGCGCTGGCCTCGTCCAGGCAGGCGATACGGTGGAAGGAGGATTTCAAAGCCTCATATGCGCTCATGATTTCAGCAGCCTTTTGCGGGCGATCAGGATGAACTCGAACACCAGGACACCGGCGAAGCCGAACCAGGTGAGCGCATATTCATAATGGTTGTTTGGCGGGGTCGGCAAATTCTGGGCGGGCTGCGGCGCGGCGCTGCCCGGCGGGGGCTTCGGCCCCATGGCGATCAGCATATAGGGCGCCACATCGCGCAACCCCATCCCCTTGCCGATCGCCGCCGGATCCAGCGTGTAATAGAGCCCGCGCCCCGGATCGTCGCGTGGGGAGAACACTCCCCGCGCGATCGGCGCATGCACATAGCCGGCGGGAGCGGCGGGCGGGTCGGCCAGCGCCACGGGGGAGGATTGCGCCACCCAGCCCAGATCCACCAGCAAAATCCGCCCCTCGCCCCGCCGCAGCGCCATGATCAGCTCACCACCGGATACCGGCCCCTCCGGCGTGTCATGCACCTCCTGCCCGTAAAGCGCCGCCTTGCCCGGCAGCCACGCGCCGGTGACGAAAACCTTCTGGAACGGGCCAGGCCGTCGCGGCATCCTCACGGGCGGCGCCATCTGCGCCGCGCGGATCTCGGCGATGAGCCCCTCTTTCCATGCCAGCCTGTGCAACTGCCAGACCCCCAGGCCGATCGAGACGCAAAACGCCGCCAGCCCCAGCGCGCCAGGCACGATCAACCCGCGCAAGGACTATCCCGCGGTCATGGCGCTGCGGCCGAGATAATAGATGCACACGAACAGGAACAGCCACACCACATCGACGAAATGCCAGTACCAGGCCGCCGCCTCGAAGCCGAAATGCCGCTCCCGGGTGAACTGCCCGGCCCGCGCCCTGAAAAAACACACGATCAGGAACAAGGTGCCGACAATCACATGCGCGCCGTGAAACCCGGTGGCGATGAAAAAAGAGGAAGGATAGATCCCGCCATGATGGAACGGAAAGGGCGAATGGGTATATTCCCAGCCCTGCCCGCACAAAAACATCACCCCCAGCGCGATCGTGACCCCCAACCCCCGCACCAGGGCCTTCCGGTCCCCCTCCAGCAACGCATGATGCGCCCAGGTGATGGTGGTGCCCGAGAGCAGCAGCACCATGGTGTTGAACAGCGGAATCGCGAACGGGTCGATGGTGGTCACGCCCTGCGGCGGCCAGACCGGTGCGAAGCCATGCCCCATTTTGTCCGGAAAAAAGAAATAATTGAAATAATTCCAGAAGAAGGACACGAAGAACATCACCTCCGAGGCGATGAACAAGGCCATGCCGTAACGCAGCCCCATCTGGGTGACGACCTTGTGCAGCCCCGGCGTGCGCGCCTCGCGGATCACATCCCGCCACCAGAGGAACATCACGCTCGCATCCGCCGCGAAACCGGCGGTCAGCACGATAAAATCGTGAAAATGCGCGGCCAGGATAATACCGGCGAACGTGACCATCGCCGCCATGGCGCCGAACAGCGGCAGCGGGCTGGGGTTCACAAGATGATACGGGTGCGGCACCGTGCCCTTCACCTGGTCCGTGGCGGTATGGATCGTGCCACTCATCTGCTGTCCCCTTTCCGGTGTTTCCCTAAGAAATGGTCACCACATCTGTCCGTATTCGTGCAGTTTCACCATCGCGATCACGTAGACGATCAGGCAGAACCCGCCGAGCGCCATGAGCAGCAGATAATTGCGCGCCCGCCTGCGCCGCAGAAACTCCGCCTTCTGTTCCTCGCTCCAGCGCGCCTCGGCCAGCTCGACGCGCGGCATCGCATCCCGGCCCTCCTCTCGTCCCTGGCTCATCGCGGCACTCATATCAGCCGGTCCACGGCGCAAGCCGCGAAAAGCAAAAAGAGATACAGGATCGAGAATTTGAACGAGGCGCGGGCGGGCTTGTCCCGGGTCAGGCTGACCCCCGCCTCGTCCTGCTCATCGCGCAGCACGCCCCAGGCATAATAAATGAACGCCGCCCCCAGCACCAAGGCCGTGGCGCCGTAAATCCAGCCCGTCAATCCCAGGAACCAGGGCGAAAGCGCCAGCGGAAACAGAATGAGCGTATAGATGAACACGTTCCAGCGCGTATGGCGCGCGCCCTTCACCACCGGCAGCATCGGGACACCCGCCTTCTCGTAATCGGTGGAGGCATAAAGCGAGAGCGACCAGAAATGCGGCGGCGTCCAGAAAAACACGATCAGAAACAACAGAACCGGCAGCAGCCCGATCTGGCCCGTCACCGAGGCCCAGCCGATCACCGCCGGAAACGCGCCCGCCCCGCCGCCGATCACGATATTCTGCGGCGTGCGGCGCTTCAGCCAGATCGTATAGATGACGGCATAATAGAAAATCGAGAACGCCAGCACGGCGGCGGCACAGAGATTGGTGGCCATCGCCAGCAGCAGCACCGAGATCGCCGAGAGCACGAGCCCAAACCCCAGCGCGCCCGCCGCCTCGATCTTGCCCGCCGGAATCGGCCGCGTGGTGGTGCGGCGCATGATCGCGTCGATGTCGCGGTCATACCACATATTGATCGCCCCGGCCGCCCCAGCACCCAGCGCGATGCAGAAAATGGCGATCGCCGCGATGAGCGGATTGATCGGCCCCGGCGCGATGACCAGCCCGATGGCCCCCGTGAACACCACCAGCGAGACCACGCGCGGCTTCAGCAGCGCCAGCCAATCCCCCGGCTCCGCCCCCAGATGCGGGGCCAAATCGGCATCGGACAATAATTCAACAGCCTGGTCGGACAAAATGTCTCCTTAACCTTTCACCGGATGATCGGCACGTCTTCAAAGGTATGGCGCGGCGCCGGGCTGGGGATCGCCCATTCCAGCGTCGTGGCACCCGCGCCCCAATAATTGTCGGCGAGCTTTTCCCTCGAAGTGAAGACGCGCCAGATCACATAGAAAAACACCAGAGTCGACACGCCGGACATGATCGACCCCACCGAGGACACGTAATTCCACCCCGCGAAGGCATCCGCATAATCCGGGTAGCGGCGCGGCATGCCCGCCAGCCCCAGGAAATGCATGGGAAAGAATGTCAGATTCACCCCGATGAAGAAGGTCCAGAAATGCACCTTCCCCCAGAATTCCGGATATTGATGCCCGCTCATCTTGCCGATCCAGAAATAGAACCCGGCGAAAATGGCGAAGGCCGCCCCCATCGAGAGCACATAATGGAAATGCGCGATCAGGAAATAATCATTGTGCAATTCCTGATCGAGCCCGGCATTGGCCAGCACCACGCCCGTCGCCCCGCCGATCACGAACAGAAAGATAAAGCCCAGCGCCCAGAGCATCGGCGTCTTGAACTCGATGGACCCGCCCCACATGGTGGCGATCCAGGAAAACACCTTGATGCCGGTGGGCACGGCGATGATCAGCGTCGCCACCTCGAAATAGATCTTGGAATCGGTGGAAATGGCCGAGACGAACATATGATGCGCCCAGACCACGAAGCCGACGAAGCCGATGATCACCATGGCGTAGGCCATGCCGAGATAGCCGAAAATCGGCTTGCGCGAGAAGGTGGAGACGACATGGCTGACGATCCCGAAGGCCGGCAGGATCATGATGTACACTTCCGGATGCCCGAAGAACCAGAACAGATGCTGGAACAGCACCGGATCCCCGCCGCCGGAAGGCTCGAAGAAGGAGGTGGCGAAATTGCGGTCCATGATCAGCATGGTCACCGCCCCGGCCAGCACCGGAATCGCCAGCAGCAACAGGAAGGCCGTCACCAGAATCGCCCAGCAGAACAGCGGCATCTTATGCAGCGTCATGCCCGGGGCGCGCATGTTCAGGATCGTGGCGATGAAGTTGATCGCCCCCAGCAGCGAGGAGATCCCCGCCAAATGCAGCGAGAAGAGTGAGAAATCCGTCGCCACGCCCGGCGAATAGCGGGCATTGTCCAAGGGCGGGTAAAGTGTCCAACCCGCCCCCGTGCCCGTGCCCAGGAACAGCCCCAGCAGCACGAACACGAACCCCGCCACCAGGAACCAGAAGCTCATATTGTTGAGCCGCGGAAACGCCATGTCCGGCGCGCCGATCATGATGGGGATGAACCAGTTGCCCATGCCGCCGATCAGGGCGGGCATCACGAACCAGAAGATCATGATCAGCCCATGAGCGGTAATGATGGCGTTCCAGGCCGTGCCGCTGGTGACGATGTCGTTATGCGGCAGCATCAGCTGCGCGCGCATGACGATGGAGAGCACGCCGCCGAAACAGCCGCCGATAAAGGCCATCACGATATAAAGCGTGCCGATATCCTTGTGGTTGGTGCTCATCAGCCAGCGCGAGACAAACCCCTGCCGGTGATGGCCATGGGCGCGTAAAGCGGGGTCGTCGGCGGTGATGGACATTCTCCAGCTCCTCAGCGCGTGGCGGCGGCCAAAAGATTACGGGGCATCGGCGACGAGACGGGCCGGCTCACGCCATCGCTCGCATATTTAGCCAGCGCCGTCTTCGTCCAGGCGAGATAGTCTTGCAAGGGCACGGCCTTGATTTCGATGGGCATGGCGTCATGCCAAAGGCCGCAAATCTGGTTGCACTGGCCATAATAGGTGCCGGGCTTTCTGATGATCGTCCAGCTCGTCAGGCTGGTGCCCGGAATCGCGTATTTCTGCACCCCGAGCGAGGGCAGGTAGAAACCATGCAGCACATCGGCGCTGGTGATCACGAAGCGGATCTTCTCCCCCACCGGCAGCACCAGCGGATGATCGACCGAAAGCCGGCGGATCTCACCGGGGCGGATCCGCGCGTCGGGGATCATATAGCTTGAATAATCCAGCCCCGGCACGGCGTTATAGCTATATTCCCAGTACCATTGATGACCGGTGACGGTCACCGTCATATAGGGGTTGGCGTCGTCCGCCTCGTAATAGATCAGATCGACCGACGGCACGATGATCGCCACCAGGATCAGGCAGGGCACGGCGATCCAGACGATCTCGATGACGGTATTATGGGTCGTCCGGCTGGGCACGGGGTTCCGCCCGGCGCGGAAGCGGATCATCACATACCCCATCAGGATGGTCACAAACGCCACCACCCCCGCCATGATCCAGAGCACATATTTCATCAGCCAGTCGATCCTGGCCTGCATCGGGCTGCCCGCCTCGGGAAACCATATCTGCCAGTCATGCGGCGCATCCACATAACCATTGGCGGCGGCGGTCGGGTCCGGCGCCGCGCCCTGGGCAAGCGCGGCGTGTCCCAGCATCGCCATTCCCGCCGCCAGGGCCAGCATGCAAGCCAGCTCCACGGCAGCCACACCCCTCCGCCTCATCGCGCTGAGTCCCGCTTTGTTATCATGGCCGTTTCCAAGCCGTCTTTATGCCCCAGAAATATAAGCCGGGCCGGCCAAGATCAAGCGAAATACCAGTATATGCCGTTTCGCGCCGCTCAGTCCGGCGCGGAAGCGCCGTTCGGGGGCGCGCCCGCCCCGTCCGGCGCTGGGGGCGTGCCCGCCTCGGCGGCATCGCTCCGCCGCCTGCTCCAGGCCAGAAACGCCTTCAACGGCACGGCCTTGATCTCGATCGGCATGGGCGGGTGGTTATTGCCGCAAATCGAACTGCTATGGCCGAAATAGCTTCCCGGCTTCTTGATGATGGTCCAGCCGGTCAGCAACGCCCCCGGCACGGCATAAATCTCCACCCCCAGCGGCGGCACGAAAAACCCGTGCAGCACATCCCCGCTGCTGACGATAAACCGGATCTTCTTGCCCACCGGCAGCACCAGCGGATGATCGACCGCCCCGCCCGGCGCCTGGCCGGGCTGCAACTGGCTGTCCGGAATCACATGGCTGTCGAAGCCGACACCCGGCACGGACACATAATCATACTGCCAGTACCATTCATGGGCGGTGACGCTCACCGTCACATAAGGCTCCTCGTCGCTATGATAAAGCAGCTCGGCGGCGGGCACCATGATCGTGGCCAGAATCACCAGCGGCACGCCGATCCAGCCGATCGCCGTGATGGTCTCGGCGCTGAACCGCCCCGCGCCCCCGGCAAAGGAACGGCGCACCCCGCGCTGCAACAGAATATAACCCAGCGCCAGCACCGCCAGCCCGCCCGCCACGGCCACCAGCCAGCCCGCGCCTTGCAGCAACAGCCCCAGCTCCGAACGCATGAAGCTTCCGGCACCGCCAGCCCCCGCCGCCGCGGTCTGGGCAAGGGCCGCCTGACCGCGCAGCGCCAGCGCGCCGGCCAGCCCGGTCATGAAGAATATCCTCGGTTTCATCGCTCCGCGTCCCGCCTCCCGGTCAGAGCGCTGATAGCGGAGCCGCCCGGCACATGCCAGGGGCGGGGCTCATCCCCGGGGGGCGCGCTCACACGGCTCCATCCGCCCCTGCCGCAGGGCGGCGGCGCTCTCGCTGATCGCGCGCTCCATCGCCGCGCTCATCGCCTTGCGGTTGGCAAAGGTGCCGGGGGGCAAGGGGTCGCCGAACAGAATGCTCGCCCGGACCCCGCCCCGCCGCGCCAGCCCGGTGAGATGCGGCGCCAGATCCATGTCCCCATACCAGGCGATCCCCGGCCGGTCGCACCGCCGCACGGGCTGCCCCTCCAGCTCGTCATACACGATCGTCACCGGCTGCACCCAGGGCCGCGCCGGCCCAAAGGCCAGGGTGAAAAAGGCCGAGGCAAAGGGCAGCACCCGGTTGCCGTCGGAGGTCGTGCCCTCCGGGAACAGGATGATATTGTCGCGCCGCTCCAGCCGCCGTTCCAGCACATGCTGCTCGCGCGCCACCGTTGCCCTGCTGCGGGAGACGAACACCGTCCGCCCCAGCCTGGCGATGAGGCCGATGCCCGGCCACCCCGCCACCTGCGCCTTGGCGACGAAACAACCCGGCAGCACCGCCCCCAGAGCGGCAATGTCCAGCCAGGAGCAATGATTGGCGATGAACAAGGTCGGCCGGTGTTGGCTCCGCCGGCCGATCAGCCGCAGCTTCACCCCCAGAATCCGCGCCACGCCGCGCCAATAGACCCGCGCGAACCACGCCTTGCCCCAGCCCGGCAGCACCAGCAGCACCGCCTGCACGCAAGCCGCCGCCAGGGTCCAGACCGCCACGAGGGCGAGGCGGACCGCGAGCCTGATCAGGGCGCCTTGCCCTTCATCATCAGGCGCAGCTCCTGGCGGATCGGTTCCGGATCGGCCCCCATCTCCTCGCGCACGACCTGCGCCCAGTCGCCCACATCGCGCACCCCACTCGGATTGTCGCGCAGCAATTCCCGCTTGATGAACGGAAAGCCCGACAGCAGCAATTGCCGCCAGAGATCGGAGGTCGGGTTCAACGCCACGCGCTGGGCCAGCCCCTCACGGATGCGCAGCAGCTGCAATTTGCGTGTCTCCTGCACCGGGTCGCCCTTCCCCGGGCCGTTTTCCTCCTCCGCGAGCAACCGCCCCAGCTCCTCGCGGTCCGCCAGGGCGGTCAGGGCCTCATAGCTCCACAAGGCCGCGCAGCTCAGCCCGGCCTTCACCATCGCCTGGGTCACGCCGACCTCGTAGGTCTTGACGATATAGGACTTCACCGGCACCGGGCGCACCCCGGCCCAAAAGGCCCGGAACCCTTCCGCGCGCAGCGCCTTCGGCCCGAAAGCGAGAAAAAAGGACTGCAAATGGTAGCGGACCTGCCAGCTTTCCGTCAGCCCCCAAATATCGGCCTTGGCATAATCGAGCCGGCGCAGCATGTTGCCCAGCGGCAAAAGCGGGCCGAACACGCTGTCATTGGCCATGATCACCTCCTCGGTGTCCGGCCCCGGCAACCCCAGATGCTCCAGCGCATCCGCCCAGGCCCCGAAATCATAGCCGATATTGCGCCGCACCAGCACGGCGGCGCATAGCCCACGCAGCGCCTCCATCGCCTCCGGCCGCAGCCCGCCGGAATTGGTGACGAACACCACCGCCCGGCCACTCTCCTTGAACGCTTGGATATAATCGAGCACCTGCCGGCGCACCGCGCCGCGCCCGTCGAAATGCATGAACAGCACCACCCGGGGCCCCAGACCGGGCAGGCTCGAAGGCCAGGCATGCACAACCTGCCGCCGGCCGCGCACACGCCCCACCGCCACCGCCAGCGGCACCACGGTCCACCATTTGACGCGCGAGCCCGCGGCATAGAGCCAGCCCTTCAGCCGCCGGTTCATCGATCAGGCCTCATGCGCCGCATCCCGCATCTGCGCGCGCAAATCCTCAGGCGCTCCGGGATAGGCCGGCAGATAGGTCGCCAGCAGCATCCGCGCCTCCTCGCCTCGCTTCAGCTTGTGCAGCGCCAGCACCTCCCCGCGCAAGGCGGGCCAGAATAACGGATCCGGCGCCTCCCCCGGCTGTGCCTGCCCGGCCAGCGCCTCGCGCAACCGCATGAAGCTGGCGGCGGCGCGTGGCCATCTCTTCTTCTCCCGCAGGAACAAAATCCCCGCCGCGAACAACGCGTCGCGCTCCGCCGGGGCATAAGGCGCCGTCAGGGGCAGCAGCAACGGGTCCAGCTCCTTCAGCATCGCCCCGGCCGCCTCGTAGGCCTCGCCATTCACCAGCGCCGCGAAGGCCGGCAGAATACAGGCCCTGGCCTGCGCCTCATCCAGCCCGGCGCCGAGCGCGGCGGCCAGCCGGGCGGGCACCTGCGTCACCTCCCCCATGGGACTCAGCGCCAGGAACAACCCCGCGATCAACGCATCGCGCCGCAGCCCGGCGGGCAGATCCCCGCCCGGCGCTCCCCCGGGCAGCCCCGCGCGCAACGCCCCCGCCTGCTCATGGGCCCCGCTATTCACCAACGCCACGAAACCGCGCCAGCCCGCCACCTCGTCCTTCGACTCCAGCAGCGCCGCCGCCACGCCGTCCCGTCCCGCCTCGGCGTCGCACAGCAGCAATTCCAGCGCCGCCACCTCGCCAATGGAGACAGACAGCCTGTCCCGCCCCAGCGAGCGCTGGTCCAGCGCCGCCTGCAAGGCCTCGATCGCCTCCAGCGCCAGCGCCAGCAGCGGGCGCACCGCCTGCCTGTCCGTTCCCGCCGCCAGCAATTGCATCGCCCGGCTGAACAAAATCATGCCCAGCCCCAGCGGCATTTTCCGGGCCAGCCCTTCCAGGCTGTCGCGCGCCGCGCCGGGCGGCAGGCCGGTCAGCGTCTCCAGCCGCCAGCCAAACCGCGCCAGACAGGCCTGGTCCAGCAACGCCCACGCCGCCGCCGCGCCGTCCTTGTCCTGGTCGTTCACCGAATCGAACAAGGCCCGCCCGGCAAAGCCGATTCGCAAATCGCTCTCCGGCGCCGCCTGGCGCGCGCGCGTCAGCAGATAATGCCGGTAGAGCGCCCGGCGCGGCGCATACGCCTCCTCCAGCCCAAAGGCCGATGGCGAGGCATGAGCCACCAGGCTGGCCCCGTCGGCCCTCACCCGCGCATGCGTGAAGCCCGCCTCCGTCAATGCCAGCCGCAAGCTCTCCGCCGTCTGCAACACCACATGCGCGCCCGGCGCCAGCAGCGCATAAAGCTCGCCATCCGGCAGGGCGGGGGTAATCCAGTCCGCGTTCGGCGTGGTCAGCAGCAACAGCCCGTCCGGCGCCACCGCTTGGCGCATCAGCCGCAGAAACGCCGGCGGATCCTCCAGATGCTCGATCACCTCGGTCGAGATGATCACATCCCAGGGGCCGTCCTTCAGCGTCTCCTCGGTGAAATAACCCTGGCGTATATCGAGCCCCAGCTCCGCCGCGCCGATCCGCGCCAGCGGCGAAGGGTCATACCCGGTCCCGCGCCAGCCCTTGGCCCGCACGCCGAAATCCAGCCCGAACCCATAAGCCCCGCCGATTTCCAGCGCCTTCGCCCCCGCCGGTTTGCCAATCCGCGTCAGCGGATCGGAAATCGGCCAGATCCCAGCCCCCATCTGCGCGTAATAAGCGGGCCAGCCGATCTCCACTAGCTCGTCCCCGGCATAATCCATGCCCGGCGCGGCATCGGTAAAGCGCACACCGCAATGGCCGCAGCGCAGCAGGGTATAATGTCCCGCACTGCCGAGCAGATCGTAATCCAGGGCCGCCAGCCTCGCCGCCGGGCCGGCATGGCCGCAATTCGGGCAGACCATGCCATCCGCCTCTCCCGTCAGCCATGCCAGGTCGCAATGGCTGGTAAGGTGGCGTTTCTCCTCCCCGGCCATCAGACGAACAGCTCCGGCACGCGCGCCCGCAACGCCTCGTTCAATTCGGCCCGGCGCTCCCATAATCCACGGTACCATTGCGCCCGCGCCGCCACCTGATAAGCCAGCATGCGCTCCCGCGCGACATAAGCCCGCGCCCCGTCGGCCAGGCGCCGCGTCGCCTCGGGGTAGGCCAGCAGCCGCAGCAGCGCCGCGCGCAGTTCCGCCGGGCCGGTGAACAGCGCGCCGGTCTTGCCATCCTGGATGGCGCCCGCATAAACCACCCGGCTCGCCAGGGCGCACACGCGCGAGGCCCCGGCCTCGATGAATTTCAAATCCGACTTGGCGCGGTTGAAGGGAGTATCCTCCAGCGGCATGAAGCTTATATCCGCCGCCCCCAGCTCGCGCACATAGCCGGCATAATCGACCAGCGTGGGTTCGAAGCTCTTATGCGGCGTCTCTAGCGCCTCGTAAAAACCCTGGTCGTACAGCACCCGGAAGCGCAGCCTGTCGCCCACCGCGCGCGCCACCTCGTTCAGAACCGGCATCAGCGGCATCCAATCCTTCTCCCGGTTCAACGCCCCGAAAAACAGGCTCAGATGCTCCATGTCCTGGAAATTATGCACCGGCGGCAGCTCGAACACGCCGTTCGGGAATACCGCCACCTCGGGGTTCTCCGCCAGCAGCGCCTCGGCCAGGACCGGCGTGCTGGTCTGCACCGCATGCACGCCGCGGAAGGTGAGCAACTCGTCCAGATTCACCCCGCGCTCCTCCATGAACATCGGATGATCGTCGAACTCGCTGACAACGACATAATCCTTCTCCAGCAGCGCGCGGACGCGCCGCAGCCCGGCCTCGCCCAGCAGCAAGGGGCGGTGCAGAATGGCGATGCGCGGCGTGTCCTCCAGGCGCGGCTGCAACGCCGCTTCGGAGACGATATTGCCATAAAGCGAGCTATCCGTGCGCAGGGCGCGCAGCGGCTCGATCACCCGCACATCCGACACACCGCCCTGCGGCGCCAGCATGGTCGCCGTCAGCTCCAGGCGCGCCGGCGCGGCCTTGCGCGCCCGCCAGATGACCTGCAACGGCGCCGCGCGGTTGAAATAATCCTGCTGGTCCACCCCCAGCGCCTCCAGCACCGGCGCCATGACGGCGCAAAACTGCTCGGCCTGGTCGGTGGCGATCGGCCTCGGCATCGCATCGGAAAGCTCCAGCCCGGCCTCGCCCAGCGCCCGCGCCATGGTCCGCGGGGTGAACCAGCGCAGATGCGTGCGGTCGAACAGCCCCTGATCCTCATAATCGAACTTGCCGGTCAGCAGCCGCGCCACAAAGCTCCAATGCTCGATATTGGGCATGCAGACCAGCACGGTGCCCTGCGGGGAGAGATGGCGCGCATGCGCCTTCAGCACCGCCCAGGGGTCGACCAGATGCTCCAGCACATCGCCGTAGATGATGCAATCGATCCCGTCCGGCGCCTCGAAGGGCATCGGCGTCTCTTCCACATCGCCGGTGAACACCTCCGTGAGGCGCTGGCGGGCCTGGGCGGCGGCGGCCTCGTCGCGTTCGATGCCCAGCACCCGGCAGGACGGGTTGCGGCGCAGATAATCCGCCCCCAGCGCCCCTCCGGCACAGCCCACATCCAAAATGGTCCTGGCGGTCAGCGGAATTTTCTCAAGCAACTCGGGATTGGCGAAACCCGGATACTGCGCATGCACGGCGTTCAAGCGGTCAATCCTCGCGGCTTGGGGTTCAGAAGCGTCGGGGCGGCGTCACGGCGTGGCGCGGCCAATGCCGGTATAGCTGAAGCCGGCGGCGCGCAGCGGCCCCGGGTCGTACACATTGCGCAAATCGACCACGACATCGCCACGCATCAATTCCCGCAGCCGCGCGGGCGCCAGCACACGAAACTCGTTCCACTCGGTAATCAGAACAAGCGCGTCCGCCCCGGTCAAGGCCCCGTCGGCGGTCTCGGCCAGGATCACCGCCTCGGGCAGCAGCGGGCGGGCCGTTGCCATCGCCTCCGGATCGTAGGCCCGCACGGTCGCGCCGCGCGAGACCAGGCCGCGAATCAACGCCAGCGCCGGGGACTCGCGCATATCGTCGGTTTCCGGTTTGAAGGCGAGGCCGAGCACCGCGACCACCTTGCCCTGCAAATCCCCGCCGCACGCCGCCGCCACGCGGGAAGCCAACCCCTCCTTGCGGGCATCGTTCACCGCCACCACGGACTGGATCAGCCGCGAGGGCGCGCCCGCCTCCTCGGCGATCCGCATCAGCGCCAGCGTGTCCTTGGGAAAACAGGAGCCGCCAAATCCCGGCCCGGCATGCAGGAATTTCTTGCCGATCCGCCCATCCAGCCCGATGCCGCGCGCCACGTCGGTCACGTCCGCGCCCACTTTCTCGCACAGATCGGCCATCTCGTTGATGAAGGTGATCTTCATCGCCAAAAACCCGTTGGCGGCATATTTGATCAGCTCCGCCGTCTCCAGCCCGGTGAAGATGATCGGCCTTTCCAGCCGATAAAGCGGCCGGTAGAGCTGGCGCAGCACATCGCGCGCGCGCTCGCTCTCGGCCCCCACCACCACGCGGTCCGGCCGCATGAAATCCGGGATGGCGCTGCCCTCGCGCAAAAATTCAGGGTTGGAGGCCACCTCCACCGCCAGATCCGGGCGCAGCTGGCGCGCCATCTCCAGAATTTTCCGCCCCGTGCCCACCGGCACGGTGGATTTGGTGACGATCACGGCCGGATGATCCAGCGTCGCCAGCACCTGCTCCACCGCCGCGAACACATAGGTCAGATCGGCATGCCCGTCGCCACGCCGCGTGGGCGTGCCAACCGCGATGAACACCGCCTCCGCGCCGGCGATCGCCTCGCCCAGCGTGTCCGGAAATGTCAGCCGCCCGGCGGCGACATTATTCTCCACCAGCTTGTCCAACCCTGGTTCATAAATGGGAATCCGCCCCGCCAGCAGCATGTCGCGCTTGGCCGGATCCGCCTCCGCCACCGCCACCGCCACACCGAACTCCGCGAAACAGGCACCCGAGACGAGCCCGACATAACCGCCGCCGATAATCGCGATCCTCACCTCAAAGCCTCCGCCCGGTTTGACCCGCTTGCTTCTGACGCGCGCGCGAAAGCACCGCAAGCCCCGCCCAGGTGAAATCCGGGCATCTTCAAATTTGCGTGCGTTTCCGCCATGGTCCGCGCCGCATGACCCTGACCATCCTTTCCGATCTCGCATTGCCGCGCCACCTGGCCCTGATGGCCGGACTCGCCATCTTTTCGGGCATCCTTGTCCGCATCATGATCTCCATCGGCGTGCCCGACCGGCCCGATGCCCGCAAGGCCCACACGCAGGTCACGCCCAAATCCGGCGGGGTGGGGATTGTCTGCGCCTTTCTGCTCGGCGTGCTGCTGCTGTACCGCTACGGCCACGTCTCACGGCTGGCGGAGCCTTATTTCATCGGCGTCATCGCGGCGGCGGTCCTGATCGCGGCGGTCTCCATGCTGGATGACGTGGTGAACATGCCCTACACCGTGAAGCTCGGCGGCCAGTTTCTCGCCGCGGCGGCGGTGCTTGTCTCGGGGCTCTGGATTCACGTCGTTGCCCTGCCCTTCATCGGCTATGCCGATCTGGGCTGGGTCGGCCTCCCCGTGACCATGCTGTTCCTGCTCTACATCACCAACGCGATGAATTTCATCGACGGGTTGAACGGCCTGGCGGCCGGCGTCACGCTCATCGCCTGCCTGTTCCTGGCGGGCATCGCCGGGGTGCTGGGCGGTTTCTTCATCTACACCGCCTCGCTGCTGCTGGCCGGCGGGGTGCTGGGGTTCCTGCCTTTCAACTTCCCCCGGGGGCGGATCTTCATGGGCGATGTCGGCAGCCAGTTCTGCGGCTTCATGCTGGCCTTGTTCGGCGTGGCGGCCGCGCGCTTCGAGCAGGTGCAGATGTCCTTCCTGCTGGTGCCCTTCCTGCTCTCGGGCGTCTTGTACGATGTCACCTTCACCCTGGTCCGGCGCACGCTGGCGGGCGAGAATATCGCCCGCGCCCATAACGGGCATCTTTACCAGGTCGCGCACCGCGCGGGAATGGACGCCAAGCTCGTGACCATCATTCACTGGCTGTTCGCGGTGCTGGGCGGCCTCACCGCCATCGCCTTCATCAGCACCCCCTCCCTCCCGCGGCTATGGATCGGGCTGGTGCCGCTGGTGGTGCAGATCGTCTGGACCTTTTATGTCGCCGCGCGCGCCCGCCGGGCGGGCATCGGGCGCTGGTCCACATAAACACAAACAAAGGGCCGGGGAGGCTCCCCGGCCCTTCCCGCTCAAACCCGCGCCAGCGCCTGGGTCAGATCCTCGATCAGATCCCGCGCATCCTCCAGCCCCACGGACAGGCGCACACACCCATCGGTGATGCCAAGGCGCGCGCGCTCCTGCGCGCCGATCTTCATATGCGTGGTCGTGGCCGGATGCGTGGCCAGCGATTTCGTGTCGCCCAGGTTATTCGAGATCGTGATAACCCGGAACGCGTTCATCATGCGGAACGCCTCTTCCTTGCCCCCCTTCAGCTCGAAGGCCACCAGCGTGCCGCCGCCGCTCATCTGGCTCATCGCCAGTTCGCGCTGCTTGAAGGAGGCCAGCGTGGGATAGAGCGCGCGCGCGACCTTCGGATGGCCTTCCAGGAATTGCGCCACCTTCTCCGCGTTATCGCCCTGCGCCTTCACGCGCAGCTGCATGGTCTCCAGCCCCTTCAGGATCACCCAGGCATTGAACGGCGACAGCGAAGGCCCGGTATTACGGAAAAAGGGCTGAAACACCTCCTCGATCCATTGCCGGGAGGACAGCACCGCCCCGCCCAGCACGCGGCCCTGGCCGTCCATATGCTTGGTGGCGGAATACACCACCACGTCGGCGCCCAGCTCCAACGGCTTTTGCAGCAGCGGGGTGGCGAAGACATTATCCACCACCACCACCGCGCCAGCCGCGTGGGCAAGGCGGGAAACCGTCCGCAGATCCACGATCTCCAGCATCGGGTTGGAGGGGCTTTCCAGCAGCACCAGCGCGGTGGGCTGGCTCAGCGCCTGCGTCCAGGCCTCCAGATCGGCGCCATCCACGAACACACTCTCAATGCCGAATTGCGGCAGCAGGGTGGAGACGATCCAGTGGCAGGAACCAAACAAGGCACGGGCGGCGACAACGCGCTGCCCGGCCTTCAGCCCGCACATCACCGCCGCGTGCACCGCCGCCATGCCGGTGGCCGTGGCGCGGCAGGCCTCGGCCCCCTCGATCCGCGCCAGACGGTCCTGGAGCATCGTCACGGTCGGGTTGGCGAAACGGGAATATTGAAAATGCTCGATCTGATTGGCGAACACGGCCTCGGCCATATCGGCGCTTTCATAGGTGAAGCCGGAAGTCAGGAAGAGCGCCTCGCCATTTTCATCCAGATCGGTGCGGATACGCCCGGCATGGATCAAATCCGTGGCAAGGTGGGTTTTCAGCGGTTCAGACATCGGTGCGCGGCCTATCTTTGCAAACAAGATTCGTCCGGCCACGGGAAGACCAGGGCGCAACGCGCCCGGAGCCTCTTTAGCGCGCTTGTTTCACTCCTTCCCCGGCGGGGGAAGCCTCGCCGCAATCCGGCCGGACAAATCACGAGGTCAAACCGCCCTACGCCCGCCCGCTTGCGCGGTCAATGCCAAACGACTATGTACGCCCCACGGCGCGGGTATGATGTAATGGTAGCCTGCTAGCTTCCCAAGCTCGACGCGCGGGTTCGATTCCCGCTACCCGCTCCAGTTTCCCCTCAGCGCCTTTCCCCTCGCACACGCCGCCGCGCCCGCCCGCGCGCGACAGACCCGGAAACAAATTTTCGTCAAAATCAAAACATGCTGGCTCCTTCACGAAAAAAGCGTTTTGCACAAAAAAAGCGTTTTGATTTTATAATTATTTCTTAACCAGATGTAATAATGATGCCCCCATGGGGCATGCCGGATCCATAGCCCTGGGTCCAACGCTCCCCTTGGGATCCCAACCGATAATCGTCGATAAACGATGGAGGCCGAAGATGACATTCAGAGCCACCCCGCTCACCACCCCGCCACCGGCGCGGCAGCAACATCTGACGCAGCAGCGCAAGGTCGAAACGGGCAGCTACCTGGCGCAACGCACCATCCTGAGGACTTCAGACCATCCGCGCCAGCATAAATGCCGCATCACGGATTGTTCGCTCGCGGGGTACAGCGCCGTGATTCTCTCCCCCTTTCCAGACGCGGCCCGGCATTTCGAAATCGGTCAGGAGCTGCATCTGGAACATGCCGATGGCTGGGAACGTATCGTCACCGTGCATGCGACGGAGGGCAACAAGCTCGAATTGCGTATTCTCAACCCCGTCACGAAGGTCATCCTGCCCAATGGCGAGACAGGCATACCCAATTGCCATGAATGCGCCCTGCTGGGCACCCATGGGGAGCTTTACCGTGTCACCTTCGAGGAAGAGCCGGAATTGTTCGGCGCCTTCCAGCTTGAACTGCCGACCGGCGAAACCGTGAAGGTCCAGGTGCGCTGGGCCCGGCATGGGGAAATCTGCCTGCAACCCGTCACCCCTTACCGCCGGCTGTGAACCACCCGGAGGCGGATGACATAAGATGGATTTACGCGGCAAACCCATCCGCAAACCCATCTTATGTCCAATCTTATGTCCAAATCCGTCCCCCCCTGGCTCCACCGCCCCTTACTCCCAGGGCCGCTCCGGCCAGTCATGCTTGGGATAGCGCCCGCGCATGTCGCGCCGCGCATCTGCCCAGCCACCGCGCCAGAACCCGGCCAGATCCGCCGTGATGGCAATGGGGCGTTGCGCCGGGGAAAGCAGCGCCAGTTGCAGCGGAATTTTACCGCCCGCCAGGCCCGGCGTGGAATCCGTGCCATAAAACACATGGGCGCGAGCCGAGGCCACGGGCACCGGGCCTGAATAATCCACCCTCACCCGCCCGCCCTTGAGATGCAGCTCGGCGGGCAGCTCCTTATCCAGCCGCGCGGCTTGCTCGCGGGAGAGGCGCGCGCGGAGAAGCTGGCAAAGATCCAGGCTTTTCGCCTCTTTCAGGCTGGTCATTCCCGCGAGATAGGGGGCCAGCCAATCCTGCACGCTGGCGGCGAGGGCGATGCGGGAACAATCCGGATAATCCGCGTCCAGCCCCCGCATCACCGCCACGCGGGCACAGAGATTATCCGCCGCTTCGGTCCAATCGAGCTGGTCCAGGCGGGTGGAAAGCGCCTGGGCCAGGGCGGCCTGGATTTCCTCGGGCGCCGGAGCGGCGGAACGGTCCGCCAATACCAGATTGCCCAGCCGCACACGCTCGCGCACCGAGACAACCCCACTCACCGGCTCAAACCCGGTCTCGCGCGTGGTTTTGCAGCGGGCGGCCAGAAAATCCGGCAAGTCATTCACATCCAGCGCGGCGCCAAGGCGGATCCTGGCGCCGCGCCCATCCAGCGCCGCCACGGCGATGAGCTTGGAGCGCGCCAGCGGGTCCGAAGCCGGCAGATTGCCCGAACCGCCCCCCGCGAGACGGTAAGACCCCGCCTCCCCGCGCGCCTGGCCGATCCGGTCCGGGAATCCCGCCGCCACGATGGGCCCGGGCGGGCCAAAACCGGGAATTGTCCCCACCCCCAGCCGGTTGCGGTAAATCCTGGCGGCCTGGCGCACACGGGAGAGGATGGCCCTGTCCCCCTCGCCGCGCCCGGCCAGAGCCTCCAGCCGCGAGGCCAGATCCGCCGACGCGGCTTGGGGGAGACAATCGCGCTCCTCCAGAATCGCGGCGATGTCGGCGGCCAGGGCGCGGGTGGGTTTGTCCGGCGCGGCCAGCATCATCGCGGCCAGGCGCGGCTCGGCCCGCAGGCGGGCCATCTCGCGGCCCAGGGGGGTGATCCTGCCCGTCTCGTCCAACGCACCCAGGCCTTGCAGCAAGGCGTGCGCGGCTTTCAACGCCCCTTCCGGCGGCGCGTCCGGGAAGGGCAGATCGGCCGGGGCGTCCCCCCAGGCGGCGCAGGCCAAGGCGAGGCCCGACAGTTCGGCGGCGAAAATCTCCGGCCGGTCGAATGGCGCCAGGCCGCGATTCAGCGCCTCGCTCCAGAGCCGGATGGCCACGCCGGGCCCCAGGCGCCCCGCGCGCCCGGCACGCTGCGCGGCGGCGGCGCGGGAGATGCGCTGGGTGGTCAGTCTTGTCAGGCCCGAAGCCGTATCCAGCACCGGAGCACGGCGGTAACCGCCATCGATGACGATGCGCACACCCGGCACGGTGAGCGAGGTTTCCGCGATGGAGGTGGACAGCACCACCCGGCGTTCCGGATGCTCCCGCAGGGCCTTGTCCTGCGCCTCGCGCGAGAGATCGCCGTGCAAGGGCAACACCAAGGCCGGGCAGCGGGCCAGCGCCTGCTCGGCCCGGCGGATTTCGGCCATGCCGGGCAAAAAGACCAGAATATCCCCCGGATGCGCCACCAACGCCTCGCCCACCGCCTTGGCGGCGGCGTCGGGCAGATCGCGCGGGGACATGAGATCCCGCTTGGCGTGGATCACCTCCACCGGAAATAATTTACCGTCGCTGACGACGATGGGCGCATCCAGCAGGGCGGAAAATTTTTCCGCCTCGGCGGTGGCGGACATAGCGAGGATCCGCAATTCCGGGCGCAATGTGCGTTGCAGGTCACGCACCAGGGCCAAGGCCAGATCGGCCTCCAGGCTGCGCTCATGCACCTCGTCGAAGATCACCAGATTCACGCCGGAGAGTCCGGGGTCGGACAGCAGGCGGGAGGTGAGCAGCCCTTCGGTGATGACCTCGATCCGGGTTTTGGGGCCCACGGCGCTGTCCAGCCGGGTGCGGAAGCCCACCTGCTCGCCAGCGACCTCGCCCAGCAGCTCGGCCATGCGCATCGCCGCCGCGCGGGCGGCCAGGCGGCGCGGTTCCAGCAACAGGATTTTGCCCAGCCCCGCCTCAAGGGCGGCCAGCGGCACCTTGGTGGTTTTGCCCGCCCCAGGCGGCGCCACCAGCACGGCATTGCCACCCTCGGGCTTCAGGACATGCAGCAAATCCGGCAGAACTTCTGTAACGGGAAGGTAAATCATGCCGTGCCCTGGTATCAGAGCCCGCGCGTTCATGCGATATTCCCGCCCATGCGTTTTCTGCTTCCGCTTGCCTTGCTGCTGCTGCCACATCTGGCGCTGGCGGCCTCCAGCCCCTCTTATCATTCGTCCCGCGACGAGGTCCGGCTGATCTCCGCCGCCAACCAGGCGGACAACGGGCAAGTGACACTGGCGCTGGATTTCAAGCTGAAACCGGGCTGGCATATTTATTGGCGCGACCCGGGCGATGCCGGCTTCCCCCCCAGCGTGAGCGCGGACGCGCCGACGGCCCTGGGGCCGATCGCCTTTCCACCCCCGGAATTTTTTTCACAGGCCGGAATTGGGGCCTATGTGCTCTCCGGCCATGTGGTGCTGCCCTTCACCGCCAGCCATGTGAGCGGCGATCAGGTCAGCGTGCAAGCACATTGGCTGGTCTGCTCCGACCAGTGCGTGCCGGAACATGCCGATTTCACCCTGCCCCTGACGGGGGGCGCCTCGGCCGAGGCCGGGTTGTTTCCCGCCGGGCCTTCCATCGTGCCCTCGCCCTATCCGGCGCATCTGAGCGCCGATGGCACGCTCTGCCTCACGGGGGTGAGCGCGTCCCAGGTGAAAACCGCCCGATTCTTCCCCGATTCCGCCAGCGTTCTCGTGAATGACGCGCCGCAGCCCTTGTCGTTCGACACAGGCGGGCTGGCCCTGCGGCTGAAACTGGCGGGCCCGCCCCCCGCCAAACTCTCCGGCGTGGTGGAGCTTACCGACCCGAGCGGGCAGACCCAGGCGCTGAGCCTGACGGCCACGCCGGCACCGCCGGCCTCGCACGCGCCCTGGTGGCTGCTGGCGCTGGCGGGCGGGTTGATCCTGAACCTGATGCCTTGCGTGTTTCCGGTGCTAGCGATGAAGGCCGCCGCCTTCGCCAGGATGGGGGGCGCGGCGCATGGGCATATCAGGCGCGAGGCGCTGGGGTATACGGCGGGCATTTTGCTGTCCATGGCGGTACTGGGTGGGGTGCTGTTGGGCTTGCGGGCCGCCGGAATCGGCGCGTTTTGGGGGTTTCAGTTTCAATCCCCCATTTTCGTGGCGCTGGCGGCCTGGGTGATTCTGGCGGCGGGGCTGAGCCTGGCCGGGCTGTTTCATCTCTCCATGCCCGGCTTTATCGGGCGGATTCCCGCACAACATAGTTTTTTCACCGGGCTGCTGGCCGTGCTGGTGGCCACACCCTGCACCGCCCCTTTCATGGGGGCCGCCATTGCCGCCGCGCTGGCGATGGCGCCCTTGCCCGCCATGGGGCTGTTCCTGGCGCTGGGGCTGGGGCTGGCCTTGCCGATTCTGGTTCTGGCGGCGGTGCCGCATCTGGCCGCCGCCCTGCCCCGCCCCGGACGCTGGATGATGGTGGCGCAGAAAATCCTGGCGGTGCCGATGTTCGCCACCTTTTTGTGGCTGGGCTGGGTTTTGTTCCGGCAGGCGGGCCTGCCCGGTCTGGCGCTGCTGGGGCTGGGCGCGCTGGCACTGGGGCTGGCCTTGCCGCGCCGCCCGGTTTTCGCGCTGCTGGTCCTGGTGTTGCTGCCGTTTTTCCACGCGGCGCCCGCCGCAGACGCCTTGAGCCTGCCCGACGCCAAACCCTATAGCGCGGCGGCGCTGGCCGCCTTGCGGGCGGACGGCAAGCCGGTCTTCATCGACCTTACCGCCGCCTGGTGCATCACCTGTCAGGTGAATGAACGCTCCACCCTTGCATCCGCCACGGTGCAAAAACTGTTCAAGGACAAGCATGTAACCGTGCTGGTGGGCGACTGGACGGACCGGAACCCCGCCATCACCGCCTTGCTGACGGCGAATCACCGCGCCGGCGTGCCGCTTTATCTTTATTATCCACCCGGGGGCGGCCAGCCGGTGAAATTACCGCAAATTCTCACGCCGGGTATCGTCTCGGCCGCGCTTTCCGGTTAAAAACCGCGTCAGCCCATTGCGCCCGCGCCCATTACGCCGCAATGTTCAGTTACTGTTTTATGACGGGCGCCAAGGACTTACAGGATGCGAGATGTCTCCGGCGCGGCCCTTGAGGGCCCGCGCGCGAAACTGGATGCCGATACAATCCGTGCCGCCTATTCACGTTATGCCAAATCCTACGATAGCTGGTTCGGACTGATCTCCCGCCAGGCCCGGCGCGCCGCCGTGGCGGCGGTCAATGACACCCCCGGCGCCAAGGTGCTGGAAGTGGGGGTCGGCACCGGCCTGGCCCTGCCGCTTTATGCGGCCAAGAAACAGATCACGGGTATCGATCTTTCGCGGGACATGCTGGCCATCGCCCGGGAACGCGCGGCCGGGCTGGGGCTGCATCATGTCGAGGCGCTGCTGGAAATGGACGCCCAGGCCACCAGCTTCGAGGATGGCAGTTTCGACGTGGCGGTGGCGATGTTCGTGGCCTCCGTGGTGCCGGACCCACAGGCGCTGGTGCGGGAACTGCGCCGGGTGGTGAAGCCCGGCGGCAAGATCCTGTTCGTCAATCACTTCGCCCGGGAGAGCGGACCGGTCTGGTGGGTGGAACGCGCTATGGCGGGAGCTTCTGGCCTGCTCGGCTGGCATCCGGACTTCCGGCTGGGCCATATGTTCACCGGGGCGGACCTGGCCGCCGCCACGGTGAGGAACATGGCGCCCCTGGGGCTGTTCCGGTTGGTGGAACTGCCGAACGGCTAAGCGGGCGCTCCAACAGCCTCTTTAAAAAACTCGGGAATCTCAAGATCAATGCAGGGTGAGCAACTGCCCGGCGCGCCAGCGCGGCGGCGCGATGAGCCCGGCTTGCGCGACACGCACGGAGTGTAATTTGCCATCCAGGTTGGATGCCCAGAAATCCAGGAATTTATGCAGCGCCGGGAATTGCGGGGCGAGATCCAGCTCCTGCCAGACATAGCTCTGCAACAGACCGGGATGATCTGGCATGTGATAGAGGATCTCGGCGGTGGTCAGGCGGTAATCGCGCATCTGCAAGGCAAGGGACATGCTCCAATCGCTCCATCGGCTTGAATGTGGCGTGTCCCCGGGGTTTCATCAGACTGCCATACACAACCCCCTGGTTTGCAACTAAATTCTTCAATGAAACCAGAAACTTGGCACTCAGCCTTTCGGAGTGCTGCCTGTTCTTGACTTCTGATTAAAGGTCGGGCTACACCCTTGGCACTCTCACAAAGGGAGTGCTAACAGCCGCGGTGCCGCAGATTGGGCCGGACAGGCTGGAAAGCTTTTAAGACATAATGTTTAGGAGCGATCAACATGGCGAATTTCCGCCCCTTGCACGACCGCGTTGTCGTCCGCCGCATCACCGCGGAGGAAAAGACCGCGGGTGGCATCATCATCCCCGACACCGCCAAGGAAAAGCCGCAGGAAGGTGAAATCGTCTCCGCTGGCCCGGGTGCCCGCAACGAGACCGGCGCCCTGGTGGCCCTGGATGTGAAGGCCGGCGACCGCGTGCTGTTTGGCAAATGGTCCGGCACCGAAGTCAAGATCGACGGGGAAGACCTGCTGATCATGAAGGAATCCGACATTCTCGGCATCATCGCCGCCTGATTTTCTCAGCTTCCTGAGCCAGACCTCGCGGCAAGGCCGCTCCGTCGTCAGGACGCTCAACAATTCTTAAGGAGTCACACATATGGCTGCCAAAGACGTCCGTTTTGGTTCCGACGCGCGCGACCGCATGCTGCGCGGCGTCGATGTTCTCGCCAATGCCGTCAAGGTGACGCTGGGCCCCAAGGGCCGCAACGTCGTCATTGAGAAGAGCTTCGGCGCGCCGCGCATCACCAAGGATGGCGTGTCCGTCGCCAAGGAAATCGAACTGTCCGACAAGTTCGAGAATCTGGGCGCGCAGCTGATCCGCGAAGTCGCCTCCAAGACCAACGACCTGGCCGGCGACGGCACCACCACCGCGACCGTGCTGGCCCAGGCCATCGTGCGCGAGGGCGTGAAGGCCGTGGCCGCCGGGCTGAACCCGATGGATCTGCGCCGCGGCATCGACAAGGCGGTTGCCGCCGTCGTGGAAGAGCTGAAGACCCGCACCAAGAAGATCACCACCCCGGCCGAGACCGCGCAGGTCGGCACCATCTCCGCCAATGGCGAATCCGAGATCGGCGACATGATCTCCCAGGCCATGCAGAAGGTCGGCAATGAGGGCGTGATCACGGTTGAGGAAGCCAAGGGCATCCAGACCGAGCTGGACGTGGTCGAGGGCATGCAGTTCGACCGTGGCTATGTCTCTCCGTATTTCATCACCAACCCGGAGAAGATGATCGCGGATCTCGACAGCCCGTATATCTTGATCTTCGAGAAGAAGCTCTCCCAGTTGCAGCCGATGCTGCCGCTGCTGGAAGCTGTCGTGCAGTCCGGCAAGCCGCTGCTGATCATCGCCGAGGATGTCGAGGGCGAGGCCCTGGCCACCCTGGTGGTGAACAAGCTGCGCGGCGGGTTGAAGATCGCCGCCGTGAAGGCCCCTGGCTTCGGCGACCGCCGCAAGGCCATGCTGGAGGACATCGCCATCCTGACCGGTGGCCAGGTGATCTCCGAGGATCTGGGCATCAAGCTTGAGACCGTGACGCTGGCCATGCTGGGCCGCGCGAAGAAGGTGCTGATCGAGAAAGAGAACACCACCATCATCGAGGGTGTGGGCTCGAAGGAGGACATCACCGGGCGCGTCAACCAGATCCGCGCGCAGATCGAGGAGACCACCTCCGACTACGACCGCGAGAAGCTACAGGAACGCCTGGCCAAGCTGGCCGGCGGTGTTGCCGTGATCCGCGTCGGCGGCGCCTCCGAGGTTGAGGTGAAGGAGCGCAAGGACCGTGTGGACGACGCGCTGCACGCCACCCGCGCCGCGGTTGAGGAAGGCATCGTCCCCGGTGGCGGTGTGGCCCTGGCCCGCGCCGTGAAGGTGCTGGAAGGTCTGCAGGCCGAGAATAACGACCAGCATACCGGCATCGAGATCATCCGCCGCGCCATCCAGGTGCCGCTGCGCCAGATCGCCGAGAACGCTGGCGAGGACGGCGCCGTGATCGCCGGCAAGGTGCTCGACACCGCCGATTACGCCCATGGCTATGACGCGCAGAGCGGCGCGTTCAAGGACATGGTGGCCGCCGGCATCATCGACCCGACCAAGGTTGTGCGCACCGCCCTGCAGGACGCCGCCTCCGTGGCCTCGCTGATCATCACCACCGAAGCCGGTGTGACCGAGCGCCCCGAGAAGAAGGCTCCCCCCGCCCCCGACATGGGTGGCATGGGCGGCATGGGCGGCATGGATTTCTGATCCGGCCTCTCAGCCTGAAACAGGAAACCCCGGGGGCAGCCCCGGGGTTTTTTGTTGCCCGCCCGCCCCTGGCGAATGGGCGCGCGACGGACCAATATCGCGCCCATGTACAGTGAATCAGATCTCGACGAGGCCGTGCGGCATGGCGTTCTCTCCGCCGGGGATGTCGCCAGGTTCCGCGCCCATGTCGCCGCCCACCGGCAAAGCCCGGCGGTGGATGAGGAATATGTGCGGCTGCTGAGCGGGTTCAACGATATTTTCGTCAGCATCGCCATCGCGCTGGTGGCCATCGCCACCTATATACTGACCGGCTCGGCCTTGACGCGCGGCGTGGCGATGATCGCGGAGGCCTGGCTGCTGGCCGAATATTTTACTCGCCAGCGCCATATGGCGCTGCCCAGCATTCTGCTGCTGCTGCTCTATGCCAAGGGGGTGGCGGAGCTGCTGCTGCATGTGGTGGGGGTATGGGTCTCCGGCCATCTGCTCAGCTTTCTGCCCTTTGGCGCGGTCGGCACCAAGACCGGGCTTTATCTCACGGTCGGCTTCACGGCGGGGCTGGAAGCCCTGGCCATCTATGCCCATTGGCTGCGGTTTCATGTGCCCATCACCGTGGCGGCGGGCGTCGCCTCACTGGTGTTGCTGGTTATTTTCCTGATGCTGGGGCTGGCCCCATGGCTGCTGCCCTACTGGCCCTGGCTGACGATCCTGGGCGGGCTTTGCGTGTTCGCCCTGGCCCTGCGCTGGGACATGTCCGACAGGACCCGCCAAACCCGCCGGGCGGATGTGGCGTTCTGGCTGCATCTGCTGGCGGCCCCCTTGCTGGTGCATCCGGCGTTTTATCTGCTGGGGCTGCTCAAGGGCGGCCATTCCGGCGACGCCGGCGTGGCCGTGGGGCTCTATGCGGCCCTGGCCCTGGTGGCGCTGCTGGTGGACCGGCGCGCCTTGCTGGTCTCGGCGCTGGGCTATGTGATCTATGCGCTGGCGCATGTGCTGCACAGCACCGGCAATGAGGCGGGCAGCCTGGCGGTGACGGCGCTGATCGCGGGATGCGCGCTGCTGCTGCTCTCGGCCTTCTGGCACCGCACGCGGGCCGGGCTGCTGCGGTTGCTGCCCGGGAGCTTGACCGCCAGACTGCCCGCGTGAGCCGCCCCGGCCTGGAGCTTCGTCCACCGCGCGGCCAAGGCACGGGCAAAATCGCGCGGACCGCCGGATCCGGCCCTTTTTATGCAAGGGGCCAGATCTCAGAACGCGGGCAAGCCCCCGGCAAAAGGGAGATTCAACAGACGATCAAACGCGGGGGCGATCCCCGCGCCGGGTCTCTCAGAAGCCACCCTCATAGGCGATGTCCGTCACCGGCTTGCGTGGGCTGGGCGCTTCACGGGCCTGCAAGGCCTCGGGCAGCAGGTCCTTCGGCCCCTGGCGGCCGATGGCCAGGGCGGCCTCGACCCGGTAGCCCGCCGGTATCTTCAATTCCGTATAGACCCTGTCGAAGGCGATGCCGACCATGCCATGCGCCTGCCAGCCCATGAAGGCGGCCTGTAGCGCCAGATACCCCCAGGCGGCACCGGCATCGAAGGAGTGGCTGTAAGACGGCACCGGCGTGTCCTTGCCCGGCACGGACATGGTCTCCGCCGAGACCACGAACACGATCGCGGAAGCGGTCTTCGCCCAGCTTTGATTGAACTCGTTCAGCAGTCCCAGGAATTTGTCCCAATGCGCATTGTCGCGCCGCGCATAGAGAAAGCGCCAAGGCTGGGAATTATAGGAGGACGGCGCCCAGCGTGCCGCTTCGATCATGGTGCGCAGGGTATGTTCGGAAATCGCTTCGCCGGTGAAGGCGCGGGGCGACCAGCGCTCCAGGAAAACCGGTTCGATCGGATGATCGGCCGTGCGGGAATTTGCCGTGGTCATGCATCTCTCCTCAAGATTGAGCTGAGGCAGCTTAACCACGCACGGGCAAGGTGGCAAAACCCGCATGGCGGGAAGAGGATATGCCCGGCGTCTTGAAAAACGCCGCCTCAAGACCAGATAAACCGGAGGCCCGGGCAAACGCCGCGCCGGACGGGCACGGCGGGGGTGGCGTTATTGCAGGTTGCGGTTTGGCGCCTCGGCCGCCACGGGGCGGGAAATTGGCGCCTCGGCCACTTCGTTGCGGCCACCGCCGGAGGCAATGACGGTGCCGGTGGCGGGACGGTCATAGATGAAACCATAGGTCGGATAGACCGAGCCCATGGTGGTGGTGCCGCCCAGCTCGACGCGCACCTGGGTCCAGTTATTGTCCGGCGAGACATCCTGCACGGTCACGTCGTTGGTGATGGTGCCTGGCACCCAATTGGCTTGGGTCACGAGGATGGTGCGTGAATCCAGCACCGCCGTGACGACGGCGACATGGCCCAGCGGCATGCGGCCGATGGAGCGGAAATTCAGCACCGAGCCCACCACCGGCATATTGCCGCGCTCATAGCGGCCCGCCGCCTGCGCCCACCAGAGGAAGGCATCGCCGGAAAGCTGGATATGCGAGACCTCGCGCGCATAAGGCACGCATTGCAGGCGGGAATGACGGAATTCGGCCATGCGCTGGTGCTGGCGGTAATGGCTGGAATGCTTGGTCGAGGCGTAATGCGTCTTGGCGTGGCTGGTATGGCCGTTGAGACGGGCCTTGCTCTCGGAATGATGGGTGGAGGCGGTACGGGTCAGCCGGTGTTCGCTCTTGCTGCTCTTATGCGTGTTGCTGGCGAGCCTGTGCGTGGAATGACTAACGCCATGGGTGGTCCGGGAGGATTCGTGATGGGTGGTGGAAGCCTGGGCGGCGGTGGGAAGCAGAGCGGCCATGGCCGCGAAAGAGATACCCGCAAACAAAGCGCGCATGGCGCCGCGGAAAGACTTATCCGCCCTGTAACCGGTCATTTATATCTACCCGAGCCGAATGAAACGCCAAGAAACCATGTGTAACCGCTACGGGTGGATTGCGCCGCGCGCAACCCGTCACTGCGACAAAATTACAACAGATACAGATTTTCGTTGATCCGGGCGGTTCGCCCAAGCCGCGTTTAAGATAATTTTCCTAAACGCTGGGAACCGGTTTTTCCAACCACCGGACGTTGCATAAGGGCCGATTCGCGCGGAAGGGGAGCCAAAGCCTGCTCCCCAACCTTTTAATTATTAACAAAAACTGAACCGCAACAAACTCACCGGCAGGCGGTGACCATGATCTCCACCAGATAGACGGGGTCGGCCAGCTTGGCCTCGACACAAGCGCGGACGGGCGCCTGGCCCTCTGGCAGCCACTGGCTCCAGACTTCGTTCATGGCCGCGCGGTCTGAAATATTCTTAAGCCAGATATGCGCCTGAAGCAGGCGTGTATTGTCGGTGCCATGCGTTTCCAGCAGGGCATCGATCTGCGCCAGCACGTCCTTGGTCTGCGCCGCGACGTCGCCGGACGTGTCCTGCGCGACCACGCCCATGGTGTAGACGAACCCGTGATATTCGACCGCCTTGGAAAGGATCGGGCTGGCTTCGGTGCGGATGATACGGCTCATGAAAAACTCCGTTAGTTGACGATATGCGGGGTGACGACCTGCACCCCATTCACGGTTGGCGCACCGTTCTGGTTGCCGAGCGTCTCACAACGCTGGATCTGCAGGGCGCGGTCGTTCATCGCGCCCATGCGCTCGGAATCGAAAACCTGCGTCGGCGCGCCATAACGCAGGCCATTCTGCTGCGTGCGGGCTTGCAGGTTCACCGTGCTCTGCCGATAGACCGCATCGGCCTGCGCCGTGCAGGCGGCGCTGTTGGCGGCCTGGGCCTGGCTTTGCGGCTGGCTGGCGCAGCTGGCCAGAAGCAGGGCGGCGGCCGCGGCCAGGAGGCGAATTCTCATATTGCGCTATGTCCTGTTTATCTGCGCGAGCCATATTCCCTTTGCCGGAAAACTCAACCGGAAACGCGCAGCAAAATCTTGCCGATATGCGTGCTGGCCTCCATCAGCGCATGCGCCTTGGCCGCCTCTTCCAAGGGAAAGACCCGGTCGATCACCGGGTCGACCCGGCCCGTTTCCAGCAACGGCCAGATTTTATGCTTCAAGGCCTCCGCGATGGCCGCCTTTTCCGCCGATGTGCGCGGGCGCAGCGTGGAGCCGGTGATGGTCAGACGCTTGAGCATGACCGGCAGCAGGTCCAACTCCGCCTTGGCCCCTTGCTGAAAGGCCACCTGCACCAGCCGCCCGCGCGGGGCGAGGCTCTTGATGTTTTTTTGAATATAGGGACCGCCCACCATATCCAGGATCACGTCCACGCCGCGCTTGCCCGTGGCCTCGGCGACGACCTGCTGAAAATCCCGCTTGTGATAATTGATCGCGCTGGCGCCGTAGCGCTCGATGAAGGCGCATTTTTCATCCGACCCGGCGGTGGCGAACACGGCCGAGCCCTGCGCCCTGGCGAGCTGGATGGCGGTCAGGCCGATGCCGGAGGTACCGCCATGCACCAGCAGGCTGTCCTCCGGCCGCAGCCCGGCCATGTCGAAGAGGTTGGCCCAGACGGTGAAGAAATTCTCCGGCAGGGCGGCGGCCTTCAGCGCGTCGTAGCCGCTGGGCCAATGCACGCACTGGCCGCAAGGCACCGCCACATATTCCGCATAGCCGCCGCCATTGCACAGAGCCGCGACCTTGTGGCCCGGATAAAACCCGCTGGCCATGGGCCCCAGCGCCGCCACCTCGCCCGCGACCTCCAACCCCAGAATGGGGCTGGCGCCGGGCGGCGGCGGGTACAGACCCTTGCGCTGCATCACGTCCGGGCGGTTCACCCCCGCCGCCATCACGCGGATCAGCACCTCGTCATCCTTCGGCACGGGGAGAGGGCCATTGGCCAGGGTCATCGCCTCCGGGCCGCCGGGGGTTGGCAAATCGATATAGCGCATCGTGTCTGGCAGGGTCATGAGCTTATATCGCCGTCGTCCGCGCGCTTGCGTCAACCCGGAGCGGGTGCAAGTTAGGCGGCGCATGTCTTCTCTCTCCCGCCGTTCATTCCTCGGCGCCGCCACCACGTTCGGGCTTGCCGCCCGCGCGGCCGGGGCCGCCACCGCCGGTACACCGGCCGCACCCGCCGGCGCGCCGAAATTCGGCGCCGCCCTGCCGCTCACCGGCGCCTATGCGCTGGAAGGCGACGAAGCGCTGCGGGGCGTTTTGCTCGCCATCGAGCAGGTGAACGCGCAAGGCGGCATCGGCGGCAAGCCCATCGCCCTGGCCCAGGCGGACATGCCCAGCCAGAGCGCCGCCGCCGGGGCGGTCAACGGCCTGATCTCCGGCGCGCATGCCAATATCCTGTTCGGCAGCGGCACCTCCGCCCTCTCTTACCCCGCCACGGCGGCGGCGGAGCTGGCGCAGACGCCTTTCATCGAACTCACCGCCCCGGCGGACGGCATCATGACCCGGGGGTTCAAATTCCTGCTCCGCACCGGGCCAACGACGAACATGACCGGCAATCTGGCGGCGGCCACCATCCAGGCCCGGTTCGCCGGGCGCAGGCTCGGGCTGCTGTTCAATACCGGGGCCACGGGCGGCGCCATCGCCGCCGCCGCGATCGCGGCACTCGCCACCGCCAAGGTGCCGGTGACGCTCAGCGCCGGATACCCCGAGGACGCGGCGGATTTATACGAACAGACCGGACGGATGATGCGAGCCAAGGTGGATGTGCTGCTGCACGCGGCCGGGCCGGACGATGTGCTGGCGTTTTTTCAGGCCATGAAGGTTCTGAACTGGACCCCCGGCACGCTGATCGGCTGCGGACCGGGCTATGAGCTGCGCGACACCGCGCAGGCGCTCGGCAACCCGCTGGAGGGCACGCTGGTCATCGCCGCGCCGTTCTACCCGGGCGAGGCGGGGCGGATCGCCTCGGCTTATGAGGCGCGCTTCGCGGTGAAGCCGCGCTCGGCCCAGTCATGCACCGCCTATGTCGGCGCCAAGCTGGTATTCGACACGCTGAACGCCGCCGGCGCGGATCCGTCGAAATTGCTGGCCATGATGCGCAAGCTGAACCTGCCTTTCGGCGCGCTGGCCAATGGCTTCGGCGCCAGCTTCGACAATACCGGCCAGAACACGGCCAGCTTCGTGACGCTGCAACGCTGGCGGAACGGCACCCTCATCCCGGCTTAGCGGCTTGTTGCCGCCAGGCCGGACCAGGCTCTACCCCGCCTTGCGCCGCCGACGCAGCAGCCCCAGGAAATCGCGCAAATCGAAGGCGCGGATGAGCACGGCCGGGCCGAAATAAAACACGCCCCCCACCAGCACCAGCAGCAGGAACTGCGCGAGGCTCGTCACGCCTTGCGGCAGCAGCCGCTGCGTCTCCCACAAGGCCGCGGCCATGACCAGGCCGGCCAGCAGAATGCGCGGCAGCCGCCGGCGGGAGAGCGCATCGAAGCTGAAATGCCCGCGCCGATGCAGCAGCGCGAACAGCCAGGCGGCATTGAACGCCGAGGAGAGCGAGGTTGCCAGCGCCGGTCCCACCGCCTGCAACGGATGCATGAACAGCAGATTCAGCCCCAGATTCACCACCACCGCGACCACGCCGATCTTCAGCGGCGTCATCGTGTCGCCGCGCGCGTAAAAACCCGGCGTGAGGATCTTGATCAGCGCGAACACCGGAAGCCCGAGCGCGAAGGCGCTCAGCGAATGCCCCGCCAGCACCGCGTTGTGAGCGGTAAAGGCGCCGCGCACGAACGCCACATCCATGACCGGCCGCGCCGCGATTCCAAGCCCGATGGCGGCGGGCAAGGTGAGCATCAGCACGGATTCAAAGGCGCGGTTGAGCGCGGTATTCGCCTCCGCCTCCTCGCCCAGCGCGATATTCCTCGTCACCGCGGGCAGCAGGGCCGTGCCGGCGGCGGTGGCGATCACGCCCAGCGGCAACTGGTTCACCCTGTCGGCGTAATACAGAATGGAGACCGAACCGGCGGGCAGCAGCGTGCCGATGATGATGTCGATGGACACGTTGAGCTGCGTGACCCCCGCCCCCACCAAGGCGGGCGCCATGCGCTTGAACATTTTCCTGATCCAGGGGGAGAAGCGCAATTTCGGCTTGGCAAAGCGCATCCCCGCCCGGCGGATGGCCCACAGCACCAGCCCCATCTGCGCGATGCCCGAGACCATCACCCCCCAGGACAGCGCATAGCCTGGATTGAGCATGTGCGGCGCCAGCCAGAGCATCGCCGCGATCATGAAGATGTTGAACAGCATCGGCGCCGCCGCCGCCGCCGCAAACCGCCCCATCGCGTTCAGCACGCCCGAAAACAGGGCCGTGAGGCAAATGAAGAACAGATACGGAAACATGATCCGCGACATCGTCACCGCCAGATCGAAGCGCCCGCCCCGCCCGTCGAAGCCCGGTGCCAGAACATAAAGCAGCCAGGGCATGAACAATTCGCCCAGAATGGTCAGCCCGCCCAGCCAGACCGCCATCACCGCCGTCGCCTCCTCGGCGAATTCGGTGGCGGCGCGCAGCCCGTCCTTGTGCAGGATGGTGGAGATCGAGGGCACGAAGGCGGCGTTGAACGCGCCTTCGCCAAACAGCCGCCGGAACAAATTCGGCAGGCGCAGCGCCACGAAGAACGCATCCGCCACCGGCCCGGTGCCCAGCACGGCGGCGATCAGAATATCCCGCGCGAAGCCGAGCACGCGGCTCGCCATCGTCCATGCTCCGACCGTGAAGGCGCCGCGTATCATGGAGCCGCTCTTACTCAGTTCGGCAGGATGAAGCCATAGGCCGGATAACGCGTGCGCCCCAGCGCATGGGCCGGCTCGTACCAGACCCGCACCAGGGACCAGTCATTCTTCGCCGACACATCGACCACCGGCTGGTTATGCTCGATCCGGTGCGGCAGCCAGTTGGATTGCGTCACCAGAATCTCACGCGGGCCGCGCAACCCGGTCACCACCGCCAGATGCCCGACATCCATGGCGCCATGCGGCTTCAGCACCAGCACGGCCCCCACCCGCGGCTCATGCGTGCGTGGGTACACGCCCTTCGCCGCGCGCCACCATCGATAGGCGTTGCCGCTGAGCTGAATGCCCGAAACCTGCCGGGCATAGGGCACGCAGGACAAATGCGTCGGCGTGCCGAAATGCGAGGGCGATTCCAGCCTGGGCCCGCCGGCGCAGGCGGCCAGAACCAGGCACAGCGCCAAACCGGCGGCGCGGCGCGCGCCCCGCCGCCACGAAATGGCTGTGCTGTCCTGTCTCATCCGGCCGTTCATGCCAGATACAGTCTGGCGGATCGCACGCCCGCGCCGCAAGCCCGCTTGATCCTTCAGGGCGCTGCGTCTAGCCTCCGCCCCATGGCCGCACTCTCCATGCATTCACCCGCGGGCGACCTCACCTTGTTCGCCGAGGACGATGCCATCGTGGCGCTCGAATGGGGCTGGGGCAGCCTTCAGGATCCCTCCCCCTTGCTGCGCCGGGCCAAGGACGCGCTGGATGCCTATTTCGACGGCGAGGCGGCGCTGCCGGACGATCTGCCGCTGAATCCCGGCGGCACGGCTTATCGCCGCCGCGTCTGGGCGGCGCTGCGCGCCATTCCGCACGGCCAGACACGCTCCTATGCCGAGATCGCGGCGGTGGCGGGCGGCAGCCCACGCTCCGTGGGGGGCGCCAATGCCGCCAACCCCATCCCCATCCTCATTCCCTGCCACCGCGTCCTCGCCACAGCGGGGCTGGGCGGTTATTCCGGCGGGGCGGGGCTGGAAACCAAACGCTTCCTGCTCGCGCTCGAAACCCGAACCAAGGCCTTCACACATGAGTAAAGCCATCCGTATCCATGCCCATGGCGGGCCAGAGGTGCTGAAATGGGAGCAGGTTCCCACGCCGCAACCCGGCCCGAACGAGGCGCTGGTCCAGCATGAGGCCGTGGGGCTGAACTTCATCGATGTCTATTTCCGCAGCGGGCTTTATAAAACCAGCCTGCCCGCCACGCTGGGCATGGAAGGGGCCGGCGTGGTGCTGGCGGTGGGCGAGAAGGTGCATGGCATCGTGGCCGGAGACCGCGTGGCCTATGCGGGCGGGCCGCTCGGCGCCTATGCCACCGAGCGCGTGATCAATGCCGACAAGCTGGTGAAACTGCCCGAGGATATCGACTTTAAAACCGCCGCGGCGATGATGCTGCAAGGCCTGACCGCCTATTACCTCCTGCACCGGACCTTCAAGGTGCAGCCGGGCCAGACCATTCTGCTGCATGCGGCGGCGGGCGGGGTGGGGCTGATCATGTGCCAATGGGCCCGGCATCTCGGCGCCGAGACCATCGGCGTGGTCTCCTCCGAAGCCAAGGCGGCGGTCGCCAAGGCCAACGGCGCCACGCACACCATCGTCGGCCACGCCAATCTGGCCGCCGAGGTCAAACAGATCACCGGTGGGGCGATGGTGCCCGTGGTGTATGACAGCATCGGCAAGGATACGTTCAACGCCAGCCTGGACTGCCTGGCCCCGCTGGGGCTGATGGTGAGCTTCGGCAATGCGTCCGGGCCAGTGCCGCCGGTCGATCTCGGCACGCTCAACGCCAAGGGCAGCCTGTTCATCACCCGGCCCGGACTCGCCACCTACATGGCCACGCAGCACGACATCTCGACCGGCGCCGAGGCCTTGTTCGAGGTTGTGCGTTCCGGCGCCGTGAAGATCATGGTCAATCAAACCTTCCCGCTGGAACAAGCCGCCGCCGCCCAGACCGCGCTGGAGACACGGCAGACCACCGGCAGCACCGTTCTCATCCCCTGAACACCACCGCGCCGCGCCGCGCCCCGGCAACGCCCGGCCGGCTTGCTTATTGGGCCCTGGCGGGCGCCGTGGCGGCCGCCTGCGTCCCCTGTATTTTATTCATCGATCAGCCCGTGGCCGCGTTCTGGTCCAGACATCAGACAATGCGGCTGCTGTTCCAGGCCTGCGCGTCGCCCTCCCTCCTCTCCCTGCCCGCCGCGGCGCTCATTCTGCTCTGGGCCCTGTGCCAGCATCTGCGCGGGCGGCCCCGGCCTGGCCGGTTGTGGCTGAGCCTCGCCCTGGCCACCCTGGCCGCCACCGCCGCCAAGGACGAGCTGAAATGGATCTTCGGCCGCGCCTGGCCCGGCACCTGGCTGAAATATGGCATTTACGGTTTTCATCCCTTCGCGCAGAGTATCCTCTACGGGGCGTTTCCCTCCGGCCATACCAGCTATGCCGCGGCACCGCTCGGTGTGCTCTGGGTGTTGCGCCCGCGCTGGCGGCCACTCTGGGGGGCCATCCTGCTGATGGTGATGGCCGGGCTGGTCTGCGCCGACTACCATTTCGTGAGCGACGTGCTGGGCGGGCTGCTCACCGGCGGGTTTTGCGCCTGGGCGACGCTGACCCTGACGGAACCGCGACGTGGCTGAACCCAGCCTGACCAGCCGCCATTTCGTCCCGCTTTTCATCACCCAGGCCCTGGGCGCGTTGAACGACAACCTGTTCAAGAACGCCCTGGTGGTGATGGCGCTCTACAGCCTCTCTCCCGGGATGGCGGGCGCGCTTTCGGCCCTGTCCGGCGGGCTGTTCCTGCTGCCTTACATCCTGGTCTCCGCGCCGGCGGGGCAGCTGGCCGACGCCCATGGCAAGACTCGCCTCATGCTCTGGACCAAATATTGGGAGCTGGGGCTGATGGTGCTGGCCTTTTGCGGCTTTCTGACCGGGCATTTCGGGTTTCTGCTGGCGGTGCTGCTGGGGCTGGGGTTGCAGGCGGCGTTTTTCTCCCCGCTGAAATACGGAATTTTGCCGGAATTATTCTCCGGCGACAGGCTGGTGAAAAGCAATGGCGCCATCGAAGCCGGCACCTTCGCGGGGATCGTGCTCGGCACGGTGGCGGGCGGCATTCTGATCCTGCTGCCGCAAGGGCGGATCTGGGCGCCCCTGGCGGCCATCTGCCTCTCCCTGGCCGGCATCGTGAGTGCCCGGATGATCCCCGCCAGCCGCGCCGCCGCCCCCGGGCTCAAGCCGGACTGGCATTTATGGCGCGCCAATATCGAGCTGCTGCGCGCCGCTTATCATCGCGGGCCGGTCTGGTTCGCCAGCCTGGGCATTTCCTGGTTCTGGGCCATGGGGGCCACGGTGCTGGCCGCCTTTCCGGTGCTGGCCAAGACCTGGCTGCACGCGGACGGCCATGTCGTCACATTGCTTCTGGCCGTGTTCGCCATGGGGGTGGGGGTGGGCTCCCTCGCCGCCGCGCGGCTGGTTCACGCGCGCAACCTGCTGCATTTCGTTCTGCCGGCGGGGCTGGGGATGAGCCTGTTCATCGCGGATTTCGCGCATGTCTGCGCGCATCTGGCCGCGCCCGACATCCCGGCCTTGCTGCGTCATGCCCCAGGCTGGCGCGCTTTGGCCGACCTGGCACTCACCGCCTTGTGCGGCGGTGTTTTTTCCGTGCCCTTCTATGTCATGCTACAGGCCAACGCCGCCCCTTCCATGCGCGCGCGCATGGTCGGCGCCAACAATATCCTGAACGCCGTCGCCACGCTGGCGGCGGGCGGGGTGGAGGCCTTCGCCTACGCCAAGGGCACCAGCCCGGCCGCCATCCTCGATGCCGCCGCCTTGTTCAATCTGGCCGTCATGGGCTGGATCTGGCGCGCATCGCGCGCGGCACGGCACACGCCCAGCTCAGGGTGAACGCGCCCCGCCAAGGGCCGCGCCCGAGGCTTCAGGCACGAGGCTTCAGGCGCGAGGCTTCAGGCACGAGGCTTCAGGCGCGAGGCTTCAGGCGCGAGGCTTCAGGCGACGGTGAAATCCGCCTTTGTCTTCTGCCGGATCTCATCCATGCTCACATCCGGCGCATGCTCCACCAGCACCAGCCCTGGCGTTTCGCCCTTGCGCACCTCGAACACGGCGAGATCGGTGATGATCTTGGAGACAACCCCCTTGCCGGTCAGCGGCAAGGTGCAGTCCTTCAGGATCTTTGGTTCGCCCTTGGCGGTGTGTTCCATCAGAATCACCACGCGGGGCACACCCGCCACCAGATCCATCGCTCCCCCCATGCCCTTGACCATCTTGCCCGGCACCATCCAATTGGCGAGGTCGCCATTCTCCGCCACCTGCAAGGCGCCGAGAATGGAAATATCGATATGCCCGCCACGGATCATGGCGAAGCTCTGGGCGCTGTCGAAAAAGCTGGTGGTGGGCAGCGCCGTCACGGTCTGCTTGCCGGCATTGATGAGGTCGGCGTCCTCCTCGCCCTCATACGGGAACGGCCCCATGCCCAGCATGCCGTTCTCGGACTGCAACTGGATGGTCATGCCCTCGGGAATATGATTCGCCACCAGCGTGGGAATGCCGATTCCGAGATTCACGTAGAACCCGTCTTCAAGTTCGGCGGCGGCCTTGGCGGCCATTTCGTCGCGGCTCCAGGGCATGGCTCAGCCCTCCTTCTTGCGCACGGTGCGCTGTTCGATGCGTTTCTCAATGGCGGCGGGCTTGACGATCTTCTTCACGAAGATGCCCGGCGTGATGATGTGGTCCGGGTCGATCTGGCCGGGCTCGACGATCTCCTCCACCTCCGCCACGGTAAACTTCGAAGCCGTGGCCATGATCGGATTGAAATTGCGCGCCGTCTTGCGATAGACGAGATTGCCTTCCGTATCGGCCTTCCAGGCATGCACGATGGACAGATCCGCGACCAGCCCGGTTTCCATCACGTAATGGCGACCGTTGAATTCCCGCGTCTCCTTGCCTTCGGCGATCTGCGTGCCATAGCCCGTGGCGGTGAAGAAGGCCGGAACCCCCGCCCCGCCGGCGCGGATGCGCTCGGCCAGGGTGCCTTGCGGGTTGAACTCGATCTCCAACTCGCCGGAGAGGAACTGTTTGGCGAAGGTCGCGTTCTCCCCCACATAGGATGAGATCATCTTTCTGATCTGCCGCGTCTCCAGCAGCATGCCGAGCCCGACACCGTCGATCCCGGCATTGTTGGAGATCACGGTAAGATCCTTCACGCCCGAATCCCGGACCGCCTCGATCAATGTCTGCGGTATGCCGCACAGGCCGAACCCGCCGGACATGATCGTCATGCCATCGAATAATTTGCCCTTCAGGGCCTCGGTGGCGTTGGGAGAGACTTTACTGATGGCCATGTTTCCTCACTTTTCCTCCATGCCGTCCGGAATGTGGGGCGGCGCGTGCCAAAACAAAACCCCAGGCTTGCGGCCTGGGGCTCGGATGGGCTGTTGGCTTAGCGCGCCAGGCACATGGCGACACCCATGCCCCCGCCGATGCACAAGGTGGCGAGCCCCTTCTTGGCGTCGCGCCGCTTCATCTCATGCAGCAGCGTGGTGAGGATACGCGCCCCCGAAGCGCCGATGGGATGGCCGATGGCGATCGCCCCGCCATTCACGTTGACCTTGGCCGGGTCCAGCCCCAGCTCCTTGTTCACCGCGCAGGCCTGCGCGGCGAAAGCCTCGTTGGCCTCGATCAGGTCGAGATCGGCCACCTTCCAGCCGGCACGCTCCAGCGCCTTGCGCGAGGAGGGAATCGGCCCCGTGCCCATCACGGCCGGGTCCACACCGGCGGTGGCGAAGCTGACGATGCGCGCCAGCGGCGTCAGCCCGCGCCTGGCGGCTTCCTTGGCGCTCATCACCACCAGGGCGGCGGCACCGTCATTGATGCCCGAGGCATTGCCCGCGGTCACCGTGCCATCCTTGACGAAGGCGGGGCGCAGCTTCGCCATGGTCTCGGCCGAGACATCGTGACGGATATATTCGTCATTTTCCACCACGACCTCGCCCTTGCGGCTGGAGAGGGTCACGGGTGCGATTTCGTCCTTGAACTTGCCCGCTTTCTGCGCGGCGGCGGCCTTCTGCTGGGAGGCGAGCGCCAGCGCGTCCTGCTCCTCGCGGGTGATCTGGTATTGCTTGGCCACGTTCTCGGCCGTGATGCCCATGTGATAGCCGTTGAAGGCATCCCACAACCCGTCCTTGATCATCGTGTCGATGAAGGAGAGGTCGCCCATCTTGTGCCCGGCGCGCAAGGCCTGGGCGTGGGGGGAGAGGGTCATGTTCTCCTGCCCGCCGGCGATCACGATCTGGCTTTCACCCGACATCACCTGCTGCGCGGCCAGCGCCACGGCGCGCAGGCCCGAGCCGCAAACCTGATTGATGCCAAAGGCGGTCTTGCTGTCCGGAATGCCCGCGGCATGCGCCGCCTGACGGGCCGGGTTCTGCCCCTGCGCCGCGGTGAGCACCTGGCCCAAAATCACCTCGTCAACATCCTCCGGAGACAATCCGGCCTGCCCCATGGCGCCCTTCAGCGCCACCATGCCCAGCACATGGGCGGGCGTCGTGGCGAATGAGCCATTGAAACTGCCGACGGGGGTGCGCGCCGCCGAGACGATGACGATGTCTTCCATGTCCTGGTTTCCTTTTTTCAGTCTCGTAGTCGTTTCGTTCAAGATAGTCCGAGCGCCCACGCCGCGAAAGGCCGCCAAAGCGATGTTTCCGCATGTGTGCCCGCCACCATGCCAATATGCCCGGCCTTGGGTTCGATGACCTTGATATTTTTCAATCGCCGCGCCAGCCCGTGGGCCGAAGGGGCGGGGACCAGCCTGTCCTTGGCTGGAATCGCGCAGAATACGGGCATGGCGAGCTGTTCGGGCGCGACCTGCAGCCCCGCCACCCGCCACTGGCCGCGCGCGGGCGTGTTGGCGCCGTACCAGCCCGAGAGCGCCTCACGCGCCACCGGGGCGGCCAGCGGCACGCCATCGGCCAGCCAATCCTCCATCGCCACGAAGCGGCGCGCGCGGGGGCTGGCTTTGTCCTGCCCGGCGAAATCGCGGTATTTCTCACCCACGCCGTAAGGGTCGACCATGGTGAACATCGTGTTCAGCGCGTCGATGGGCAAAGTGCCGGAAAACTGCATCGCCCCTTCCATGAAGGGCACGGTTTCGGCCACGCGCTTCGCGCCATCCGGATCCTCGGCGTGAAAATCCCATGGGGTCGCGAACAAAGCCAGGGCGCGCACCCGCCCCGCGCCGCTGGTTTCGGCCCGCAAGGCGGCGGCCAGCGCCAGCAGCCCCCCCATGCAATACCCCGCCAGCACCACCGGCCCCGGCATGGCGGCCAAGGCGCGCTCCAGCCTGCCGGCAATATAGTCGGTGAGGGAAAAATGCCGTTCCACCTCGCCGGGCCAGCCCCAATCCAGCAGATAGGGATGCAGCCCCCGCCCCGCCAGAAAGCGCAGCATCGAGGCGTTTTCCATCAGGTCCAGAATATAGGCCCGGTTGATCAGGCTGGGCACGAACAGCACCGCCGGCCCCGTGCCGCCATAATCGAGCACCCGGCTTTCGCCTTCTTCCCAGATCGCGGGCGGGTCGCGCATGTCGCGCACATAGGAATCGCGCCGGTAGGCGGCGATCCCGCCGATCAGCGCCTTGTCGCGGCGCTGGATCTCCTCAAACAGCGCCCCGATCGCCCGTTGGTCCGTCTGCGTCCCGCCGGTCAAGGAGCTCGGCCAGACGCTGCTCAAGTTCAGCGACGCGGCGACTGAGCTGCTCGACCTCATCCACGCCAGGCCCAGATGCAGCAGCAGCGGGCGCGGGCCGCGGCGGCTGAGCGGCGCGGGGGCTTCCGGGCGCGGGGTCATGAGGCAACATCGCGGCGGCGGCATTCGCCGCCTGCGCCCACAGCCCCAAGGTCGCGGCCCAGCTCTCGCGCAATTCGCGGTCCGCCGCCATCGCGGTCAGCTCGCTCTGCCATACGGCCACGAAATCCTTGGCCAAATTTTCGTCCATGCGCCATAAAGCCCCTGCCAACCACCGCGCCCTTCCTAGCGCGGCCAAGGCAAAATCGCCATAAGCGTTGCATAAGGGTATGCTGTGCAACGCACAAATTTCGTGTTTTCATGGTTCCACGCGCACCATGCTCGCGCATATGCCAACGAACCGGGATGGAAGATAAATTCATGCAAGAAACGGCCCAGTCCTCGCCACAGCCCGTCATCGTCAAGAAATACGCCAATCGCCGCCTCTATAATACCGAAAGCTCCAGCTACATCACGCTGGAAAATCTCGCGGGGATGGTCCGCGACAATCGCGATTTCGTGGTTTACGACGCCAAAAGCGGCGAGGACATCACCCGCAGCGTCCTGACCCAGATCATCGTCGAGGAAGAAGGCAAGGGCAACGCCCTTCTGCCCGTTAATTTCCTGCGCCAGCTCATTGGCGTGTACGGCACCGACATGCCCAGCCTCATGCCCAAATATCTGGAGCAGGCCATGGCGAACTTCATGCGCCAGCAGGAAAATGTGCGCGAGACCATGAGCAAGACCCTCGGGCCCTTCATGCCCCCGGGCATGGAGGATATGAGCCGCAAGAACATGGCCATGATGGAGCGCGCCATGACCTTGTTCTCGCCTTTCTACGGCGCCGAGGGCAAGCCTGGCCAGAGCGTCGCCCAGGATTACCAGGAAGAGATCCTGAGCCTGCGCGCCGAGGTCGAGCGGTTGCAGGGCGAACTGGCCGCCATGCGGACAAAAGGCAAGTAAGGACCAGCAAGGGCCAGGAGCTTTCGTGCATGGACGGCCCTGCCCGCTTGCGGTAGAGCGAACTCATGAAACTCGCTTTCCCCCTGGCACTGGGCCTTGCCTTCGGTGTCGCCGTGGCGCCCGCCTGCGCGCAGCTCTCCACCAGCGGCATGGGCGGAGGCATGGGCGGGCCCGGCGGCGCGCCCCCGCCCCAGCCCAAGGAACACACGCCCGACCTGGCCCCCACCGGCTTGCCCGGCGTGGGCGGCGTGGCGCCGCTGGCCACCGGCCCCAAAATGCAAAAATCCTCCGGCGGCGACCCGACCAAGGAACTCTTCACCGCCATCAACAAAAACGATTACGCCTCCGCCCAGGACGCGATCAGCCGCGGAGCGGATCTCGGCGCCAAGGATCAGTTCGGGGAAACCCCTCTAGACCTCGCCATCGCGCTCAACCGCAACAATATCACCTTCCTGCTGCTCGGCACCCGCAACGAGCTGGCGGCGCAAGGCGGCGGGGGCGACACGATGGGCGCGCCTTGGACACTCAATGGCGCTTCCGGCACCGGCGGCAAGGGAACGGGCGGCAAAACCCCGGGCCAATCCCGGGCCGTGCTGCCCACCAAGGCCACCGCCAAACCCGCCCCGCATGCCACGATTCCGGCGGACGATACCGGCACACCCGACCCTCAGGCCGGTTTTCTGGGGTTTGGTCCGAAAAGCTGACCCCCCGGCCCACCCGTTGCGGGGTGGGCTTGGCTAGTTCTGCTGGCCCCAGAAACGCTTGATGTTTTCAAGCTGCTCCTTGAAACCGCGCGAGAAGACCGAGCGCCGCGAGCCATCCCCCGCCGCGATGAAATAGAGCGCATCGCTATCGGCGGGATGCAGGACAGCCTTGAGCGCGGCCTCGCCGGGCGAGCAGATCGGCCCTGGCGGCAAGCCCGCGTGAACATAAGTGTTATATGGCGAATCAAGCCGCAGATCCGCCTTGGTGATGCCCGTGCCGCCCGATTGCCTGCCCCCCGTGGCGGCATAGATCACTGTCGGATCGGCTTGCAGCTTCATGCCCGCCTTCAGCCGGTTTTCATACACGGCGGCGATTTTTGGCATATCCGCTTCCAGCGGCGTTTCCTGCTGCACGATGGAGGCCAGGACCACCGCCTGGCTGGGGCTGGACAAGGGAAGGCCAGGCTCCCGCCCCGCCCACAGCTTGACCAGCAGGGTCTGTTGCGCCGCCTGCATCCGCTTCAGGATCAGGGCGCGCCGCGTGCCCCAGACATAATCGTAAGTCTGCGGCAGCACACTGCCTTCCGCCGGCGGGTCGACACGACCGGTGGCCACGGGCAAGGCATTGATGATGTCCGCGATCTGCTGGCCGGTGAGCCCCTCGGGGATCGTCGCTTGATGCTGCACCTCGATACCGGCCCGCAGAATCCGCAGCACCTCCCGCAGGCTGGCATGGGCGGGAAACAGATATTCCCCGGCGCGCAGGGGGCCGCGCTCGCGGGTTAGCCAAACGGCGGCGCGAAAAATCTCCGGATGCGCGATAACGCCGGCCTTGGCCAGGCTCTCCGCCACCTGGTTGACGCTGCCCGGGGGCACCACCACCGTGGCGTTGACGGCCCCGGCGCCAGGACCGTCATAGCTCTGGCGCACCGCCATCTGCCCGGCCCTGGCAACCGCCAGCAGCACCAGCAGGACGAGAAGAAGGCGGAAGCGCCAGCGCAATGGGCGTTAAGCGGCGCGCTTGAACAGAATGGAGGCGTTGGTGCCGCCAAACCCGAAGGAGTTGGAGAGCGCCACGTTGATCTTGCGTTCCTGCGCGGTCAACGGCACCCGGTTCACAACGGAATCGCGGCTTGCCTCGTGCAGGTTCAGCGTCGGCGGGGCGATATTGTCGCGGATCGCCAGAATGGAGAAAATCGTCTCCACCGCGCCGGCGGCACCCAGCAGATGCCCGATGGCGGATTTGGTGGAGGACATGGCGACTTTCTTGCCATGCGCGCCGAACATGTTCTCGACCGCCTCCAGCTCCAGATCGTCACCCAGCGGGGTGGAGGTGCCATGGGCGTTGATGTAATCAACATCTTCCGGCGAGAGGCCGCCATTCTTGAAGGCCGCCTTCATGGCGCGGAAGGCGCCGTCGTGATGCTCGGCCGGGGCCGTGATATGATGCGCGTCGCCGGACATGCCATAACCGCCGATCTCGGCATAAATCTTGGCGCCGCGCTTCTTGGCGTGCTCATATTCCTCAAGCACCACCACGCCGGCCCCCTCGCCCATCACGAAACCGTCACGGTCCTTGTCCCAGGGGCGGGAGGATTCGACCGGCCGGTCGTTAAAGCCGGTGGAGAGCGCGCGCGAGGCGCAGAACCCGGCAATGCCAAGCGGATTCACCGCGGCTTCGGCACCGCCCGCCACCATCACATCCGCATCGCCATAGGCGATAAGACGGGAGGCGTCGCCAATCGCGTGCACCCCGGTGGCGCAGGCCGTCACAACCGAATGGTTGGGCCCCTTGAGGCCGTATTTGATAGAAACCTGACCGGAAATCAGATTGATCAGCGCGGCGGGGATGAAGAAAGGGGAGACGCGCTTGGCGCGCCCCTCATGCACCATCACCGAGGTTTCATAGATGGTCTGCAGCCCGCCAATGCCGGAGCCGATCATCACACCGGCCGCGCATTTTTCCTCTTCCGTCTCGGGCACGAAGCCGGAATCGGCCATCGCCTGCGCCGCCGCCACCAGACCGAGATGGATGAAGCGGTCCATCTTCTTGATTTCCTTGACCGGAATCCATTCCGCGAGATCCAGCCCGCCCTCGGCGGCCGCCCCCGCCGGAACCTGCCCGGCAACCTTGGCCGCAAGCTCCGTGGTGTCGAAGGATTGAATGGCGGAAATCCCGGATTCTCCGTTGATCAGCCTCTTCCAGACATGTTCGACCCCAACCCCTAGCGGGCAGGCGACCCCCATCCCTGTAACGACAACACGGCGCATGCGAACTCCTCGGACGGCTCTCTCGAAAGATTAGGCGAAGCGGCCCTTATTCGGCCTTCTGCTTCTCGATATAGTCGATCGCGTCCTTGACGGTGGTGATCTTCTCGGCGGCATCCTCGGGGATCTCCACGCCGAAGGCTTCCTCGAAGGCCATGACCAGCTCGACGGTGTCCAGCGAGTCCGCGCCAAGATCGTCGATGAAGGAAGCCTCCGGGGTCACCTTCGCTTCGTCCACGCCGAGATGCTCGACAACAATTTTTTTAACCTTGTCGGCGATTTCGCTCATCGAAATGTCACTTTCCTGCTGGGTTGGCTTTGGCCCGGCGCCGCCTTTCGGGACAACTCCGGGTCAGATTTGTTAAAAACGTCAGACGAGGCGGCGCTTAGCATGATTTTTCATGCGCCGCCAAGCGGCAGCGCGAGATGCAGGTCAAGACATCGCCATGCCGCCATTGACATGCAAGCTCGCCCCCGTCACCCAGCCCGCTTCCTCCGAGGCCAGATAGACCACAGCGGCGGCGATATCCTTGGGCGCGCCAAGGCGGCCCAGCGGGATTTTGGCGGACAGATCGGCGCGTTGCGCCTCGTTCAGGGCATCGGTCATCGGCGTCTCGATAAAGCCCGGCGCCACCAGATTCACGGTGATCCCGCGCGAGGCGACTTCCTGCGCCAGGGATTTGGTGAGACCAATGAGCCCCGCCTTGGCCGAACAATAATTGGCCTGGCCCGGATTCCCGGTGGTGCCGACGATGGAACCGATATTGATCACGCGGCCGGCCTTGCGGCGGAGCATGAATTTCAGCGCCGCCCGGGAGAGGCGGAACGGGGCGGCGAGATCGACATTGATCACCTTCTCCCAATCGGCGTCGGACATGCGCAGCACCAGCCCGTCCTTGGTCAGCCCGGCATTATTGACCAGAATATCGACCTTGCCCATCGCCGCTTCCGCATCGGCGATCAGCCGCGCGGCTTCCTCGGCCTGGGACAGATCGGCGGGGAACACATGCGCGCGCACCCCCAGCTCGGCGGCCAGGGCATCCAGCGCCTCACGCCGTGTGCCTGAAAGCGCCACGGTGGCGCCCTGGGCGTGCAAGGCGCGGGCGATGGCCGCGCCAATGCCGCCGGACGCGCCGGTAACAAGGGCATTTTTACCAGTTAGATCAAACATTTACAGAACCTTTAGCACGGCTTCGATGTCGGCGGGGCTGCCCACCGGCATGGCGGCGGCATCTGGCGTTATACGTTTCACCAGACCGGACAGCACCTTGCCGGACCCGATTTCATAAAAATTGGTGACACCCAGCTTCACCATCTCTTCCACGCTCTCGCGCCAGCGCACGGTGGCGGTCACCTGCCGCACCAGCAGATCGCGGATCTCGTTCGGGTCCGTCGCCTTGGCGGCGGTCACGTTGGCGATGATGGGCAAAACCGGTGCGTGCGGGGGCGTGTTGGCGAAGGCTTCGGCCATCGCATCCGCCGCCGGCGCCATCAGCGCGCAATGAAAGGGCGCCGAGACCGGCAGCAGCATGGCGCGCTTCACCCCCTTGCCCTTGGCGATCTCGATGGCGCGTTCCACCGCCGCCTTATGGCCGGAAATCACCACCTGCCCGCCGCCATTGTCATTCGCGGCGGAAACGGTTTCGCGCCCATCCGGGCCGTCCTCGGCCTCGGCGCAAATCTCCTTCGCCATGTCCAGATCCACGCCCAGCAGCGCCGCCATGGCGCCCAGCCCGGGTGCCACCGCCTTCTGCATGGCCAGGCCGCGCAATTTCAGCAGCTTGGCGGCATTGGCGATGGAAAACGCATCCACCGCCGCCAATGCGCTATATTCGCCCAGGCTGTGCCCTGCCGCCAGCACGATCTTCTCCTTCAGGTTCAGCTTGCCCTCCTGCTGCAACACGCGCAGCACCGCCAGGGAAACCGCCATCAGCGCCGGCTGGGCGTTCTCCGTCATGGTCAGCTCGTCGGAGGGCCCCTCGAACATCAGCTTGGAGAGTTTCTGCTTGAGAACCTCATCCACCTCCTCGAACACATGCCGGGCTGGGGCGAAGGAAGCGGCCAGATCCCGGCCCATGCCGACAGCCTGACTGCCTTGACCGGGGAAGATGAAGGCGTTCACCGCCATGAATCATGTCTCCTATGTTAGGGGCGCACCTAGCATGGGTGGAGCGGGACGCAAAATAACGGCTGTTGGAACGGCGGCGAAGGCACCTCTCACAGGTAAAGCTTCGCGGCCAGGGCCGTGCGGTTGGCGCTGCCGGTTTTGCAGAACACGTGCAGTAGATGGGACTTCACCGTATGGGTGGACAGGCCGAGCCTGGCCGCGATCTCACGGTTGGCCACCCCTTGCGCCGCCATATCCGCGATCTCCCATTCACGCCGCGTGAGCCGATAGGCCCGCATGGCGCGGCCAGGGCGCAGGCGGTTGAGAACACGCTCATGCCCCTGCAAACCGAATTCGACGAAACGCTGGATGGCCCGAGCCTGGGCCAGTTCCACCTTGCCGGCCGCCGCATCCCCCCGCATCTTGATGATGCCGATGCCCGCCACGGCATCGCCCCCGGCGCGGAACAGCAAATCGATCACATCCACCGCCCCGTAACGGTTGAGAAAACCGCCAAAGACCAGCGCATCCCGCGAAAATTCCGGGCGGGGACGGCTGAAATGCGTCACGCTCGCCCCCGTGGCCACGAGGCGATGCACATTGGAGGGGTCGGCTTGCTCCATCCGCGCCGCATATTCGGCGGCGAATTGCGGCGGCAGACCGGTCAGCGAGACATCCGCCATGCCATCGCCATCCACCCAATAAAACATGGCGGCGGATGCCCGCAGCGTGCCGAGGCAGAGCTGGACGATCTCCTGCGCGGCGGGTTCGGGTGGCTGGGCGAGCGCGATGACGTGCCTCCTGAAGGTAAACAGGGCAAAATCTAATCAAAAACTTTTCCGCCTGTCCACAAAACTCAGCCTTTCGGTGGATGCGCCGGGCATGTTCTGGCGCTTAAAAAAGCAAACTGAAGATATTCACGGAGATCATCGCATGTCTTTGCTGCATCTGCCCGCCGATACATCACCCGACACATTGTCAGCCGCCTTGCGCGAGGAAGGTTACGCGATCATCGACGAACTGGTGCCGCCCGGGCTCATGGACCGCATCGAGGCCGAGATGAATCCGCATATCGAGGTCACGCCCTATGGCGGGGATGCGTTCGTCGGCAAGGCGACACGGCGCACCGGTTCGATGATCGCGCGCTCGGCCGCCGCGCGGGAACTGGTGATGAACCCGCTCGCCATCGGCACGGCGGAAAAATTCCTGGGCCATGCCTCCACCTTCCAACTGCATCTGACGCAGATCATCAGCGTCTATCCAGGCTCCCCCGCGCAGCCATTGCACCAGGACCAGCTGGCATGGGATTTCTTCCCGTTTCCGGACGATTACCATGTCCAATGCAATATTCTGTGGGCCATGTCCGACTATACGGAGGAGATGGGCGCCACGCGCGTTGTGCCGGGCAGCCAGTATAAAGGGCGCAACCAGACCTTCACCCAGGCGGAAAGCCTGCCGGCGGAAATGAAGCGCGGCTCGGCATTGTTCTATACCGGCAAGGTGTACCATGGCGCCGGCGCCAATGTGAGCGACAGGATCCGCCAGGCCATCAACATCACCTATGCGGTGGGCTGGCTGCGGCAGGAGGAGAATCAATATCTCTCAACCCCGCTGGAACTGGCCCGCACCTTGCCGGAGGATCTGCTGCATGTGATGGGCTACCGCATGGGCTGCTTCGCCATGGGATATGTGCGCGATTTCGAGGACCCGATGGTGATCATCCGCGAGCCGGAGCGGCGCGCGGCCTTTGGAATCGAAATGACCCAGAAAAACGCCACCACCGACAGCGCGCTCAGCGGCATGGTGGATCATCTGCACAAGACATCCGCATGAAGCCCGCCCAGGGCCTTGGATCATCTTTATGAAACCGCCAAACCCTAAAAATCGATGCGATGTGAAGCCATCGCCTGGCCTTGCGGGGACGGCGGCCTCATAGCAGGGCCAAGGCCGCAAGCTCACGGCGCATCGCCTCCGGCATCTCCGCCACGCCGCCGGTCTGTTGGCCAAGGTCCGACGGGGCGTCCTTCGGGTCGAGATAGCGCCAGCCCTGAAAGGCGCGCATCGCCCGCCCTTCCACCCGCACCAGCTTGGGCTCCAGCACCAGGGCGGCGCAGGGCGTGCCGTCCGGCTCCTGGTCCTGACGCACATCCAGGATAAGCTGGCGCACCAGAATCACGCCGCCCACCACCCAATAGAGCGAGCCGCCATCGGTCAGCTCCGCCGCGCGCTTTGGAAAATTGCGGGTAAAATGACGCAAGGGCGGCATTTCTGCCGCCCTTTGTGTCTGCCAGGCCGCGAGGTGCGAAACATCTTTCGCCCCCACGGCCAGTTTGACCAGGTGAACCGGAATTAGTTCTTCGCCCCTTAGTTCTTGGCCCCTTAGTTCTTGGCCTTGTCGACCAGCGCGCCCTTGGTGATCCAGGGCATCATGCCGCGCAGCTTGGCGCCCACTTCCTCGATCGGGTGAGCGGCGTTGCGGGCGCGAATGGCCTTGAAGCTGGCCTGGTGCACCTTGTTCTCCAGCATCCAGTCGCGGGTGAAGCGGCCGGTCTGGATGTCTTCCAGCACCTTCTTCATCTCGGCCTTGGTCTCGGCGGTGATGATGCGCGGGCCGGTGACATACTCGCCATATTCGGCGGTGTTGGAGATGGAGTAGTTCATGTTGGCGATGCCGCCCTCATAGATGAGGTCGACGATCAGCTTCACCTCGTGCAGGCATTCGAAATAGGCCATCTCGGGCGCATAGCCAGCCTCGACCAGCGTCTCGAACCCGGCACGGATCAGCTCCACCAGACCGCCGCACAGCACGGCCTGCTCGCCGAACAGGTCGGTCTCGCATTCCTCCTTGAAGGTGGTCTCGATGATGCCGCCCTTGCCGCCGCCATTCGCGGACGCATAGGACAGCGCGATCTCCAGCGCGTTGCCGGAGGGATTCTGCGCCACGGCCACCAAGCTCGGCACGCCACCGCCCTTCAGATACTCACCGCGCACGGTATGGCCGGGGCCCTTGGGCGCCACCATGAACACGTCGATGTCCTTGCGCGGCTCGATCAGGCTGAAATGCACATTCAGGCCGTGGGCGAAGGCCAGGGCCGCGCCCTCGCGCAGATTCGGGGCGAGATCCTTATAATACAGGTCGGCCTGGCCCTCATCCGGGGTCAGCACCATCACCACGTCGGCCCATTTGGCGGCGTCGGCCGGGGTCATCACCTTCAGCCCGGCCCCTTCGGCCTTGGCGATGGCGGAGGAGCCGGGGCGCAGGCCGATCGCCAGTTCCTTCACGCCGGAATCCTTCAGGTTCAGCGCGTGCGCGTGGCCCTGGCTGCCATAGCCGATAATGGCGACCTTCTTGCTCTTGATGAGATTAACGTCGGCATCCCGGTCGTAATAAACGCGCATTTTCTGTGGCCCCTGATTGGTCTCTGACAAAATACTGGCGGCTCCCCTACTGCGTTTTCCGCCCGCTGTCACCCGCCTCCAGGTTGGATTCTGGCATGCCAGCCTCCCACGGCACGCAACGATATTTCTGAAAACAAGAGATCATCGTAATTTTATCTCACATCTTCTTCCTTGATCAGCTTGATTCCCCGCGCCTGAAGGGCTTTCAACAATCGCGGGGCGGGACGGCTATTCTCCAATCCGCTGATCTGCTTGAGGTTCGGCAGCAAGGCCAAATCCTCTATCGCCTTGCTTGTGACCGGAACCGGCTCGTCTCCCACCCCTGGATCCCAGAATGGAAAGAAATGCCGAATGAATTCCGGTCCCCCATCCAACCCGCTCGATTGATGGAGCCGTTCCACATGCGCCAACGCTTCATCCGAAATGGGAAGAGCCCTGAAATAACGCGCAACCTCGGGAATCACGGCGTAGCCGTCCATCTCGACCGAAATCTCCCGCTTGGTATACTCCTTCGCGAAGGCGTCCACATCGAAAACCGGCCGCAACCGTTTCTGCCGGTACATCAACTCCTCAATCACCAGCAGCTTCAAACCAAAATCCTTAAACCGGTTGCTGGCGGGAGGCGACAGCGCGAACAGCTTGGGACGCGCCGAATAGGCGGCCGCCTCATCCAGCAAGGATTGCAGCTCCAACCTGTAGGGGGCCGATAACCGCGCGCATATTATCTTCACCGCCCGGCGCCCGGCGGCGGAGACCGCAAGCGATTGCACGGCTGTTTCACGCCGGCGGCGATTCCACCCCGCGAAATCGGTTTCGACAAAGCGCAACTCCTCTTCGGATTGACGCAGATGTTTTCCGTCAAAACCCCGCTGCTCCTCAGCCGGTATTCCCATGTAATCCGACTGGGTTTTTTCATTGAGGCGGCGTCTCTGCAATGCGATCGTCCGGCGCAGATCCTCGGCTTTTTCCGATTGGGAGATCGGCCTGATATGCAGCGGCCCCAATACGGCGAAATCGATCAACAGACGGATTCTGTCCGACGGCCAGCTACGGACATCCTTCAAGACCGCTTTTAAAATCGCCGCATTCCTTGTCGTGATTTTCGAACGAAAAGTCGCTTGCCCCATCAAATCGTCGAACACAGACATCATCGGCCCTTTATCCGCCTGACCACGCTCAAGCACATAAAAGCGGATCAGCTCCGTCACCACCTCTTCCTCTTGCGGATGAGCCTCCAGGAAATGATGGATGGGGCCACCGCGTTCTTCAGGAAAGCTCCTATAGAATTGCGGCAGAAGATTCGCGGTCTCCACGATGGTTTCATCGGTCTCGGCGGCGAGGGGCCTACACCAAAAATATAGCTCGAACATCGCCGCCACGATGTCTCCCCATCTGCCGGTTTGGGTCCTGGTATGGATCGCGGTTATCGTTTCGTCGGGCCGCTCCAGCCCCGCCTTGATGAACTCGATATGCTCGGCATGGAATGCCACGAGCGCCCGCCAGGCGCGCGCAGCGGCGGCATGGTTACGAGAATACGACAAGGAACAAAAACAAAGGATGAATTTATACGCATCCAGACCCGTCAGCGCCCCAGCGCCCGCCGCCTTGCCAAACAGCCCGCGCAATGTCTCGATATAGAGAGCGTAAAGATGCTGGACCACCCTTTCATCCCGCCCGGCGAGACCCTCCCATAGCGCCCTGATCTTCGCCGCCCCTTCGTAATCGTCAGGCGACAGCGCGCGCAAACGCTCCAGGCTGGTCTCCAGATCTTGTATCACCCGCTATTTCTCAACGCCGCGGCCACGCCATTGATGGAAATATGCACCCCCCGGCGGATGCGCTCGGAAGCTTCGCCCTCGCCGCTCTGCGCGCGGTAACGGCGCAGCATTTCCACCTGCACATGGTTCAACGGATCCAGATATGGAAACCGGTTGATCACGGAACGCCGCAAAACCGGGTTGCGATCCAGCAGCGCCTCCTGCCCCATGATCTCCAGCAGATAACGATGCGTGCGGCCATATTCCGCCACGATGCGCGGGAAGATGCGCGCCCGCAACGCCTCGTCGCGCACCAGCTCCGCATAGCGCGCGGCAATGCCCATATCCGCCTTCGCCAGCACCATGTCCATATTCGACAAAAACGTGGAAAAGACGGGCCAGTCCTGGAACATGCGCCGCAGCAGCGCCATGCCCCGCTCCGGGCCGCGCGCGGCCAGAAACGCCTCCACCGCCGTGCCGAACCCGTACCAGCCCGGCAGCATGATGCGGCATTGCGCCCAGGAAAACACCCAGGGGATGGCGCGCAGATCCTCAATGGAGCGGCTCTTGCTGCGGCTGGCCGGGCGGCTGCCCAGATTCAGCGCGGCGATTTCCGAAATCACCGTGGATTGCCAGAAATAATCCTCGAACCCCTCCGTTTCATACACAAGCCCCCGGTAGGCGGCGAAGGCTTTGTCCGACAGTTCGCCCAGCGCGGCCAGAAAGGCGGGCTCGGGCGCGGCGGCGATGGTGGAATCGGCGGTGGCGACCAGGGTCGCCGCCAAAATCACCTCCAGATTGCGCCGGCCGACTTCCGCATTGCCATATTTCGCGGCGATCACCTCGCCTTGCTCGGTCAGGCGGATCTGCCCCTGCACCGCGCCGGCGGGCTGCGCCAGAATCGCCTGATAGGACGGACCGCCCCCACGCCCGACGGACCCGCCGCGCCCGTGAAACAGCCGGATGCGCACGCCATGCCGGGCGAACACCTCGACCAGCCCCAACTCGGCGCGGTAGAGTTCCCAGCCGGAGGTGACGAACCCGCCATCCTTGTTGCTGTCGGAATAGCCGAGCATCACCTCCTGCGTATCGCCACGCTGGGCCAGCAAGCGGCGGTAAACCGGCGCCGAGAACAAAGCCTCCATGACCGCCGCCGCGCCGCGCAGATCCTCGATGGTCTCGAACAGCGGCACGATGTTCACATCCAAGGCAGCTTCGGCCGGGCGCAACAGCCCTGCTTCCTTCAGCAGCACCGCCAATTCCAGCATGTCCGACAAACCGTCGGTCTTGGAAATGATCATGGTGCGGATCGCGCGCTTGCCGTAACGCAAATGCGCTGCGCGCGCGGCCGCGAAAATCGCCAGCTCCTTCGCCGTCCGCGCGCTATAGCTTACATGGGGCGAGACGAGCGGGCGCGCCGTCTCCAGTTCCCGCAGCAGCAGCGCCACCCTGCCAGCCTCATCCAGCGCCAGATAATCCGTGCCCGGCTGCGCCACCGCCAGCAGCTCCGCGACCACATATTCATGCACGGCGGAATTCTGCCGCAGATCCAAGGGGGCCAGTGTCCAGCCAAAGGCGCGGACCGCGCGCAGCAACGCGCCCAGCCGCCCCTGCGCCAACGCGCCGGCCCCATGATTCTCCAGCGAGCGGGCGACGATCATCAGCTCGGAGATGAAATCCTCCACCGCCGCATAGGGCTCGGCCATCGCCCCCCGCACCGCGGCGGAAAGCGGGCCCGTGGGCTTGCGCCCCAGCAAGGCCTCATAGGTGGCGACCAGGCGGGCCTGCATATTGGCCAAGGCCAGGCGGTAAGGCTCATCCATCCGGTGTTCGGACAAATCGGGCGAGCCTTCCGCCAGGGCGCGCAATGAGGGTGTCACCGGCGCCAGCAGCGCCGCGAAGGAGAGCTCCTTGCGCAAGGCCCGCGCCTCGGCAATGTAATGGGTCAGCGCCTTGTCCGCCTGCGTGGCCAATGCCTCGCGCAATATCGTCGCATCCACGAACGGGTTGCCGTCCCTGTCGCCGCCGATCCAGCTGCCGACTTCCAGGAACGCCGGCAATTCCGCCAGCCCAGCCCCCGCCGCCTGCTCCGCCGCCGCGTAAAGCTTCGGCACTTCCGCGAAGAAGGTGGCATCGAAGAAGGTCAGCGCGTTGGCCACCTCGTCCAGCACCTCCAGCTTGGAGGTGCGCAGCATGCGCGTCTGCCACAAGACCAGCACGCGCGCGCGCAGCTCCGTCTCGATCTCATCATACTCATCCCGCGTATCGGCCAGCCTGTCCCGGCGGGTCAGCAGGGCGGCGATGGCATCCAGACTATCGAGGATGGAGCGGCGCTGCACCTCCGTCGGGTGCGCGGTCAGCACCGGCGCGATATAGGCGCTGGAGAAAAACGCCTTCAGCCGGCTGGCATCGAACCCATGCGCGCGCGCCTGCAACAGGGCCCCGGCCAGGGAATCCTCGCGCGGGGCGGAACCGGCGACCAGATGCGCCCGCCAGCGGCGCGTATGGTGATGGTCCTCGGCGATGTTCGCCAGCACCGAAAAATAGCCAAAGGCACGGGTGATGCGGTTGATCTCATTGTCGGACAGCCCGGTGAGAATCCCCTCCAGCTCCGCCTGGGCCGATTTGTCCTGATCCCGGTGATAACGCACCGCGAGCTGGCGGATGGTCTCGATCAACCCATAAGTGGCCGGGCCGTCTATCGCGCGAATCGTATCGCCCAGGATGCGCCCCAGCAGGCGAATATCGTCACGTAAGGCGTCATCGAGCGATTCAGGGCGGTGCTTTTGCACTTCGAACGTATCCATGTTCGTATCAAACGCCGTTACGACCCGCATGCAAGCCTTTTTTGCGGCGCAACATAAGGAAGCGCCGCCGGGAGCATCGTCCCCGGCGGCGCCATGCCGTTCAAGCCGCGAGCCGGTCAGGCCGCGCGGTTTTGCGCCCGGTTCTCGACCAGATCCACCACCACGCCGGGATCCGCCAGCGTCGAGGTATCGCCCAGGCTTTCGGTCTCGTCGGCGGCGATCTTGCGCAGGATGCGGCGCATGATCTTGCCCGAGCGGGTCTTGGGCAGACCCGGCGCCCACTGGACCACATCCGGCGCCGCGATCGGCCCGATCTCCTTGCGCACCCAGCTCACCAGCTCCTTGCGCAGCGCCTCCGTGGCTTCCACATCCGCCACCAGCGTCACATAGGCATAAATGCCCTGCCCCTTGATGTCGTGCGGGTAGCCGACCACGGCGGCCTCGGCCACGGCCTCGTGCGCGACCAGGGCGGATTCGATCTCCGCCGTGCCCATGCGGTGGCCGGACACATTGATCACATCGTCCACGCGGCCGGTGATCCAGTAATAGCCATCCGCGTCGCGGCGCGCGCCGTCGCCGGTGAAATACAGCCCCTTGAAGGTCGAGAAATAGGTCTGCACGAACCGTTCATGGTCGCCGTAAACGGTGCGCATCTGCCCCGGCCAGCTATCGGCGATGCAGAGATTCCCCTCCGTGGCGCCCGTCAGCTCGTTGCCCTCTCCATCCACCAGCAGCGGCCTGACACCTGGCAACGGCTTGGCGGCGGAACCAGGCTTGAGCGCCATGGCGCCCACCAGCGGCGTCATCAGCGTGCCGCCCGTCTCGGTCTGCCACCATGTATCGACAATGGGGCAACGATCCTCGCCCACCACATGATAATACCAGCGCCAGGCCTCGGGATTGATCGGCTCGCCGACGGAGCCGAGCAGACGCAGGGATTTACGGGAAGAGGTCTTCACCGGCCCGTCGCCATCGCGCATCAGCGCGCGAATGGCGGTCGGCGCGGTATAGAAGATATTCACCTGATGCTTGTCGATCACCTCCCAGAAGCGCGAGGTGGTGGGGTAGTTCGGCACGCCCTCGAACATCAAGGTGGTGGCGCCGTTGGCCAGCGGACCATAGACGATATACGTATGCCCCGTGACCCAGCCGACATCGGCGGTGCACCAGAACACCTCGCCGGGGCGGTAATCGAACACATATTGGTGGGTATAGCTTGCCCAGACCATATAGCCGCCAGTGGTGTGCAGCACGCCCTTGGGCTTGCCGGTGGACCCGGAGGTATACAGGATGAACAGCGGATCTTCCGCGTTCATCTCCACGGCCTGGTGCGTGGCGGGCACCTTCGCGGCTTCCTCGTGATACCAGACATCGCGGCCGTCTTGCATCGCCACGTCGCCGCCGGTGATTTTCACCACCACGACGCTCTTCACGCTCGGGCAGGTTTTCAGCGCCTCGTCCGCGTTCACCTTCAGCGCCACCTTGCGCCCGCCGCGGCGGCCTTCATCGGCGGTGATCAACGCCACGGAACCGCAATCCTGAATACGGCTGGCCAGGCTGTCCGGCGAGAAGCCGCCAAACACCACGGAATGGATGGCGCCGATGCGCGCGCAGGCCAGCAGCGCCACCGCCGCCTCCACCACCATCGGCAGATAAACGGTGACGACATCGCCCTTCTTCACGCCCTGGGCGGTGAGCACGTTGGCGAGGCGGCAAACCTGCTCGTGCAGTTCGCGGTAAGTGACCTTCCTGGAGGCGTTTGGATCATCGCCCTCCCAGATGATCGCCACCTGATCCCCACGCTCGGCCAGATGCCGGTCCAGGCAATTGGCGGCGGCGTTCAGCGTGCCATCCTCGAACCATTTGATGGACACATCGCCCGTGAAACTGGTGTTTTTCATCCTGGTGGGATGCTTCATCCAGGTGATGCGCTTGCATTCCTCGCCCCAGAATCCTTCCGGGTCGGAGGCGGCCCTGGCTGTCATTTCCTCATAACGAGCCCGGTTGATGAAGGTCTTGGCTTCGACTTCCGGCTTGACCGGCACAATATCGGCATCGGACATGGTTGTGGGCCCTCCAGTTTGTTTTATGATGAAGATGATTACCCGATTTCCTTAATGGCATAAAGAGTGATCCGTTCTGGTGCATTCCGTTTTCCCATCAAAAATCACGGACAACCCCGCCATTCCGGGCCGCGCCACCTCACAGAATCGTTGACAAAACTTCACGTTTCTGTGCCTGCTGGCACCCGCAATCGAAGTTGGACTTGACTTGAGTTCACGCGCTCCTGGCGGCTGGACGCAGACAAGGCGACCAGAACACGGTTGTCCTGGCCTCAGCCGGGCCGATTATCTGCTTAAGGAGCGACAAAGCCTATGCCTACCGGTACCGTGAAATGGTTCAACACGACGAAAGGGTACGGATTCATCGTGCCGCAAGATGGCGGCAAGGATGTGTTCGTGCACATCACGGCGGTGCAGTCCGCCGGGCTGCGCGGCCTGAATGAAGGCCAGAAGGTGAGTTTCGACATCACCAAGGAACGCGGCAAGGATGCCGCCGTGAACATCAAGGCCGAGTAAGGCCCGGGCCGTCGGACGGGGCGCGCCGCCGCGCCCCGCGTAGACTACGCTTAGACTATCCCGCGTGTAGACTATTCCGCGTGGAACATCCCGCTTAGAACGGCGCGCTCAGAACGGCATGCTTGGAGCAACCTCCGTTCGGTCTGACGCGACAGCATCGGCCCGGAGGCATGCGGCCGCGCCGGGAAAATTCAGTCCCCGTTATTCGGGCGGTAGGCCGTCGCGAACTGGGCGATCGCCTCCTGAATATCCTGCTCCGACAGCAGCACCGGCCCTCCGGCTTGCAGCGACAACAGATATTGCCGCGCCAGCGTCTCCAGCTCGCTCGCCGCGGCGAGCGCCGCCGAGACATCCCGCCCCACCGCCAGCCCGCCATGATTGGCCATGAGGCAGGCCGTGCGCCCCGCCAGCGCCTTCAACACCGCCGCCGAAAGCGCCGCCGTGCCGAACAGCGCATACGCCGCACAGCGCACCGGCGCGCCGCCGAAACGGGCGATCATATAATGACAGGCGGGGATGTCCCGCCGCGCCATGGCGAGCGCCGTGCAATGCGGCGCATGGTGATGCACCACCCCACCGACCTCGGGCCGGGCCAGATAAATATCCAGATGGAAACGCCATTCCGAAGACGGCCGAAAACGCCCTTCATAGCCGCCATCCTCGCGCAGCAACGGAATCATTTCCGGCGTCAGCGCCTCGTAAGGCACGGCCGAGGGGGTGATGAGAATTCCCCCCGCCACGCGCAGCGAAACATTGCCGGAGGTTCCCGCCGCCAGGCCGCGCGCCGCCATGAGCCGCGCCGCGCCGATCAGATCCCGCCTGGCCTGCAAATCGGCGCCGCTCATTGCGCGGGAGCGAAATTCATGTCTGGCGTCATCGTCATCGAATGACCGTTCCAATGCAGCGTCAAGGTCGCCTTCTTGACCGTGGCATCGGCGAAATCATGGGCCGCGCAGGCCGTCTTGGCATCGGCGGCGCTGACATATTCGATCGCCGCCGACGCCCCGCCAGGTGCCGGGCTGACACTGTCGATGGCCAGCAGCACCGCCTCCCCCGGCGGCAGATGCGCGCAATTGGCGTTGGGGTCGATGGTGCCGCGCAGGTCGCTGGCGCTGAGAATGGCTTTTTTCTGGCCGGCGGGCGGCGGCAAGGTCACCACGGTCAGCAGGCTATCGGCCTCGCCCTGCGCCTCATACCCGTAACGGCAGACGAATTTCGCCCGGCCCTCCGGGTTCAGCGACACGCAATGATCCGCCTGCCCGCCCGGGTACCAGCCTTGCAGCTTCCAGGCGCCGGGCCCGCCGGTGAACAGGATGCCGCCGCCAAAATTCGTGGCGTGCGGCTCGAAGCTGCCCGTATAGGTGACATAGGCTTCCCGCGCCGCGCCGCCGGAGAGCTGGCCGTAGGTCACGCTTTGCAGGGTGATGCCCAGCCCCAGCCCAGCGCCGCCATAATCCTGCGAGGGATACCCCGGAAGCGAGGTGCATTGATGCGCGAAGCCCCCGCCAGGGCCGGACGCCCCCGCGCATACCAGCGGCAGAAACGCCGTCTGTTCAGCCTGCGTCAGGGGCCGGGGGTTCTGATTCACGGCTTGAGACTGCCCCGGCACGGCGGTCGGCGGCGCGCCGGAGGGCTGCATTCGCGACCGCGGCCAAAGCAGGAACAGCCCCGCGCCGATGATGACGAGCAGCGAAAACAGCATGGCGAGACGCTTCATCGAAAACTCCCGAATCATTCCAAAACACGCCTTGCCCCTTTTCGCGGCAACGGTAAACAGGATGCACGTTAAGGTTTTGGAAGAGGTTGACCATGATCCCGAGGCGTGTCCTGCTTGGCGCTCTGCCCGCCTTGCTCTCCGGCTGCGCCGCCTGGCAGGCCCCGGGTTACAATCTTCCGCCCCTGCCAGCCCCGCCGTCCGGTCCCTATGCGCTTGGCCCAGGAGACGTGCTCACCATCCGCATATACGACCAGGACCAGATGTCCGGCACCTACCATGTGGATGATAGCGGTTATATCGACATGCCGCTGCTCGGCCTCGTCAAGGCCGGCGGATCCAGCACGGATGCGCTCGGCGCCGCCATCTCCCGGTCGCTGCGAGCCAGGCAGCTTATTCTGCGTCCCTCCGTGGCGGTGGAGGTTTCCAGCTACCGGCCCTTTTATATTCTGGGCGAGGTGAACAATCCGGGCCAATACCCATACCGCCCCGGCATGACAGTCTTGAGCGCGATTTCCATCGCGGGCGGGTTCACTTACCGGGCCGAGACAGCCTATGTGGGAGTCACGCGCGATATTGGCAGCAATGCTGTCCAGTATCGCGCGCCAACCCATGCAATGGCACAGCCAGGTGATGTCATCACAGTCTTTGAGCGTCGATTCTGAGGTCAGCCCAGCAGCCATTCCGCGCACGACCTCCCTGGCGCTGATACTGGCCGGCTATGTCACCTTCGTGAACATGTGGTGCACGCAGGCCATTCTGCCGGTTCTGGCGAAAAGCCTGCATGCCTCCCCGGCGATGACGGGCTACACCGTCACCGCGCCGCTGGTGGCCACCGCCGCCATGGCGCCGCTCATCGGCGTGATCTCCGACCGGTTCGGCCGGCGCATATTCATACGCGGCGCCGCCTTGCTGCTTGTGATTCCCACCATGCTGGCGGCTTTTTCCACCAGCCTGCCCATGCTCATCGTCTGCCGCTTCATCCAGGGATTGTTGCTGCCATTCATCTTCACCGTCACCATCGCCTATATCAGCGATGAAATGAGCCCCGCCAACGCCATGAAAATGGTGGGGATCTATACCTCCGGCACCATTAGCGGCGGGTTTTCCGGGCGGCTGATCGTCGGGTTCGTCACTTCGCTGATCAACTGGCGGGCCGGGTTTCTCACCATCGGTCTCATCACGGTGGCGGCGTCGCTCACCATCGCGTTCCTGCTTCCCAAGGAAAAACGCTTCAAACCGACCTATGGCATCAGCGGAGCGCTGCTGTCCTTTCCCAACCATTTGTCCAACCGGCGCCTGCTGGGCACCTACGCGGTCGGGTTCGGGGTTCTGTTCTCCCTGGTCAGCGTCTTCACCTTCATCAATTTCCGGCTGGCGGAAGCGCCCTACAGCCTAGGCCCGGCGGCGCTGGGCGCCATCTTCGTGGTCTATCTGGGCGGGGTGGCGGCCAGCCCCGTGGCCGGGCGCCTGGGCGCCAGAATGAATCGCAGGCTGCTGATGGCCGGCTGTGTCGGGCTGATCCTGGCCGGGCTGGCGCTCACCCTCGCCTCGCAGCTCTGGCTCATCTGCCTGGGGCTGCTGCTGGTCTGCTTTGGCATCTTCCCGCAACAGACATTGGCGACCGGCTTTATCGGCGTCGCCGCGCGGGGGGCCAAATCCACCGCGGTCGGGCTTTATGTGACGTTCTATTATATCGGCGGCAGCTTCGGCGGCATCATCCCCGCCGCGGCCTGGCACACGACGGGCTGGGTTGGCTGCGCCGCCATTACCGCCGCCGTGCAGGTCGGCATGCTGGGCTTCGCGCTGCGCAGCTGGCGGGATAAATGATCACGCCTTGTCCGGGGCGGAATGGGTGGGATCCACCCAATAAACCTCCTCGGGCGGTTCGACGGGGTCGATCGTGTCGATATTCACCACCACGGCCTCGTTATCCGAACGCACCAGCACGCATTGCAGCACCTGGGTTGGATCGGCGTTGATCTCCTGGTGCGGCACATAAGGCGGCACATAAATGAAATCGCCCGGGCCGGCCTCGGCCACGAATTCGAGCCGGTCGCCCCAGCGCAGCCTCGCCTTGCCGCTGACCACATAGATCACGCTTTCCAGTGCGCCGTGATGATGCACGCCGGTCTTGGCGTTGGGGGTGATCGCCACGGTGCCCGCCCAGATATGCTGCGCGCCGACCCGGGCGTGATTGATCGCCGCCTGCCGGAACATGCCCGGCGTCTGCGCTGTGTTGGTGTCGAGCCGGTCGCCCTTGATGACGCGCACGCCATCATGTTTCCAGCGTGGCGCGGGTTCGTCGCCATGGTGATCGTGCGGCATGTTGTTCTCCCCTCTCGGTTCCGGCCAGCATGATGGCTTATCCCGCCCTTGAAAAGCCCCGCCCGGAATCGCCCGCGAGCGGGGGTCAGGAGCGGAAGCGCACCGCGCGGCCCGCCGGCTCGCCGCTCACCTGCCCCTCATACATCACCACATGGCCACGAATGATCGTCGCCATCGGCCAGCCTGTGCAGGCCGTGCCGTCGAAAGGCGTCCACCCGCATTGGCTGGCGATCCAGCTATTTTCGATGGTGCGCCGGGCCTTGAGATCCACCACCGAGAAATCCGCGTCATTCCCGGCGACAATCCGCCCCTTGCCGACCGCGCCATAAATCCGCGCCGGACCTTCGGACATTAATTGCGCCAGGCGCAGCAACGAAAGCCGCCCCGCATTCACCTGGGTCAGCATCAGGGGCAGCGTGGTCTGCACCCCGGTCAGGCCGGAATGACAGGATGGCCAGGGGCGTTCCTTGGCCTCGCGCGGGTGGGGGGCGTGGTCGGAGCCGATATTGTCCACCGTGCCATCCGCCACGGCGGCCCAGGCCGCATCCATATGGCGCTTGTCGCGCAAGGGTGGGTTCATCACCCCATAACCTCCAAGCCGCTCATACACATCCGGCGCGCATTGCAGCAGATGGTTCACCAGCACCTCACAGCCCACCAGATCCTTGTGCGCCTTCAGGAAGCCGAACTCCTCGGCGGTGGAGACGTGCAGGATATGCGCCGGGCGGCCCGTCCGCGCCGCGAGCGCGGCGATGCGCCGCGTTCCCTTGAAGGCGCATTCCTCATCGCGCCAGACCGCGTGCTGGCTGTATGGCTCGCCGAGATTGAAGAGCGGCTTGCGCTCCTGCAACCGGGCTTCATCCTCGGAATGGAAGGCCACGCGGCGGCGGCCAGAGCGCATCACCCGCTCGATGCTCGCATCGTCCGCGACCAGCAGATTGCCGGTGGAGGACCCCGCGAACACTTTCATGGCGCAAACGCCGGGCAGAGTTTCCAGCGCGCCCGTATCGTCCAGATTTTCCATCGTGGCGCCGGCGAAAATGCCGATCTCGCACCAGCTATGGCCCTCGATGTAATCATGCTTGGCTTGAATGCTCGCCGCATCCACCGCCGGCGGCTTGGTGTTGGGCATGTCGAACGCCGCCGTCACCCCGCCCAGCACCGCGCCCAGGGAGCCTGAGCGCATATCCTCCACCCCCTCGACCCCGCCTTGCCCGCCATCGCGGAAATGCACATGCGGATCGATCACCCCCGGCAGCACATGCAGCCCCTTGGCGTTGAAGCGCTCGGCCGCCGGCCCGAGATTTTTGCCGATGGCGGCGATCTTGCCGTGCCGCACCGCCACATCCGCTTCGCAAGCCCCCCAGGGAAGGACCAGAACACCGTTTTCCAGGATCAGATCATAGCTCATGGGCTTTCCTATAGGCCGAGAAGTTCAAAAGCGGCAGTGGCGACGGTGGCGACGCCAAGCCCCTGCATCGGCGCCTCGCCCTCGGGCCCAGGCGCCACGGCAATGGCGGTACGCAACCCGGCGGGGGCATATTCGCTGGCCTTGGAGCGGCCGAACAATCCCAGGGTCGGGGTTCCGGCGGCGGCGGCCAGATGCATCAGCCCCGAATCATTGCCCACGAACAGCCGGGCCCGGCGCAGGCAGGCGGCGGCTTGCGGCAATGAAAGGCGACCGACCAGATCGATGGCGTCCGGCAGGGCTTCCAGAACCGGTGCCGCCAGCGCCGCTTCCATCGCCCCCGGTCCGCCGAACAAGGCCGCGCGGGCGTCGGGGCATCTGCGCCGCAATTCATGAAACAGGCTGACGAACCGGTCCGCCGGCCAGATCTTTCCGTCCCAATTGGCCGTCGGGGCCAGGGCGATCACGGGCCCGTCCCCCAGCAAGGCGGCGGCCTTGGCGTCGTCCTCCGGCGCGGTCCAGGCCACGGGCAAGGGCGGCGGGTCGAACCCCAGCGCGGCGCCAAGCTGCGCATAGCGCCGGCCCGGGCGGCGGCCGCCCTTTAACATATAACGCTTGCGCGCCCCCAGGGCGAAGGTAATGGCCGAGCCGCGCACATCCACGGCGATGTCCCAGACATGCGGCACCAGCCTGGTCCAAAGGCGGAACCAATGCAGATCGTATTTCTCCTTCTCGAACACGATCAGCCGTTCCAGCGCCGGAAAACGCGTGAACACGCCCTCCGCCACCGCGCCGCAGGCAATGGTGAAACGCGCTTGCGGATGGCGCCGGCGCAGCGCCTCCAAGATGCCGCAAGAGATCACGGCATCGCCGATCCGGGAGGAAGTGATGAACAAAATCCGCATGCCCGGCGGCTGTAACCCGCCGCCGCGCCCACGGCAAACCTGGCGGGCTTGCGGTGGCCCCGCCATGGGCCCATCTTGTTCTGCATGAGCAAGATTGCGCATCTGCCGCGGCGCGGCGTTCTGGAACTCAGCGGGGCCGACCGCGTGGCCTTTCTGAACGGGCTGGTGAGCAACGATGTCCTGAAAGCCGGGCCAGGCCGGGCCGTGTGGGCCGCCCTGCTGACCCCCCAGGGCAAATATCTGGTGGATTTCTTCATCCTTTCGGATGGCGAGCGCCTGCTGCTGGACATGCCGCGCGCGGAGATCCCCGCCCTGGCACAGAAGCTGCGGCGCTACAAACTGCGCGCCGAGATCGAGATCAAGGATGTCTCGGAACATTTCAGGATCTATGCGGCCTGGGGGGGCACCCCGCCGCACATCCCGCTCACCGCCGCGGATCCTCGCCTGCCGGAGGCCGGCTATCGCTGCCTGAGCGAAACCGACATGCCCTGCAACGCGACCGAGCAGGATTATGCCGCGCATCGCATCGCCCTTGGCCTGCCCGACGGGCCGCCCGACCTGGAACCGGACAAAACCCTGCTCCTGGAAGCCGGGTTTGACGAACTTGGCGGCGTGGACTGGAAAAAAGGCTGCTATATGGGCCAGGAACTGACCGCGCGCACGAAACATCGTGGACTGATCAAACGCCGGCTGATGCCGGTGAAGCTGGAGCGGCCGGGCATTCCGGCGGGGACGCCGATCCTCGCGGATGGAAACGATGTCGGAACATTAAGATCAAGCGAGAATCTGCAAGGCCTCGCCACCCTGCGCCTCGATGCGCTGGAAAAACCCCTGTCCGCGGATGGAAGCCATCTCACCGCCTGCCCACCTGTCTGGCTGAAACGCACCGCCCCGCCTTAAGCGGAATGGAACGCCGCCACCGGGCGCACTGGCTGCCCGAGGAAGCCGCACCCCCAGCCTTCAGGCCGGGAGGGTAACGCGGCGCGTGGAACCGGCCTGTTGCACATCATGGAGAACCGACCACCCTTCCCGCGGCGAACGCCCTTCCATGAAGCCCGAATGTTCGAAATGCGCGCTGGCAGAAGATACGGTTCCGTTACGTATCGCCTCCGCGACATCGGGATATTCCGAGAGATACCAGCTTTCATCGACCGTCACCGGACGTGGCAGCCTGTTCTCGAAATAACCGGCGGTGATATAATGCGCGCGGGCGGATGCAAGCTCTCCGCTGCGTACCGCCTCCGCGACATCGGGATTGGTGAGCAGATACCACGCCTCGTCAATTTCGGCGGATTGCAGCAACAGCCTGATCAAATGGAGCAGCTTGTCTTCTTGCAACTCGACATAATGGCCCGCACCCGGACCTATATCACTCATCAAATAACTATATGAGCGCATCGCAACCACCCAGCCAAGACCATCAGTGCGCGAATATTAAAGCAGCCTTCACTGTGCGGCGCAACACAGGCTTCATAAAACTCGCGTAATTATCATTCCTCCCTCATGAAAAGCCCTGACCTTCTCATCGATCCAACAATAAAATCCTCACCTTTCCGAAACGCGGCCTTGAGCGCGGCGGGCTGATGGAGGACAAGATGAAGACGGGACTGGCGGCAGGAACTGGACGGAGACTCAATGGCGGTCAAAGGGCACGTGGACACGATGGAGGGCAGCTATGTCACCGGTTGGGCGGCCTCCGTGCCCGACACGGGCAATTGCGTCATCACCATCACGAATCTGGAGGGCAAATTACTGGCGAAGGGCCGTGCCTCGCGGCATCGGCCGGATCTTGCTTCGCTGGGGTTGGGCCGCACCACCCTGGCCTACAGAATCGCCGTTCCCCTCGGAGCGGACGCGCAAAAACTCCGTGTCTTCGCCGATGGCGAGGAGCTGATCGGCTCGCCCCTGGATGTCGGCCCAGGATTGTACGATGGGTTCTGCGCGGTCGAGACCGACAAGGTCACCGGTTGGGTCTCCGAACGCATGAAGGGTGGCGAGCCCCCCTTCATCACCGCGGTCAACCAGGCCGGCCTGGAGGTCGCGCGCGGCGCCAGCGCCTTCGAGCCCGGCGCCAAGGATCCGCTCTTCAACCCCGCGAAATTCACCCTCACGCTCGACAGCGATTGTTTCGGCGCCGGCGAAACCATTCTCGACATTTATGCCGATGGCGTGCCGATCGGCCAGACATCCTGCAATCTCGGCCTGCGCGCCTATCTGGAAACCATCACGCCAGAACGCGTGGCGGGCTGGCTCCATGCGCCGGACGCACCGAAACGTGTCTTCGAGCTATCGATCTATCGCGACGGCGTGCTTGAGGAAAATGTCACCTGCGAGCGGGAACGCACGGATGTGCGCGCGCATTTTCCCGATTGCGGCACGCCGGGTTTCGACATCACGCTGGCCTCCCAGCCGCGCCCCGTGGATCAGCCCGTCTCCCTGACGTTGCGCTTCGCGGGCGGACGGCGCGATCTGTTCGAGGGCCCTTATCTGCTGGCCGGCCGCCCCGCTGCGGTCACGGCAATTCACAAGGCCGCGCGTCTGGCCAATAGCGGCCTGCCCGGCATCGGCCCTGGCGAGCGGGCGGTGCTGACGGAAGCGCTGCGGGATTATCTCGTGAAAACCCGTGCCAGCGAGGGCGTGGTTCTGAACAAGCAGCCCAGCCAAGCGCACGCGCCGGGCAAGCTGCGCCTGGCGATCATCGTCCCGATTTATCGCGGCGTGGCGGTGACCCGCGCCTGCATCGAATCCGTCCTGGCGCACCGCGACCATGAAACCGATCAGCTTATCCTGATCAACGATTGCTCGCCGGATGCGGAGATGGCGGGCATGCTGGGCGCCTATCGCGCCGTGCCGAATGTGACATTGCTGGACAATGCGGAAAATCTCGGGTTCGTCGGCACGGTGAATCGCGGCATGACACTGGCCAAGGGGCTGGACATGCTGCTGCTCAACGCCGACACGGTGCTGCATGCGGGCGGACTGGATGAAATGATCCGCGTCGCCCACGCGCATCCCGAAATCGGCACCGTGACAGCGATGTCCAACAACGCGACCATCTTCTCCTATCCTTGCGCGGAATTGCGCGAAACTTCACTGCCAGACATTGACTGGCCCACCCTCGCGGCCCTCGCCCTGGCCGAGAATGCCGGGCGTTGCGAAGACGTGCCGACCGGTCATGGTTTCTGCATGCTGATCAAGGACGAGGTGGTCCAGCGCATCGGCTTCCTGGATGAGGCGTTCGGGCGCGGCTATGGCGAGGAGAACGATTTCTGCGCCCGCGCCGCGGCATTCGGCTACCGGAACGTGGCGGCGGGCGGCGTGATCGTGGAACATAAGGAGAGCATCTCCTTCGGCAATGAGCGCGCGAGCCTGATCGCGCAGAACCAGCCCCGGCTAAACGCGCTCTACCCGGAATATACACCGCTGATCATGGCGTTTGAAAAACAGGACGGGCTGCGCCGAATGCGCTGGGCGCTGGACCGTGCCCGGCTGAGCCGCGCGCGCGACGCGGGCACGCGCTTCGCGCTGGTCATCTCCAACGCGCTGGAGGGCGGCACGCCCAAGGCCATCCACGACATCGAAAACCGGATCGGCTATGGCGGCGCCACGCGCCTTTCCCTCAGCCTGACGGCGACCGGCTTGATCGAGCTGAGCTGCGAGGCGCCATTGCTGTGCGCGCATTTCACGGCCGAAGAGACGGACGAATTATTCGCCCTGCTGGACAGCGCCGCGCCCGAACTGGTGCTGGCGCATCAGCTTCTGGGGCTTCCCCTGCCCGTGCTGACCACGCTGCGCGGCTGGCTGCGGGGGGGAGAGGCCGAACAAAAAGATGCGAAAACGAAACGGAAACACCCGGTCCAAAACCGGCACAGCCTGTACTGGGCGCATGATTTCTACGCTTTTTGCCCGCGCGTGACGATGATCGACGCGATCGGCCGGTTCTGCGGCGGCGCGGATGCGCAGACCTGCGCACGCTGTGTCGAAATGGGCGGCGCGCATGAAACCTCCGTGCTGACCGCGCTGACCCCGGACGAACATCGCGCGCTTTTCGGTGAATTGCTGGCCTGTTTCACACATGTCATCGCCCCTTCGGCCAACGCGGCGCACTATCTGAGCAAGATTTTCCCGCATGTGGAGATCGAAACCGCGCCCCACCCCGAGCCCGCCCAGGCCGTCGCGGCGGCGGCGCGCACGGGCACGGACGACGAGATCGTGCTGCTGGGGGCCATTGGCCCGCACAAGGGCTCGCAGACATTGCTGGACATCGCGCGCCGGGCCCGGCTGACGCATCCGCATCTGCATTTCAGGGTGATCGGCTACACCAATATCGACCGGGCCCTCAAAGCCGTTGGCAATGTGACGATCACCGGCAAATACAAACCCGAGGACCTACCGCAATTGCTGCGTGAGACCAAGGGGCGGTTGTCGCTGTTTCTGCCCGCCTGGCCGGAGACCTATTCCTACACGCTCTCGGAACTGGTGAAGCACGGCTTCATTCCCTTGGCGCCGGATATTGGCGCGCCGGCCGACCGGATCCGCAAGACTGGTTTTGGAATCGTCTTTCCCTTCCCGGCCGATGCCGAAACGGTTCTGACGCTGATCGACGACATCGCCACCGGAGAGCGCTCCCCGCTGGCCAAGGGCGCACAGCCCATGGGCTTCTTTTCACGGCAGGAGGATCTCGACCGGCTGACGCGCCTGATTCTGGAGGAGGCCGGGCCCAAGCCCGCCATGCCGGTCAAACCCAGCCGGAAATCCATGAAACGCGGCACGGAAGCCAATGTGAGCCAACCCGCGCCTGGCGCTCTAACACCCTGACACAACCGGGCCGTTACGAGGCCTTGCCGGCGGCGGCGTCGATGCGCTTGCGATGGCGCATATTGTAAGATTTGTACGTGGCGAAACAGCCCGATGCCACGCCATGCCCCAGCGCACGCCGGTCCAGCAGCGCGACCCCCGGCGGCAACCCCGCCAGAACACCGCGCATGGCCAGATATTGCGCCAGCACCCTGGTCAGCAAGCCCGGGCCGGATAGCAGCCAGGGAATTTCATTGTCGCCGCGATTCAGCGCCGTCACCACCGCGCGCAGCGCCGCCTGCAACACGGGGTGCCCCGGCACCGCGGCGATGAAATGATTGGCCGCGCAGCCAAACTCCTCCTGCGCCAGCACCAGGGCCGCGCGCCGGGGCAGCACCATGTCCAAGGCGCGCAGGCAGCGATCGTCGGCATCGGCATATATACCGCCTTCCGCCACCAGCAGCGCCAGCCGGAAAAGATCGGCCTTTTGCGGTATCTCCCGCACGCGTTGATAAGCCTGCGAAACGGGCCCCGGAAATTTCGAGGCCAGATAGGCGCGCGCGCGCGCCTCATCGAAACAGCGCCACTCATAATCTGGGTTGCGGTCGCGCCAGCTGCGCATCATGTCCGCGACATCCTCGGGCGGCTCGGGCCTGTCCCAAAACGCGTTGATGACCCGGGGAATGGCCGGTGCTCCTTCCGCCTGGGGTATGAACTCCAGCCCCTCCGCCTGGCGCATGGCCAAAAGCAGGCTGGCGGCGGGGGCCGTGCTGTCGGGCGCCTCGCGCACCAGGGCGGCCAGGGGCTCCAGCCGGTTGCGGGCGGGCTGGACGCTCAAAGCATGAATCGCCCCGGCCAGCTCCTGGTCAAGGGCGTATTCATCGATCATCTGGCCCAGCAGGGATTGCGAGATATTCAGGGACTCCCCACGCAACCGGCGCTCGGCGGCCACCAGCTCATAATGACGGCGCAAATGCCGCCGCGCGCCGGGCAGGTCGAGCCGCATCAGCTTCACGCGCGTGAGGGCTTCCTGCAACCCGGCATCGTTGGGATTCAGCCCCGCCGCGCCTTCGTAATATTCAAGGGCGCAATCGATCTGCCACAGGCTTTCCGCCAGCGCGCCGACGGAACGGCGCTTGATGGCGTGCTCGGGCCGGGTGGCGGCGGGAATGCCGAACAGGCATTTCTGCACCATTGCGTCCGAACCGGCGAGCAGTTCGGTCTGGAAGCGCTCATTCCACAGCCAGGTCTGCTGCGGTGCCGCGGCCGTGGCCTCACGCGCGGCGCGCAATGCCTCGTCCATCTGCCCGGTGCGGCGCAGCAGCGTGATGCGCCAGCTTTGCAGCTGCGGGGTCACGCCATGCTCCAGCTCCACCGCCTGCAAACCCGCCAGTGCATCCTGAATCCGCCCTTGCCAGGCCAGCGTGTCCAGCATGCCGAACCGGAAAGCGAGTTCCCCCGGGCGGCGCCCGGCCGCGGCGCGGTAAATATCATGAGCCTGGGCGGCATCGCCCACGGTCAAGGCCTGGCTGGCCAGCTGGGTCACCGCATCCACATGCCCCGGGTCGAGCGCCAGGGCGCGTGTCAGATGTTCATTGCTCTCCCGCTGACGGCCCAGCCGGTATTCCTGGCGCGCCAGCTCGGCCAGCAGCGTGGGATTGTCCGGTTCCAGCGCCAAGGCCTCGACGAACCAGCGCGCGGCCTCGGCCTCCTGGCCGGCCTGGCGCTCGGTCTGGGCAAGATTGAGCAACAGCGGCAAATGACCGGGATGATCGCGCAAAAGCGCCAGCGCGGCCTCGCGCGCTTCGTCCAGCGCCCCGGAATCACGCAACGCCTCGATCAGCCCCAGACGAGGCGCCAGCTCCTCCGGAGCCCGCCGCGCGGCCGTCTCGAAATGCCGGCGCGCCTCATGATGCTCCGCCAAGGCACGGGCGCAATATCCAAGCCCCAGCTCCACCGCCCATAAATCGGGCTCCAGCGCCCCCGCCCTCAGCAGGCTCCGCCGGGCTTCCTCGACCAGGCCAAGGGCCCGTTCCTCCTCGGCAATATCCAGCCAGCGCCAGACATCCTCCGGCACCAGCCTGGCGGCCTGCCTGAACCAGTCGAGCGCCTGCGCGCGCTCGCCCGCCTGACGGGCCAGATGCCCCAGCGCGACATGCCCATGCCAGAAGGCCGGATGCCGCGCGAGCAACGCTTGCAGCACGGTGGCGGACTCCGCCGCCGACCCAGCCTCCCCCAGCGCCACCGCCAGGGCCATGGCGTGCCATGGTTCCTCCGGCGCCAGCCGCAACGCCGCGCGCAAGGCTTCCAGCCGTACCTCCATGACGGTCTCGGGCCGCGCCGCGAACGCCGCCAGCCGGCCGGCGAGATCCCCTGGCGAAAGGCTCAAGCGGGTGGGAAATTCCAGGCCGGTGCGCGCCTCACGGGCCGAGATGACGATCTCACCCGTTCCGGTGAGCGCCTGAAGGGAAAGCGGCCAAGCGAAGCCGTAATGGCCATCGCCATTGCCGGCATCCGCCACATCCTTGCGATAGAGATGAGCACCGGCCTGGCCCGCCCGCGCGCCATTGATGAAAAACGCGACCTCCAGCCGCTCGTCGGGACTGGCGGGGCACCACGCCCACCCGCAGACAAGAAGCCGGTCGCTCAGATTGTCGATATAACCGGCGGGCAGACAGGCCCCGCCGCTTATCCCACCCCCATCATTTGGTTCCGGTACACCCAACGAACTTCTCTTTCCGCTCAGAAAGTATCAATTATTAGCTGAACATGATCGTATCATTCTCAAATGATTTCAAGCCGGAATCGTAACTTAAATATTGCTTACAACCATTGGTCATTCAAGGAATTCCATACTAATTAAGCCTCAAAATGACGGGATTGTGATGATGGATTTCGATCTTTTCGTGATTGGCGGCGGTTCCGCGGGGGTGCGTTGCGCACGTATCGCGGCGGGCCATGGCGCGCGGGTGGGCGTGGCGGAATCGCGCTTCTGGGGCGGCACCTGCGTGAATGTCGGCTGCGTGCCGAAAAAATTCATGGTCATGGCGGCCGAATATGGCGCCGCCGTGTCGGATGCGCGGGGATTCGGCTGGACCATCACGCGCGAAGCGCATGACTGGGCCACGCTGATCGCGGCGAAGGACAAGGAAATCGCCCGTCTCAACACCATCTATCGCCAACTTTTAAACAAGTCCGGAGCGAAGATTTTCGATACAAAGGCTGTTTTTATAGACAGCCACACCCTCGATGTCGGCGGTCAGCGCCTAACGGCGGAAAAGATCGTCATCGCCACGGGCGGCTACCCGACGGGGCTCGACATTCCAGGCGCCGAACATGCCGTGATCTCCGACGATATTTTCGTGCTGAAGACCATGCCCCAGCGCGTGGCCGTGGTGGGCAGCGGCTATATCGCCGTTGAGTTCGCCGGCATTTTCGCCGGGCTGGGGGCGCAAACGCATCTGGTCTACCGCCAGCCTTTGCCGCTGCGCGGTTTCGACGAGGATCTGCGCGGCATGCTGGCCGAAGAGCTGGCGGGAAACAACGTGACACTGCATCCCGGCACCACCCCCGCCGCCATCACGGCGGATGGGGAGGGCAAGCAGCTCTCCCTGTCCAATGGCGAGGTTCTGGGGGTCGATCTGGTTTTCTTCGCCACCGGCCGGGCGCCCAATACCAAGGGCCTGAACCTGGAAGCCGCCGGGGTGCGAACCGGCGCCAAGGGCGAGATCCCGGTGGGGCCGGATTTCGCCACCAATATCGCCAATATCTACGCGCTCGGCGACGTGACGGACCGGCTCAACCTGACCCCCGTGGCGACCGCGGAAGGGCATGCGCTGGCGGACTCGCTGTTTGGCGGCCATCCGCGCGGGGTCAGTCTGGACAATGTGCCGACGGCCGTCTTCTCCATTCCGCCCATCGCGACGGTGGGGGTCACCGAGGCGCAAGCCCCGGCCGGCTCGAAAATCTTCGTCTCCAAATTCACCCCCATGCGCCACACCATCTCCGGGCGGAGCCGCAAGACGCTGATGAAGCTGATCGTGGACGCCAACACCGACAAGGTCCTGGGCGCGCACATGCTGGGCGAGGACGCGCCGGAGATCATGCAGGGTCTGGCGGTGGCGATCACCGCGGGGGCGACGAAGGCGGATTTCGACCGGACCATCGGCATCCACCCCACGGCGGCGGAAGAATTCGTGACCATGCGCACGCAGACCCGGTAAAAACCAACCCCGCCCCCGGCGTGGCGCGTGGCAGGGTTGCCGGGCCGTTGCGGGCCGGTGAGTAGCGCTCCGGCGTGAAACGCGCTTAATTAAGGCGATAAGGAACGCCCTTTGGAGACGATATGGATACGATCACCCCAGCCGAGTTGACGTCCGGCTGGACGCCGAGCAGCTGGCGCGACCACCCGATCAAGCAGGTGCCGAGCTATCCCGATCTGGATAAGCTCGCCGCCGTGGAGACGCGCCTGAGCATGTTTCCACCCCTGGTTTTCGCCGGCGAGGCACGGAACCTGAAGGCGCAGCTCGCCAGGGCGGCGCAGGGGCAGGCCTTTGTTCTGCAAGGCGGCGATTGTGCCGAGAGCTTCGGGGATTTCACCGCCAACATCATCCGCGACAGCTTCCGCGTGCTGCTGCAAATGGCGGTGGTGCTGACCTTCGGCGGCGCCATGCCGGTGGTGAAGCTGGGCCGCATGGCCGGGCAGTTCGCCAAGCCCCGTTCCTCCGACACCGAGACCATCGGCGCCACCACCCTGCCCTCCTACCAGGGCGATATCATCAACGGGCCGGAATTTTCCGCCGCGGCGCGGATCGCGGACCCGGCCCGCATGGAGTTCGGCTATTTCCAGTCCGCCGGCACGCTCAACCTGCTGCGCGCCTTCGCCTCCGGCGGTTATGCGGACCTGCATCAGGTGCACCGCTGGAACCTGGATTTCGTGCAGCATTCCCCCCTGGCGGCGAAATACCGGGATCTCGCGGCGCGCATCGACGAGACGCTGGGCTTCATGGCCGCTTGCGGCCTGACCAGCGCCGAAACGCCGCAGATCCGCGAAACGGATTTCTATACCAGCCACGAGGCGCTGCTCCTGCCCTATGAGCAGGCGCTCACCCGCGTGGATTCCACCACCGGGGATCATTATGCCTGCTCGGCGCATTTTCTGTGGATCGGCGACCGGACACGGCAGCTCGACGGGGCGCATGTGGAATTCATGCGCGGCATCAAGAACCCGATCGGCATGAAGGTGGGGCCGAGCATGACGCCGGACGAGCTGCTGCGGGTCATGGATGTGCTGGACCCGCAGAACGAGCCCGGCCGCCTGACGCTGATCACCCGCATGGGGGCGGGCAAGGTGGCCGAAAAGCTGCCCCCCCTGCTGCGCGCGGTCAAGCGGGCCGGCCGCGCGCCGGTCTGGCAGTGCGATGCGATGCACGGCAACGGCATCACCACCGCCGCCAAGGTGAAAACCCGCCGGTTCGACGACATCGTGACCGAACTACGCGGCTTTTTCGACGCGCATCAGGCCGAAGGCACGATCGCGGCGGGGGCGCATCTGGAAATGACCGGCCAGAACGTGACCGAATGCGTGGGCGGGGCGCGCGGCCTCTCGGAAGAGGGGCTCGGCACACGCTATGAAACATTCTGCGATCCACGGCTAAATGCCGAACAGGCGCTGGAGGTGGCATTCTACCTGGCCGAGGAGCTGAAGTCCCGCCGCGCGTCGCGGGCCGCGGCGTGACGCCGGTGCCATTGTCCGCGGGTGAAATCGCCGCGCGGACCGACGCCTATTTCAACCGGACCCGCGACATTGTCGCCCGGTTCGGCGATGCCGTGGTCACCTATGCCATCTTCCTGCGCCGCCCGGTGGTCTGCGCCCCGGCGATCATGGTGGAGTGGCTGAACGCCGTGGGCAAGGCGAGAGGACAGGATTTCACGATCGAGCTGCCCCATAAGGAAGGCGAATGGGTGGGCGCCGGTGAACCGCTGGCCTATGTCACCGGCTCCTTCGTGGCGCTCTCGGATCTGGAGACGCTGGCCCTGCAAAAGATCGGCGCGGCCTGCGTGGCGGCGCACAATGCCTTCCAGATGGCCGCCGCCTTGCCGAAATCCGCCTTCCTGGCCATGGAGGCGCGCCATTGCGCCGGGGCCGAGATGCAGGAGATCATGGCCTATGCCTGCGCCGTCGGCTCGCGCGCCGCGCAGGCGGAAGGTGCCAAGGGCTTCATCGGCAACGCCAACGACTGGACCGCGCATTATTTCGGCGCGCCGAAGGGCTATGGCACAATGCCGCATGCGCTGATCGGCTATGCCGGGTCCACGCTGCGGGCGGCGGAAATGTTCGTGGAGACCTTCCCGGAAGAGCCCCTGACCGTGCTGGTGGATTATTTCGGCCATGAGATCACCGATGCGCTGGAAGTCTGCCGCCATTTTCCCGAGATGGCCGGTGCTGGAAAACTCTCCGTGCGGCTGGACACGCATGGCGGACGCTATCTGCAAGGGTTGGGCCCGCAGGAGAGCTATGCCGTGCTGGAGCGCAACGCCCCGGGCGCGCTGCGCCGCTATCGCAGCCAGCGCGAGCTTGGCTATCTGATCGGCACCGGCGTCTCCGCCGCCGCCATCTGGAAAATGCGGGAAGTTCTGAACGAGGCGGGGTTTCCGGCGGTGAGAATCGTCGCCTCCTCGGGGTTCGGGGTGGAAAAATGCTCGGTGATGGCGGATGCCAAGGCGCCGATCGACGTGGTGGGCACGGGCAGCTTCATCCCCGAAAGCTGGAGCGAAACCTATGCCACGGCGGACATCGTCGCTTATGACGGGGTGCCGCGCGTGAAGATCGGGCGTGAATTCCTGCTGCGTCACGACAAAAGCTAAGGCACCGCCGGACGAGTTTGGGGCTGAAGATGACCGAGACGCTGAACATCGCCATCGCGCAGATCAATCCACATCTGGGCGCCATCGACCAGAATCTGGCAAAGCTCCGTGCCGCGCGGGCGGCGGGCGCGAAGCTGGGGGCGGATCTTGTGGTCACGCCCGAGCTATCCATCGCCGGCTATCCGCCGGAGGATCTGGTGCTGAAACCGGCTTTCGTGGCCGCCTGCGAGGCGGCGGCGGCGGAACTGGCGAAAGACACCGCCGATGGTGGGCCAGGGCTGATCGTGGGCCTGCCCTGGCGGGAGGGCGACAAGCTGTATAACGCCGCCTTCCTGCTGGAAGGCGGGCGGATCGCGGCGCGGCGCACCAAGGTGGAACTGCCCAATTACGGCGTGTTCGACGAAAAACGCGTCTTCGACCAGGGGCTGCCCGCCGGGCCGGTGCCATTCAGGGGCTTCCGGCTGGGGCTGCTGATCTGCGAGGATTGGTGGTTCCCCCATGTCCCGGAAACATTGGCCGAAACCGGGGCGGAGATGCTGCTCTCCATCAATGGCTCCCCTTACGAGGACGGCAAGCAGAGCCTGCGCGTGACACTGGCCGTGGAGCGCGTGGTGGAGACCGGGCTGCCTTATATGTTCGCCGCCCAGGTCTGCGGACAGGATGAGGTGGTGTTCGACGGCGCCTCCTTCGTGCTGAACGCCGACCGCTCGCTGGCGGTGCAGATGCCGCATTTCCAGGAAGCGGTGACGCTGACGCGCTGGACCCGCACCGAGACCGGACTGGTCTGCGCCCAGCAGCCGCTCTCTCCGGAACCTGAGCGTTTCGAGCTGATCTATCAGGCGATGATGTGGGGCCTGCGCGATTATGTGAACAAGAACGGCTTTCCCGGCGTGGTGCTGGGGCTTTCGGGCGGCATCGATTCCGCCATCTCCGCCGCCGTGGCCGCCGATGCGCTGGGGCCGGAGCGGGTGCGCGCGGTGATGCTGCCCAGCCCCTATACCTCCGCCCATAGCCTGGAAGACGCCGCCGATTGCGCGCGGATGCTGGGAATCCCCTATGAGACCATCCCCATCTCCGGGGCGATGGAGGCCTTTTCCACCGCGCTGGCGCCCGCCTTCACGGGCAAGGCGGTGGATATCACGGAGGAGAATATCCAGTCCCGCTCCCGTGGGCTGATCTTGATGGCGATTTCCAACAAATTCGGCCCCATGCTGCTGACCACGGGCAACAAGTCTGAAATGTCAGTCGGTTACGCCACGCTTTATGGCGATATGTGCGGCGGCTACTCGGTGCTGAAGGATATCTACAAAACCACCGTGTTCGAGCTTTCGCGCTGGCGCAACGAGAACCACCCGCAAGGCGCGCTCACCAAGCCCGGCCCGGCCATGCCGGAGCGGATCATCACCAAGCCGCCCTCGGCCGAATTGCGCGACAACCAGACCGACCAGGACAGCCTGCCCCCCTACGAGGTGCTGGATGCGATCCTGGAACAGCTGATCGAGGGCGAATGCTCGGCCGACGAGATCGTGGCGCGGGGATTCGAGCGCGCCACCGTGCTGCGGGTGATCAAGCTGCTGGACCGGGCGGAATATAAGCGCCGCCAGGCCCCGCCGGGGGTCAAGATCACCGCGAAGGCCTTCGGGCGGGACAGGCGCTATCCGCTAACCAACGGGTTTACCAACCTTATCAAATAGCTCGGGTCAGCCTCCCGCAATATTCGCTGTAATTCCTCTGGCCTTTTCCTGAGAAGCCGGTATTACACCCTTTCGCCCGGCCATTCTCCGGGCTGGTGAGTGGGGAGTTTAAATATAGCCGATGCCGGTGCCATTTTCCGCCGAAGATTTTGACCGTATCTTCGATTCAGCCATTATCCGCCGGGCTCAGAGCGTGATCGCGCTTGGCTTCGTGAAGGATGTGAAGCTGGTGGGCGATACCATCGAAGGAACCGTCGAGGATATGGACGGCACCAAGCGCATCACCTCCATCACGCCGGAGAAAAAGGGCAGCCGCGTCTCTTTCGCCGAGCGTGAATGCACCTGCGGCGAGCGCGGCTGCCGGCATCTGGCCGCCACCGCCCTGGCGGCGCTGGCGAAATTCCCCGAACTGCGCAAGGCCGAGCCGAAGGGCCTGATCGACACCATCGTGCCGGCGCAGGAACGCACCTACACACCGCCGCCCGCGCGCCCGCGCCCCACCGGCCGGCGCGCCCGCCCGGCCGCCACCTTGCTGCCCATGGCCCCCGAGGCGCCGGAACCGGGCGCCACCGTGCTGGAGCGCAAGGCCGTGCCGGTGCTGCGGCTGCGCCGTGTCGCCGGGCCGGATGAATTCAACCGCCAACGCATGATCGACGTGCTGACGCTGGATTTCGATTATGGCGGCGTGCGGGTGGACGGGTCCGAGGAAAACCAGTTCGTGCGCGTGCGCTCCGGCGGGCAGATGGCCTTCATCCGCCGCGACCCTGCGGCCGAGGCCGAGGCCCTGGACCAGCTTCGCCCGGACGGTTTCGTGCAGATGCGCGTGGCGGACGGCAAATCCGCCCGGGGCCAGCGGGTGCTGGTCTTCCGGGGCGAGGAAGCTTCCGCCAAATGGCACCATTTCGTCGCGGTGCGTGTGCCCGAGCTGACCGCCCTGGGCTGGCATAGCCAGATCGACGCGAATTTCGGCCCGCAGCTGGCCGACAATGTCGGCAGTCTCGACATGGTGGTGCAGGATGGGGAAAAGGGCACATTCTCCCTCGAATTCGGCATCGAGATCGATGGCGAGCGCCACGCGCTGCTGCCGATTCTGGAGCATCTGCTGGCGCGCGGCGGTTACGAGGCCGCGCAGATCGTGGAGGGGGAGATCATCACCTCGCTCGACGATGGCCGGGTGATCAAGCTGCCGGCGGAACGCATCAAGCGCCTGCTGAACGTGATGGGCGACCTGATCGAGGCGGCCGGGCGCACGGCGGAGAAAAACCTGGTGCTGCCGGTGGGAGCCGCCGCCACGGTGCTGGACCTTGAGGATGTGCTGACCACCTCCTGGCAGAACGCGGCGGACATCGAGGCTTATGTGGAGCGCTTCCGGGGCGAACCGGAGATCATCCCCGTGGAGGTGCCGGGGGCGTTCAAGGGGTCGCTGCGCCCTTATCAGCAGCATGGCGTGGACTGGCTGCAACATCTGGCCAGCCACGGGCTGGGTGCCTTCCTGGCTGACGATATGGGCCTGGGCAAGACCGCCCAGACCATCGCCCATATCTGCGTGGAGCATGCCGAGGGGCGGCTGAGCGCGCCGGCGCTGATCGTGGTGCCGACCTCGCTGGTGGCGAACTGGACCGCCGAGCTGCGCAAATTCGCCCCGCATCTGAAAACCGTGGTGCTGCACGGCATGGAGCGGCATGAGAAGCGCGACAATCTGGACGACACCAATGTGGTGGTGACCACCTACACGGTGCTGACCCGCGACATCGAGTTCATGAAGCCCCTGCCCTGGCATATGGTGGTGCTGGACGAGGCGCAGGCCATCAAATCCCCCGAGGCGCGGGCGACACGCGCCGTGTGCCAGTTGAAGGCGGATAACAAGATCTGCCTCTCCGGCACGCCGATCGAGAATAATCTGGACGAGCTATGGTCGCAATTCGCCTTCCTGATGCCCGGCCTGCTGGGCGACAGGCGCGGCTTCACCAAGCGTTTCCGCACGCCGATCGAAAAGAATGCCGACCCGGTGGTGCGCGGCCAGTTGATCAACCGCATCCAACCCTTCATCCTGCGCCGCACGAAATCCGAGGTGGCGACGGAGCTGCCGCCCAAGCACACCATCCTGCGGCGCATCTCCCTGGCTCCGGATCAGCGCGAGCTATACGAGACCATTCGCGGCACGCTGTACGAGACCGTGAAGGAACAGATGGCCGAGCGCACCCTGGCGCAAAGCCGCGTCATCGTGCTGGATGCGCTGCTGAAGCTGCGCCAGGCCTGCTGCGACCCGCGCTTGGTGAAGCTGGGCAATGGGCGCGGCACGGAAAGCTCCGCCAAGCTGGATGATCTGATGGAGATGGTGCAGGAGCTGATCCCGGAAGGGCGGCGGATCCTGGTCTTCTCGCAATTCACCTCGATGCTGGACCTGATCAAGCCGCGCCTCGATGAGGCGGGCATACCGTTCGTGGAGCTGCGCGGCGACACGCGCGACCGCGCCACCCCGGTGCAGCGCTTCGAGGCGGGGGAAGTGCCCTTGTTCCTGATCTCGCTGAAGGCGGGTGGACGCGGCTTGAACCTGACCTCGGCGGATACGGTCATTCACTACGACCCGTGGTGGAACCCGGCCATCGAGGCGCAGGCCTCCGACCGCGCGCACCGCATCGGCCAGACCAAATCCGTGTTCGTGTACAAGCTGATCGCCACCGACACCGTGGAAGAACGGATTCTGGAATTGCAGCAGCGCAAGGCCGAACTGGCGAGCATCGCCTTCCATGAGGCGGGCGGCATGGCGTTCAACTCCGCCGACATAGATTTCCTGTTCGGGCAGGACCAGCCCGCCACGGCGGAGGCGGCGGCCGCTTAGTGTCCTGATCGTCGATAGCGCCGGCAATCCGGCCGGATCCGGCGGCGCGCCGGACAATGAGCCTGGGCCATCTCCACGCCCCATATGGGCGGGCATTGCCCTGGGCCTGAACGGCTTTTCAGGCGCGGCTTTTCAGAAAAACCGCGCCATGTGTTTTGTTTCGGATGTTTTGTTTTGGAGCTTCATGGCCATGGGCAAGCTGGTCTGGCTCGCCTCCTACCCGAAATCGGGCAATACCTGGGTGCGGGCCTTTCTGCATAATTATATCGTCAATGCCGAAACCCCACACAGCATCAACAGCCTGGTGGATTTCTCGGTCTCTGAGTGCGCGATGGCGTTTTTCGGCGCGCCGGGCGAGGTGCTGACCCCGCAAGAGGCGCAGGCCAAGCGCCCCGCCATACATGACGCGCTGACCCGGCTGCATGAGGATCTGGTCTTCGTGAAAACGCATAATGCCAATCTCTCCTTGCATGGCGTGCCGCTCTGCTCTCCCGGCGTGACCGCCGGAGCGGTCTATATCGTGCGCGACCCGCGGGACGTGGCGCTCTCCTACGCCGCCTTCACCGGCAAGACCGTGGATGAGATCATCGCTTTCATGGCCGAGGCGGGAGCCGCCAATGCCGGCGATGGCACGCAAGTGTTCGAGCTGCTCTCCTCCTGGTCGTCCCATGCGCTGTCCTGGGTCGCCGCGCCGCGCCGGCTGCTGGTGCGTTATGAGGATCTGCTGGCCGAGCCGGAACGTTATTTCGGGCGGATCATCCGTTTTTTGAGCGCGCCGGGCACGGCCGTGGCGCCGGACCGGCTGCGCCGGGCTATTGATTTCAGCAGCTTCTCAACCCTCGCCGGCCAGGAAGCGAAGGAAGGCTACCGGGCGGGTGGCCCGAGCGGGGAAAAGTTCTTCCGCGCCGGCAAGGCGGGAGGCTGGCGCGAAGAGCTGAGCCCGGCCCAGGCCGCCGCCATCTGGGCCGCGCATGGCGGGGTCATGGAAAAATTCGGCTATCCGCGCGATTGATCCGGGAGCGGACAATCTGGCCTCGATTTTAGGTGACACTCCCATGGCGGCGGCGCTAGCGTGAAGATCCGGGCAAGACCCGACGATCAAGTGGGTTGCCCGGATTTCATTGGCCAATAGCCATTAGGAGACACCATGAACCTGCAATCGCGTCTCGAATCCCTGAAAGGGCGGCATGCCAGCCTGGAAAGCAAGATCGCCGATGAAGACCGGCGCCCGCAACCGGATATCTCGGCACTATCGCGCCTCAAAGTGGAAAAATTGCGGCTCAAGGAAGAAATGGAAAGGCTGAGAACACAATAAAGCGAACAGGAAAAGAACACGAATAGGAAAAGGGGGGCTTGAGCCCCCCTTTTTTCAGACTTGGCGCGGCGCGTGCGTCACGCGGCTTCCGTGTTCGGGCCGGGCGGGGGCGGGGGCGTCAAACCTTCCCGGGTCACGCGCTCATTGGCGGCGGCCACGGCGTCGTTCAGGTCGGACTGCTTGCACAGCCCCAAAATCACCGGATCGCGCGGCTTGATGTTGGCGCTGTTCCAGTGGGAGCGGTCGCGGATCTTCTGAATGGTGTCCTTGGTGGTGCCGAGCAGCTTGACGATCTGCGCATCGGTCAGATGCGGATAGGAGCGCAGCAGGAAGGCGATGGCGTCCGGGCGGTCATTGCGCTTGGCCACGGGCGTATAGCGCCCGCCTTTCTGCTTCTTCTGCATTTCCGGCTGGGGCAGCAGCTTGAGGCGGCGGGAGGAATCGGCCTCGCAACGCTGAATATCCTCCGCGGTGATCTGCTTGTTGGCCACCGGGTCATACCCGACAATACCCTGCGCGACCTCGCCATCCGCGATGGCCTGGACCTCAAGCGGATGCATGCCGCAAAAGGTGGCGATCTGCTCGAAGGTCAGCCCGGTCTTGTCAATCAGCCAGACTGCGGTAGCTTTGGGCATCAAGGGCAAGGACATGGATCGAATACCTTTTCTCGTTTCGGGCCGAGGCGCCCGGAACGGACTTAGTTACTCGCTTCGGCCGCGCAAGTACAACTGGCGCGGCTTATCAAGCGCCCGCCACCCTCAGGTCAAGACCAATCCATGACATTTTCAGAAGAAGACCTCCCGCCGCGAAAGAAAAAACTGCTGGACCCGCCTGTGCTGGACAGCCTGGGCGTGGAGGAGCTGGCACTCTATATCGCAGAGCTTGAAGGCGAGATTCTGCGGGTCCGCGCGGCGGTCAAGGCCAAGCAGGCGCATGCCACCGCCGCCTCCCTGTTCTTCAAACCGCCCGCCGGGGCGTGAGGAGCGGCATTTGCGCCATGGCGCGGCGGCAAAGCTTATCACCGGAAGATCTGGAACTCTGGGCGGCCTATGGCCGGACATTGACCCGCCTCATGCCCGGCAAATCGAAGCTTCCGGCACCGGCCGGGCCCGTCATTCCGGCGGCCCCGCCGCCCGTGATGGAGGCGCCCACCCCACCCGTGCGCCACAAGGGGCCGCCCGCGCCGCTTGGCGTGAACGCCGCCCCGGCGGGGGTGGATAAATCCACCTGGGGCAAGTTCCGCGCCCAGAAAATCCGGGCCGAGGCCCGGCTGGACCTGCATGGCCGCACCGCCGCGAAAGCCCACCGGGACGTCATGCGCTTCGTGGAGATGGCCCATGCCGCCGGGCTGCGCTGCGTGGAGATCATCACCGGCAATGGGGATATTCTGGCGCGGGAACTACCGCACTGGCTGAACACCCCCACGCTCAGACCGCTGATTCTGGGGCTGGCACATCCGCACGCGCGCAATAGCGGGTCCGTCCGGGTTCTGCTGCGCCGGCGCCGGGCATGACGCCCTTCGGCGAAAAACTGCGCCTGCTGCGCCAGGAGCGCGGCGTGCTCCTGAAGGACATGGCCGCTTCACTCGAAGTCTCCCCGGCTTATCTTTCGGCCCTGGAGCATGGGCGGCGGGGCGCGCCCTCCACCGGGCTGGTCCATCAGGTGTGCCAGTTTTTCGGCTTGATCTGGGACGATGCGGACGAGCTGGCGGCATTGGCCAAACAATCCCGCCCCCGGCTGAAGCTGAACAGCGCCGGGCTGACGGCCGGGCAGACAGCCCTGGCCAACCGGCTGGCCAAGGAGTTGCGCAATCTGGACCCGGAGACGGTGGCGGCCATCCAGACGCTGCTGGATGGCGCCAGACCGCTCACGCCGCCAACACGCCCCGCGCGCGCAAAGCGTCGAGCAAGGCCAGCAGAGGCAGACCCAGCACCGTGAAATAATCGCCCTCGACCCTGGTGAAAAGCTGCGCCCCGGGCCCTTCCAGCCGGTAGGCGCCGACGCAATGCAGGATCTCCCCGGCCTCGGCGGCAAGATAGGATTGCAAAAACGCCTCCGAGACATGGCGCATGGTCAGACGCGCGCGCTCCTCATGCGCCCAGAGCCGCTCCCCTCCCCGCACCAGGCAAACCGCGGTGACAAGCTCATGCGTCCGGCCCGCCAGGGCGCGCAAGTGGGAGGCCGCCTCGGTCAGATCGCGCGGTTTGTCATAAAGCTCATCGCCGCATGCCAGCAGCTGATCCCCGCCGATCACCAGCGCCCGCGGATAAAGGGCGGAAACAGCCCGCGCCTTGGCCAGCGCCAGGGCGGCGGCCAGCGCCGCCGGCGGGCCGGAGAAACCGGCTTTCAGCGCCGCCTCATCCACCTGGGAGGGCACGGCCTCGAACGCCACGCCCGCCCCGGCGAGCATGGCCTTGCGGCTGGCGGAGAGGCTGGCGAGAATCAGGCGTGGAGAGGCTGGCACACCTGCCTGTAACGCGCGGGGGACAGGCCCGTCCAGCGCGTGAAGGCGCGCGAGAAGGCGCTGAGTTCCGAATAACCCAGCAGCAGCGCGACATCGGTGAAGGCGATCCCCGGCAGGGAGGCGTAGCTTTCCGCCAGTTCACGCCTGATTCGCTGCGTTAACTCGGAAAAATCCGCTCCTTCCAGCGCCAGACGGCGGTAGAGCCCGGCACGGCTATAGCCCAGCCGGGAGGCGACGATGTCGATATTCGCCTCGCCGCTGGTGAACCCCGTGCGAATGAGGCTCAGCACCTGCCCCAGAAAATCTTCCGGCACGGCGGAGGAGGCTTGCCGGCGCAGCGCCTCCTCCAATGCCGGCAAGCGGGCGGGATCCGCCCCCGGCATGGGCATGGACAGCACGGCGCGATGAAAGATAAACGCATTGCGCGGGGCCGCATAATAGACCGGGCAGTTGAAGGCCCCCGCCACGGCTTCGGCCTCCACCGCGCGCAGATGCTCAAACTGCATTTCCAGCGGCGCCCAGCCTGGCCCCAGGCAGCGGCGGAAAATGCCCATGAAAATGGCGAGGGACAATTCCGCATCCTGGCGGCGCTGGGCAATGCGCCCATCCGTAATCCGGTATTCCAGCGCCATCAGCCCACCCTGGCCGCGCAGGGTCACGGCCGAATGCTCCTGCAAGGCCGGAAAATAAGCACAGAGATTGCGCAACGCCGCGCCAAGGCTGGGCGAGGCCAGAATCAACGCGCCGAGCGCGCCCATATTCTCCACGCGATATTGCAGGCCATAGCGCAGCCCGAAATCATCAGCGCCGGTCTGCCGGGCGGCCAGTTCAAACAAGCCGCAATAATGACCGAGATTGATGCGGCAGCCGGGATTCTCCACCTCTCCCATGCGCAGGCGGGCGGCGCCGAGAATCCGCTCGGCATCGCCGCCGCATTGGCCGATCACGCCAGAGACGCCCACCGCCGCCGCCGCCGAAATGCTCGGTTCAATGCCCATTGCCTTATCGCCTTTCAAAAATCCCTGTAGGGCATGGCCTTCTCATTTTCAACATAAAGCAATCGCCCAACAAAAGATCATATTCTGTTTCTTTTGTAGACAATCAATTTTCCAGCCCGTTTTTTCCGCCTAATTTGACGCCGAATGTCAAGCCTGAACGCATCGGGATGCGCTCTAGTCGCGGCTGACAACAAGATGCCCGCGCCCGGCGGCGCCATGGGGCATGGGAGCAAGGAGTGTATCGATGGACGATCTGCACCATTCCACGACGGCCGAACCGGGAGCCACCCCCGCCCCGCGCCACCCCTTGACCCCGCTGGACGCGGCGGAACTGCTGAGCGCGGTGGCGATCATCCGCGCCAACAAGACGTTTGGCGATCATGTCCTGTTCGAGGTGATCGAGTTGAAGGAACCCGCCCCCGACGCCTTGGCCGCCTACATGGCCGGCCGGTCCTGGCCGCGCGAGGCCCGGGCCAATGTGTTCCTGGCGGACAAACCCGGCATCTGGCGCCTGACATTGTCTCTGACCGACTCCGCGGTGACCTCGCAGAGCTTCCATCCGGAAGCCCGGCCGATGATCCAGCTCGAACAATTCATCCAGATCGAGGACATCGTCCGCGCCCACCCGGATTTCATCGCCGCCTGCGCCAAGCGCGGCATCACGGATATGAGCAAGGTCTGCGTGGATCCGTGGTCGGCCGGCAATTTCAGCGTCCCCGGCGAGGAAGGCGGGTATCTCTCCCACACATTCGCCTGGCTGCGCCTCTATGAGAACGAGAATTTCTACGCCCACCCCATCGAGGGCGTGAACGCGGTGGTGGACATCAAGGCGGGCAAGGTGATCCGCGTGGATGATTACGGCGCGGAGATTCCCGTGCCGATGGGTGAATATAATTATGAAGCGCAATTCCGAACGGAATTTCGCAAACCCCTCAAGCCGCTGGACATTGTTCAGCCGGACGGCCCCAGCTTCGAACTGGACGGGCGCGTGATCAGCTGGGACAAATGGCGCTGCGTGATCGGTTTCAACGCCCGCGAGGGTTTGACGCTGCACGACATCGCCCATGACGGGCGGCCGATCGTTCAACGCGCCTCCATCGCCGAAATGGTGGTGCCTTACGGCGTGCCGGATAACGGGCATTTCCGCAAGAACGTGTTTGACATCGGCGAGTATGGGTTAGGAAAACTGACCAATTCGCTGACCCTGGGCTGCGACTGTCTGGGGCATATCGCGTATCTCGACGCCGACCTGAACACGATGACCGGCGATATTTTCCATATCGAGAAAGCCATCTGCATCCATGAGGAAGACGATGGGATTCTCTGGAAACATTGGGATTTCCGTACCGGACGCACAGAGGTCCGGCGGGGGCGCAAGCTGGTGATCTCCTCCATCTGCACCGTCGGCAATTATGAATATGCCTTCTACTGGTATTTCGACCAGGCGGGGATGATCGAGTTCGAGATGAAGGCGACAGGCATCATCAACACCTCCGCCTGCCTTCCCGGCCAGCCCAGCAAATACGGCGTGGAGGTCGCCCCCGGCGTGCAAGGGCATATCCATCAGCACGCCTTCTGCGCCCGGCTGGAGATGGCGGTGGACGGGCCAGGCAATTCCATCGTCGAATGCAACTGCCACGCCGAGGAAGACCCCGCCAAAAACCCTTACGGCAACGCCTTTTATCAGGTGGACACGGTGCTGAAAACCGAACTGGAAGCCTGCCGCAGGGCCAATCCGGACACGCAGCGTTATTGGAAAATCATCAACCCCGGCAAACTGAATCATACAGGCAAGCCGGTTGGCTATAAATTGATGCCAGACGCAACGCTGACGCCTTATTTCAAGTCAGGTTCGCCCTCCGGCATCCGGTCGAATTTTATGCAGAACCATCTTTGGGTCACAAAATTCGATCCGGAGGAACGATATCCCGCCGGTGAATACATGAACCATTCCACCGGCGCCGGCGGCGTGGCGGACTTCGTCAAGCAAGACCGGAATTTGGAAAATACCGCGCTGGTGCTCTGGCATGTCTTTGGCCTGCATCATCAGGTGCGGACAGAGGATTTTCCAGTGCAGCCCTGCATCACCACCGGTTTCAAACTCATGCCCTCCGGATTTTTCGATCAAAATCCAGGCATCGACATCGCGCCCGGCGTCAACAGGGCCAGCAAACTGCACGGCGCGAGCTGCTGCGGACAATAAGGGGTTTCGGAAACAGAATACGTTATTTCGGCATACTGCTTGCATCGCAACTCAACGGCTGGCCCCGCCGCTTCGCGGCGAGACCGGCGAAGAACCTCACAGGAGAGCTTTCGTATGGTAGCTACGACGGACGTTGCCGCTCACGCCGCGCCCCAACTCAAACGCGGTGTGCTCAACCGCTTTGAGATGATGGGACAATCCATCGCCAATATCGCGCCCACCCTGACCCCCGCCCTGAATATTTCCGTGGTGGCGGGGCTGGCCGGTGTCGGCTCATGGATGGCGTATCTCATCGCCACGATCGGGCTTGTCTTCGTCGGCGCCTGCATCTCGGTCCTGGCGCGCCGCCATCCGGAAGCAGGCTCTTATTTCGTGTATATCGGCCGCAATTTCGGTCCCGTGACCGGCGCGCTCGCGGGCTGGGCGATGATCCTGGCCTATCTCACCACGGCCGCGGCCGTGACGTTCGGCGTGCCGCTCTTCCTTGGCAACCTGCTCGCCGTTTTCCATATCAGCCTGTCCTTCCCCGTACAGACCATCATCATGATACTGTTCCTGGGATGCGTGGTGTTCGCCGCCTATCGTGACATCCAGCTCTCCTCCCGCGCGGCGCTGGTTCTGGAATCCGTCTCCATCGGCATCATCATCGTCATCACCGGCATCGTCATCGGCAAGCACGGCACGGTGGTGGACCCGGTGCAGCTTGATATCGGCAAAATCCATTTCGGCGCGGTGATGTCCGCCCTGGTGTTCGGCGTGTTCAGCTTCGTCGGTTTCGAGAGCGCCGCCACGCTGGCCAAGGAATCCGCCAACCCGCACAAGAACGTGCCCTTCGCCGTCATCGGCTCCGCCGCCCTGGCCGGAACCTTCTTCGTCATTCTCTCCTACTGCATGATCATGGGCATGGACGACAATGCCAGCGCCATTGGCGGCAGCTCCTCCCCCTTCGCCGCGATGACCGACAAGGCGGGCCTGCCCTGGGCCGCGGCCGTGGTTTATTTCGCCGCCCTGGTGAGCGGTTTCGCCTGCGCGCTGGCCTGCCTCAACGCCAGCTCGCGCATGCTCTATTCCATGGGCCGCTACCAGTTCCTGCACGGCTCCATGGGGCTGGTGCACAAGGTCCACAAGACCCCGCACATGGCGGTTCTGGCATCCGGCGTGCTGACGCTGATCCTGCTTCTGGTGCTGCTGCCCGAAGGCTTCCTCAACGCCTTCGGTCTCACCGGCACCATCGCCACCTACGGCTTCGTCGTGGTGTATTTCGCCGTCTGCGTCACCGCCCCGGTGGATGCCTATCGCAGCGGCGCGGGCAGCCCGGTGCATATCATCCTGGGTGTCATCGGCGCGTTGCTGATGGGGTTCGTCATCTACAGCTCCGTGGTGCCCTACCCCGAGGCGCCGTTCAACGCCCTACCCCCGGTCTTCCTGATCTATATGGCGATCGGGCTGATCTGGTTCCTGATGCTGAAGGCGAAATCCCCGCAGGTGCTGGCCAGCATCGCCAACGACATGGAAGGCTAAAGCGACAGGCCTATATCCCGAATCTGAAATCCACCGGATTTCAGGAGCAGGATACCCCCCAACGGCCCCGGGCGCGAAGCCCGGGGTTTTTTCATGGCCACCCGCCTGCCCGGCCCCTCTCGCGCGGTTCAGAGCGCTCCAACCCGCAAAGGGCCATTGACTTCTCAGGCGAGGCGAAGTACCCGCACCCTCACCTCTCATGGCGGCGTAGCTCAGTGGTAGAGCAGGGGAATCATAATCCCTTGGTCGGTGGTTCAAATCCGCCCGCCGCTACCAATTTCTTCTTCATCGATGGATACGGACCGACCCCGGCTCAGGGGTAAAGTCCGCGCTCGTTCCGGGCCTCCAGCACCCGCGTACACGCCACCACGAAGGCGCCTGTGCGCAGGCTGATGGCATGCCGCTCCGCCGTGGCCCATATATGCTTGAGCGCGCCGGTGATGATCTGATCCAGGCGCATATTGATCTCGCTCTCGCTCCAGAAAAAGGAGGAGAAATCCTGCACCCACTCGAAATAGGACACGATGACCCCACCCGCGTTGCAGATGACATCGGGCAGGACCGTCACGCCGCGCGCGGCGAGGATATCGTCCGCGGCGGGAACCGTCGGGCCATTCGCCGCCTCCAGCACCAGCCTGGCGCGCAGGCGCCGGGCCCGTGCCTCGGTGATCTGCCCCTCCAGCGCGGCGGGAATGAGCACTTCCGCCTCCACATCCCAGAACTCCTCGCTCTCCAGCCTCTCCCCGCCGGAAAACCCCGCCACCGTGCCATGCGCGGCCACATGCTCGGTCAGTGCCCGCACATCCAGCCCCTGGGCATTGTACACACCGCCGCCATGGTCCTGCACGGCGACGATCTTGCAGCCCTCGCGGGCAAACAGCTCCGCCGCGTTGGCGCCGACATTGCCAAACCCCTGCAAGGCGATCCGCGCGCCCTCTGTCGGGATTTTCAACCGGCGCATCGCTTCACGCCCGGTGACATAAACCCCCCGCCCCGTGGCCTTCACACGGCCCAGCGACCCCCCCAGGCTCACCGGCTTGCCCGTGACGACGCCGGTGGTGGTGGCGCCGACATTCACCGAATATGTATCCATCATCCAGGCCATGACCTGGGCATTGGTATTCACATCCGGCGCGGGAATATCCCGCTGCGGCCCAATGATCAGGCCGATCTCGCTGGTATAGCGGCGGGTGACCCGCTCCAGCTCCTTGGCCGAAAGGCGCCGGGGATCCAGACGGATCCCCCCCTTGGCGCCGCCGAAAGGCAGGTTCACGGCCGCGTTTTTAACCGTCATCCAGGCGGAGAGCGCCATCACCTCCTCCAAGGTGACGGCGGGGTGATAGCGTATGCCCCCCTTACCCGGCCCGCGGGAAAGGCTGTGCTGCACGCGATACCCCTCGAAATGAACAATCTCCCCATTATCGAGCTGGACGGGCACATCCACGATCAGAACCCGCTTGGGGCGGCTCAGCGTCCCCGACCAACGGGCCAAATCGCCCATATAGGGCAATACGCGGTCAAGCTGCGCCAGATATGTGCCCCAAGGGCTGTCCGGCGCCGGCGACACATAAGACAGATTGGTGGACGGCGTCGAACCTTGTTGAATTCCGGTCACGTTGTTCCCCTCTTTTCATCGTCCCCTGGGCACGTTGGCATAAGAGCGTTCCAACACGCGACCAGGAACAATCAGGCCGCGCCGCCGGAACCCCATGGAGACGGCACCATCGGATGGATCCGGCCGGAAGAACCAGAGGGGAAGCCTTCGGGTCTGCCTTGTATGAAACAAATAGCTTGGGCACCGGCGGGGCGCGGGCACGCCCCGCCGGATGGCTCAGCTCACCGGAACGATCAGGCGGAACCAGAAACGCGTGTCGTTACCCGGATAATTCGTCTGCGTCACGGCATGGGTGAGATAGCTCTGTAAAATCACCGGCCCGAAATTATACCCGACCAGCCCGCCCATCGCGAACTGGCTTTGCTTGGCATAGCCGCTATAGGGTGTGCTGGTATCGGTGGAATAATAACCGACCGGCCCGAAACTCCATTTGCCGTAATTCTTCGTCGCGGTCAGGTCGAGGTTCAAATAATTCGGCACGGTTTGCGTGTTGATCTCATTTCCCAAAATCAGATTGGCGGTGAGATCGTAGCCATTGCCCGTATAGGAAATGGCGAAACGCTGGTTGATGGTGGTGCTGTCATTGGCGACGGGGCTATGCATCTTCGGATAGGTTCCCAGCAAATAGGAAACACCGACGCCATGCCCAAGGTCCCAGGCCAGCTGGCCCGCGAACCAAAGATTATACCAGCCCTGTACGTGAGAATCCGGCGTGCTCGCCTCGGCGAGGGGAAAAGCCGCGTAAAGCTGCAAGCGCCCTCCCAGCAAGGTCGCCGGTGTCGACCATGCCACGACCGGAATGGTGACCCCCAGACTCTCCTTGCCATATTGGCCGTAATCCGTGGTATCCAGCAAATAAACGCCCTGGGGCAATGGCGCGCCCGAGGCAAGGCCAATGGTTTCGCCCGGCTGGGTTACCGAGCCCGCCATGGCTGGCGAGGCGACACCGGCCAACAACGTGCCCGCCAGCAAGGCCAGAATTCTGGACGCACGTCTGCATTCATGAATCTTCATGGTTCCCCCTGTATGATCGGAAGACCGGCGCAACACCGCCTTCCCTCTTGCTTTTAACTTGGACATTCCGGCGCCACTTCCGCGCACCGAAGCGGTATCATGGCGGGCTTAAAATCCGCTTATGATACCGCCAGAAACGCGAAGCATTTTTTATGCCAAACAAAAAAACCTGAAAAAATCAGGAAAAATGCAAATCAACGCGGTCTGATCTTGTCATGTTTTTCCGCATTGTCGCAAAACGGAACAGTCAAAAAGTCAGCTTCATACCAGCGGTCACAGCGATCGGCGCGCCGATCGAATAGCTACGCGGGTTGCTGTAGCCCGGCGCCTCGGCGACATAAACATCGCCGACATCGGAATAGGTTCCATAGACATAATAACGCTGGTTGGTCACGTTATCGATATTGCCGAACAATGTCAGGCGTGGCGTCAGCATATAGCGCGTGTTCAGATTCAACAAAGCATAACCCGGCAGCTTCTTATCCTGGTTCGACGCGTCTCCGATCAGATAGCTGCCCGTCTGCGCCGTGCCGGTAAAGCCCAGCACCCAGCGCGGGGTCACATGATAATCCGCGCCGAACTTGAACAGATTTTCCGGAATGCCCGGCACGAAATCCCCCTTGTTGACGGTGATATCGCCATCGCCGTCGGCATAAGGGCTATTGCTCTGCTCGATGAAGCTCGATCCATATGTCGCCTGGATCCGGGAATAAGATCCATAAAGGCGCCAGCGCGACGAGACATATTGCACGGCCACATCACCGCCGCGCCGGTGCACGCTGCCGATATTGGCGAAATACCCGTTGCCTTGCGGGTTATATGGCGATTGCAGAAACTCTATATCGTCGCTGGCTTCATCATCATAAGCATCGGCCTGGATATTCAGGAAATTCCCGCCCACCAGGAACGTGCCGCGCAACCCAAGCTGAAAATTACGTGACACAATCTGCTTCAACGGCGGATCACCGGACATGAAATTGGCCATGGCGCAGCTATCCTCGGGGCTGGAGCATGACAATTCCGCCGGGGTGGGCGCCGCATTCTGTACCGACCAACTACCGTAAACCGTCAGCAGAGGCGTGATATTGTAAGCCGCCCCCAGGGAAGGATTGAAATGCTGATAATAATGACCGCCATTCAACCCGCCTGGCGCCGCGTTCGGATCGTAACCAAGCTGGTTATGCAATGCGATCTGGGCGATATTGAAGCGCCCGCCCGCCGTGAGGGAAAGCTTGCTGGTAATGTCGAACGTATCGGTAACGTATAAACCGTAATACGCATTGCGGACCCCAACATCCACGGGCACCGTTCCGGGTTCGTCCACGACATAGCCCAACCCCGTCCCGGGCAAGGCGTAATAATCGCGCGAATCCAGGGTCAAGGCGCCGTCATAGGCGGCGGCGTTATATGTGCTGTAGCCGCCATCGTAGCTCACACCGGCGACAAGCTGGCCCAGCCGGCCTTTATGCGTTATCTGCGCCGAAGCGCCATAGCCGTTGGTGTTGGTCGTGTTCAGATTGAGCTGGCCGTAAGCCTCGTCCCCATCCGGCAGATATTGCGGAATGATGCCGCCGCCGGCCATGGTGGCATAATCACCGCCCGCGCCACCTTGGCACAAATATTTTCCATCCCCGCAGGGCAGATCGCCAGGCCCGTTGCCGTTGACGAGATGCTCCCAGATATTCTCATAATAAAGCACGGCCTGCAGGGAGGTCTGATCCGTCAATTTGAAATCGAGCGTCGTGCTGACGCGCACATATTTATCATTGATGGAATTCGGCCCCGTGAACTGCGCCGAGGGATTCGCCTCCAGAATTTCAACCGGCACCGTGCCTGGCCCGTGCAACCCGGATTCAGCGGCGATGATGTTGACATGCATCTCAGCCCTGCTGCCGCGCCAGCCAAGGTCCCCATAGAGACTTTTCAGGTCGGACCCTTGCTCATCGCGCCAGCCTGTCTGCCTGGCGCCGGACACATCGATGTAAGCCGCCGTGTTTCCCGCCTGCTTGCCATATTCCAAATGTCCCTGGAGGGTGCCGAATGACCCGCCCTCGACCTCCAACGCGCCACCCGGCGCGGTAAACCCATTCTTCATTTTCACGTCGATGGCGCCACCAAGGGCATTGAGCCCATAAACCGGATTGCCCGCCACGATGTCGAAGGACTCGATGGCATCGTCCGGCAACAGGCTCCACATGGCGAGATCGCCAAACGGCGTGTTGAAACGGGCTCCATTCACGTAAACGGAAAGCCCCGCCGGCGTCCCCTGGATGGGCGACAGCTCATACCCATGATAGAGAATGGTCGGCTGGTACGGGTTGGCCTGGCTGTTTTGCAAATTCACGCCCGCGGCCTGCTGGTTCAATGTGCGGGTGAAATCCGCGCCGCCATGGCGCGTGAGATCCTGCGCTGAAAAACTTTGCACGGCGGTTGGCCATTTCTGGATGGGAATGCCTCCCCCTAATGGCGAAACACCGATATGCACATCGATTTCAGGATAATCCGTTTGCTTCGGCTTGTTGTCGGGCGTTTTATCTTTGGGGCTTTGCGCCATGGCGATGGCGGGCGTCAAAACCAGCCCCGCCAGCAAAAGCCGCCGCGATGACCGGAAGGTCATGACAGCCTTCTGTACTGAAAGGCACCCGGCCCCTGCCCGGCTTCCGCCGCCGCCATGGCATTCATGGCGTCATGACGCGGCGAGCGCGCGCAAACCGGGTCCGTCGCCGCCGGATCGCCCGTGATGGCCATCGCCTGGCAACGGCACCCACCCCAATCGACCTCCTTCAAGGCGCAGCTTGCGCATGGCTCGCTCATCCAGGCCGTGCCACGAAACTTATTGAAAGCTTCGCTGTTTTGCCAAATGTCCCGCAAGGATGCCTCCCCCAGGCGGGGAAATACCAGCCCGGGAATCGTTTCCGCCGCATGACAGGGCAGCACACGGCCATCCGGAGCGATGTTCAGCATTTTCTGTCCCCAGCCGCCCATGCAGGTTTTCGGCAAATCGGCATAATAATCCGGCACGACATAATCGATTTGCATCCGCGCGCCGATTTCGCGCCGCCGCGCATCCACCAGCGCATTGGCCGCCTCGAATTGCGCGCGGCTCGGCATCAAGGCGGCACGGTTCGCCAAGGCCCAGCCATGATATTGCACATGCGCGATTTCCAGCCGGTCCGCCTCCAGCGCCAGGGCCAGATCGATGATTGCCGGTAATTCCTCAAGATTTTGCCGGTGCATGACGGCATTGACGGTCAAGGACATGCCAAATCCCGGCACCATCCGCGCCACCTCCAGCTTTTTTTGATGAGCCCCCTCGTAATGGCCGATGCGGTCGGCGTTCCTCGCATCCGCACCCTGCAAGCTCACCTGCACATGGCCCAACCCCGCCTCGGCATAGGCGGCCAGTTTGGTCTCGTTCAGCAAAACAGCGGACGTAATCAGATTGGCATAGAGCCCGGCCTGGGTCGCATGCGCGATCAATGCCGTCAGATCCGGACGCAGGCTCGGCTCACCGCCTGAAAAATGAATTTGCAACACACCAAGAGCCGCCGCCTGGTCGATCGCGCCGCGCCAGAACGCCGTGTCGCGTTCAGCGCCGGCCTTCAGCATCTCAAGCGGGTTGGAACAATAAGGGCATTGCAGGGGGCAGCGATGCGTCAACTCCGCCATCACCGCCAAGGGCGGGGCAATATTCATAGCGTTACCAATGCGGCTTGCGCCAAATCCTCAAAAAACACCGTGACATCGGCGCTGATTTCCGCCTCCGGCGCCTGATAGCGGGTGGCCAGAACGGTCACGATCTCCGCCACGCTGCGCTGGCCATCGCATTCAGCGACGATGGCATCGGCGATGTCATCCAGAACCACCACGCGCTCAGGCGCCATCAGCACGGCGGTGTTGCGGGCCTTGTCGAACTGGCGCCGCACACCACGGCGCAAACGGGGCACGCTATGCGGCGTTACGCGCACCGCGCCAACGCCTCGCCCGCACCGAACGCGCCCAAAGGCACATGACCGGGAGAGACATAGGCGGCATAAAGCGCATCGAGCTGCGCCCACAGCACATCGCATTTAAAGCGCAGCGCCGCGATCACCTTCTCCTGCTCGGCGCGGTTCGTGGCATGCTGCTTCACATATTCCAGGGCAAAATTGGCATCGCGCGGGGCCTGGGTCAGCCTCGCATTGAAATAGACCAGCGTATCCTTTGATACCCAGTCATAATTCGACAGCATGCCCGAAACACGCTCCGCGATGATGGTCGGCGAAAACAGCTCGGTCAGGGACGAAGCCACCGCTTCCAGCAAGGATCGGTCACGCACGAAATGAACATAGGCCTCCACCGCGAAGCGCGTGGCCGGCAAAATCCCTTCCATGGATTCGACATAATCGCGCTCCAGCCCCACACCTTCGGCCAGGCGCAGCCAGCGGGCGATTCCACCATCGCCTTCGCGCTCTCCATCGTGATCGACGATACGCTGGCGCCATATGCGCCGCGACGCGGCATCCGGCAGGCGCGACAGCACGATCGCATCCTTGATGGGAATACAAGCCTGGTAATAATAACGGTTCAAGGCCCAGGCCTGAACCTGTGTCTTGTTCAACTCCCCTCCATGCAGCAGTTTATGAAACGGATGCAGGATATGATAGCGCTTGGCACCGACATCGCGCAGCACCGCCTCAAGCTCAGCATGTGAGAGCATATTCGTCATAACGTTACCTCCATCCCGTCATAGGCGACTTCCCAGCCAGATTCGCGGACTTTTGCAGCCTCTGGCGAATCGTCGCATAAGATCGGATTTGTATTATTGATATGAATGAAAATCTTACGTGTCTTCGTCAAGGATGAAAACGCGGCCATCGTTCCTTCCTCGCCGGAAACGGATAAATGCCCCATGCGCGCTCCCGTCTTCTGACTCAGCCCCGCCTCGATCATTTCGCGATCATGCCAGAGCGTACCATCGAAAAACATGACATCGCTGCTTCCCGCGCGGCTGAGAATATCCGCCGTCACATCGGCACAACCCGGAATGAATAAAATTCCGTGCCCCTCCTGATCTTTTATCGAGAGACCGATCACGCTTTCACCGCTGACCAGGGCCACCAGATCGCGTCCGTTTTCCTGATAAAGCGGCAGCTTGCCCGGTACTGAAAACGCCTCGACCGTCAGGCCAAGCCCGTTTCCCGCCGCGTCGCGCAACTTCACCGCGCCTCCCTCCGGCAAGAGTTCGCGTTTCACGAGCGCCGGATTCATGACGCCAAACACCTGATTTTCGTCCAACACGGAGCCGACGAACTCTTGTGCATAGAGCCTGAATTCATGCCCCTCGCGCAATGTCAGCAGCCCGGCGATACAGTCTATGTCCGCGCCGGAAATCACAACCGCGGCGATTGGATTGTTTCGCGCCCCGCCCTCATGGCATGGGTGCAAAATCTCATGCTCACGCAGTTGAAACGGCAAGTCCGGGCTGGCATTCAACAACACCCAATTTTTGCCATCGGCGCTGACCGCGAGCGAAGCCTGGGTTCGCGGTTTTACCGCGGGGTCACCGGCACGCGCGCGCCTACACCCATTGCAATGGCAGTTCCATTGTGGAAATCCACCGCCGGCGGCCGATCCAAGAACCCTCACGCGCATGGAAGAAACGCAAGCAATGCCTGGACCGGCTCCACCCTCTTACTTGCGGACAGCCGAAACGTAAGAATTGATCTCAGCGCCGATGCAAATCTGCTTGATAACCGGTTTATGCCACATTTTCATTCCTCCTTCGTTTTTGAAAACCAGCACCGGATGGCACCGGTATTTGCAACCACGCTGCAAATGTCTTGCCGGGCCTCGCGGCCCGGCGGAAATGTCTTTACTTGACCTGGGAAACCAGCGGCGTGGTGTCTGTCAACGCCTTGTCGTAGCTGATCGCCGTGGTGCCGGCGGGGTAACCGTTCTTTTGCAGAATATAGGCCATGATGTCCTCATACTGCGTATGGGTCAGGCTGCCCGGCTCGCCCGCGGGCATCTGCTGGGACAATTCCGCGAAAATCGCGGCCACGGTATAATTGTTGCTGGGCGCGGCGAAAGCCTGGCCAATCAATGCCGGCGCCGCGCCGCCTTCCAGATTCGCGCCATGGCACATGGCGCAATTCTGCACGAAGTCGGCCTCCCCGGCCTTGGCCTGAGCATCGGTATAGATCGACGGCGGCGTCCCCGCATGCGCGGCAACGGCCAGCAACGATGTAACAAGCCCTAAGGCCCCGATTTGCAGAAACTTCATCTTCCCTCACTCTTCCAGTTTTGAAACGCTCTTCACCGGAGCATCATAAGGTTTCACGACACCACCAAGCTGATGCGATGCGGTCAGCGACGTAATGGCCTCATTGAAATCCTTCACCGCCCGGCTATCTTGCGCCGTTTGCGGGTAGAGAGCAACAACGTTCCAATTCGCATAGGGCATGCTCAATTCCGCGACATGCACGCTATGGGGATGCATCGAGAGTTGCTGGTTGAGCCAGGGTTTCCAAATAAGGGCCGTTTTCACCTCGCCATCGAGCATCGCCCCATAAAGCTGTTCATTGGTGAAATAAACATGCTCGTGAGACATGGTCGCGACGGTGAAATAAGTCGTGGCGGGAGACATGTTGAGCACACCTATATTGCCCGCGCGCAACAGGCCGGCGAACCCGCCGGAGACATCGCCCTGCCCCACCGCCACGAATCCCGTGCGCACATAAGGCCGCGTGGCGCTCATTCCTTCCGGTATGTTGCCACCCCCCGCCTCCATGGGAAACCCCATGACCAGGTCGCATTGTTTGCCAAGCGCCTGGAGAGTCTTCTGGGTTTCGCCTTTCGGGCCGTCATCGTCGCCATCGCTATCCGCCTTCGTGGAATCACGCACCACGAAAGCCGCCACATCTCCCGCTTTCTGCGCCACGGCCCGCGCCACCGCCATATCGGTTGGCAGCATCGGGTTGGCCTTGTCCACACAAAAGGTGATGGTGCCCGCATGGGCAAGGCCAGGGCAAAACAGCGCCGCCGCCAGCAGCGCGGCGCTGGAGGAGAAAATCCCCGGCCGCTTGCGCGGCCGGGTCAGGTCACCTTTAGGAGCCAAGTTTGAAGACATAGAGCTGTCCAAAACGGGGAGTATCCTTCGTGGCATCGGCGAGCTTGCCACCCCAAATCGGCCACACGCCACCATAGCTGGTCCAAACCGCGACATATTCCGTGCCATTCACGCTATAGGCCACGGGATCGGAGAGAATGGACGATCCCAGGGCCGGGCTTGTCCAGAGATCCTTGCCGGTTTTCGCATCGAACGCATGCAGCTTGCCGTCGATCGTGCCGGAGAACACCACGCCCCCCGCGGTGGACAGCGCGCCCGCGTCCCAAGGTTCCTTGGTCTTATGCTGCCAGACCTGCTTGCCCGTATCCAGATCGATCGCCTGGAAAGACCCGAGATGATTCGGCGAGGTCGGATCGGGCAGCATCTTGAAGGTCTCACCCAGATAAGGCAGGCCGGCGGCATAGGTCACCGGCACACCGGTCATGGTCATGCAGGCATGCAGCGTCGGCACATAGGCCATATGATTTTGCGGATCCACCGCGATGGGCCACCAGTTCTTGCCACCCAAGAAGGAGGGGCAGGTCGTGATGGTCTTGCCCAGGGCCGGGCGTTCCGCCGGGTTGGTCTGGGTCACGCCATCCTTGATGCCGGTGATGGATGTATCGTGCACGAAGGGCTTGGCATAGATCAACTTGCCCGTGGTGCGGTCGATCGCATAGATATAACCGTTGCGGCTCGGCGAGATCAGCGCCTTGTATTTCTTGCCCTCATAGGTCAGGTCGGTCAGCACCGGCGTGTTGACACCGTCATAATCCCAGGTGTCGTTCGGGGTGTACTGATAATACCATTTCAGCTTGCCCGTATCCGGGTCCAGCGCCACGACGGAATCGGTGTAGAGATTGTCGCCCGGGCGCATGGTTGCCAGCCATGGGCCAGGATTGCCAAGCCCCCAGAACAACGTGCCGGTTTCCGGATCGTAGGTGCCGGTCATCCAGGGCGAACCGCCACCGGTCTTGTAGGCGCCCGCCGGCCAGGTCTTGCCCCCAGGCTCGTTCTCGGACGGTGTGGCATAGAACTTCCAAAGTTCCTTGCCGGTATCGGCATCCAACCCAACGATGAAACCGCGCGCGCCATATTCGCCGCCGCCCGAACCGATGATGACCTTGCCATTCACGATCAACGGCGCCTCGGTAATGGAATAGCCGGTGCCAGGCTGCGCCAGGGATATATTCCATTTCACCGCGCCGGTCTTGGCATCCAGCGCCACGACATGATTATCCAGCGTGCCGAAGATCACCAGATCTCCATAAAGCCCGACACCACGATTATTCGTGTCGCAGCACAGCGTCTTGAAGGCCGCCGTCGGCAACGGATAATCATATTGCCAGAGCTTCTCGCCCGTCGTCGCGTTATAGGCGATGACATGGTCCTTCGCGGTGGTCACGAACATATAATTGCCGTTGATCACCGGCGCGTTCTCGAACGCATCGGGAATGTCGATCTTCGGCGATGTCCAGGCCGTGGTGAGCTTGGCGACATTCCCGGCGTTGATCTGGTCGAGCTGCGAATAATTCTGCCCGGAATAATCATGGTTGAACATCAGCCAGCCATCATTGCTCGCGGCATTGTCCAGCATTTCATTGGTGACGGACGGATAAGCGCCAGGGTCGGCATGCGCCACCTGCGTTGCCGCCAACGCGACACTCAGGCCAAGCCCGGCACCAGCCAGCAACCTCCCCATGAGCCTCGAAGAATTCGGAACATTCATTCTGTTTCCCCTTGTTCTTGTAAAACCTAAAACCTTAGCCTCGTTAACCGCGAGCGGTCACGCATCAGGGATGCGCTCGCTCCCGTCTCCCAACAATCATCACGGAATCCGTAATGAATCCTTAAGGCCAGAGCCTTACCTCGCCATCGCACCGCGCGGCGCGTCTCCGCCACCAAGCCGTTCCAGCTCGGCATCCGTAAAAACCCGCGACCTTGTGAGAAAGCGCAACCCCGTGCCGTTCTCCAAAGAGAACATTCCTCCCATGCCTTCCACCACATCGATGGTCAACTGGGTGCAACGCCAATATTCAAACTGTGAGCGGCTCATGAAAAACGCAGCCCCGCCAATCTCTCCCAGCTTCACATCGTCGGGCGCCACAAGATAATCGCCCACCGGATAACACATGGGGGACGACCCATCGCAGCACCCGCCCGACTGATGAAACATGATCTCCCCATATTTCGCCCGCAGGCTGGCGATGAGATCCAGCGCGCCTGGCGTGGCCAGAACACGCGCCGGACAGTGCGACATCAGAAAAAGCCCAGTGGTTTCTGGCTATAGCTGACCAGCAGGTTCTTGGTCTGCTGATAATGGTCGAGCATCATCTTATGCGTTTCGCGGCCAATGCCGGATTGCTTGTACCCGCCGAAGGCGGCATGCGCCGGGTAGAGGTGATAGCAATTCGTCCAGACGCGCCCAGCCTTGATGCCACGGCCCATGCGGTAGGCGCGGTTGCCGTCGCGCGACCACACACCGGCCCCCAGGCCATAAAGCGTGTCGTTGGCGGCGTGCAGCACCTCTTCCTCGGTCTTGAAGGTGGTGACGGACAGAACCGGCCCGAAAATCTCCTCCTGGAAGATGCGCATCTTGTTGGTGCCATGAAACACCGTCGGGTTGATGTAGAACCCGCTGGACAGCGCCCCGCCAAGATCCGCCTTGCCACCGCCGATCAACAGCTTCGCGCCTTCCTGCTGACCGATGTCGATATAGGACATGATCTTCTGCATCTGCTCCGAGGAAGCCTGCGCGCCGATCATCGTGGACATTTCAAGCGGGCTGCCCTGCTTGATGGCGGCCACGCGCTTCAACGCCTTGTCCATGAACTTGTCGAAAATGCTCTCCTGGATGAACGCCCGGGACGGGCAGGTGCAGACCTCGCCCTGATTCAGCGCGAACAGCACCAGCCCTTCGATCGCCTTGTCCAGGAAATCGTCATCCTCGGCCATCACGTCGGAGAAGAAGATGTTGGGCGACTTGCCCCCCAGCTCCAGCGTCACCGGAATGAGGTTGTGGCTGGCATATTGCATGATCAGCCGGCCCGTCGTGGTCTCGCCGGTAAACGCGATCTTGGCGATGCGGTTGGAGGATGCCAGCGGCTTGCCGGCTTCCAGCCCGAACCCGTTCACCACATTGATCACGCCCGGCGGCAGCAGATCGCCCACCAGCTCCATCAGCACCATGATGGAAATCGGGGTCTGCTCGGCGGGCTTCAGCACCACGGCATTGCCGGCGGCCAGCGCCGGCGCCAGCTTCCAGATCGCCATCAGCAGCGGGAAATTCCAGGGAATGATCTGGCCGACAACACCCAACGGTTCATGAAAATGATAGGCCACCGTGTCATGGTCGATCTCCGACAGCGCGCCTTCCTGGGAACGCACGCAAGCCGCGAAATACCGCAGATGATCGATGGCCAGGGGCACGTCGGCGGCGGTGGTCTCGCGGATCGGCTTGCCGTTATCGACGGTTTCGACATAAGCGAGCAAATCGAGATTCTGCTCCATCTTGTCGGCGATTCTCAGCAGGGCCTGGGCCCGCTCGGCGGGCGGGCGCTTGCCCCACGCCTCGGCCGCCGCATGGGCCGCGTCCAGCGCCAGATTGACATCCGCCTCGTTGGAACGCGCGGCCTGCGTGAAAACCTGACCGGTGATGGGCGAGACATTGTCGAAATACTGGCCCGAGAGCGGCGCGGTGAATTTGCCGTTAATGAAATTATCGTAACGCGGCTTGAAGGAAAAGCCGGAGACCGAGCTGCCGGACAAAGGCGCGATGGCGGCGTCGAGCATAATCTTGTTCCTCGTTTTGTTGACACGGTTGAATTCGTGCCAGTGGACGTTCAGCCAACTACCCAGCAAACCCCATGCCAAACCTGAAAACGGCTTTCCGCCTCGAATCCTCATCCCGTTACGGGCATGAGGCGCGTTACAAAAAAATACACCGTCCCAAAACTGAACATGCCACACCCTCATTCGCTGCATTGCGGCATCCGCGCAAACTTGTTTCAGATTTATTGAAATTCAAAATATAATGAAAATTACTCGATCATTGTCTCTTTTCCGTCTCCAGCGCCCGGCATTCGCCATCGCGGCGGGCATGGTGCCGCGCCGCGCCGGCACATGCTGGCCCCTTCCGGAAATTGACAATCATCATTCCCGTCCGCGCATGGGTTTGTATGCTGCGCGCGGCTGTCGGCCTGGCATAACGGCCACGGCTGGCAAACTGAACTGCAAGGGAAAGTTTTCGTGAGCGACAAAATGTCCAAATCCGATGTGGCGGTCCCGGGTAACACCCGGACATGGCCCGCCGACCCCGCTGGCTGGGCTAAACAGTTCACGGACTGGGCCAGAACCGCTTATGCCAAGACCCCCGCCGCCAGTTGGCCCGCGGGTGCCGGGCCCATGGCGGAATTCACGCTCGATAGCTGGCAGCGCTCGGTGCTGTTTCTGGATCTCCTGCGCAAGCGCGGCAACGAGCAGGTCGACATAACCGCCAGACCCTCCGCGACCGTGCTGAGCTTCGGTTACGAGGTTCTCATAAGCGGGCGCGCCTTGCCACGGCCCATCAATTATTCCCTGTCGCGCATCGTCCCGCCGCCGGGCGTCGAAATCAACCCGCGCAAGCGCCCTGTCGTGGTCGTGGATCCAAGGGCGGGGCAAGGGCCCGGAATCGGCGGCTTCAAGACGGAAAGCGAAATCGGCGAGGCCTTGCGCAACGGCCACCCCGTCTATTTCATCAATTTCTCGGCAAAACCCGAGCCGGAACAAAGCTTTCTCGATGTCGTGGAAGGACAGATCGGCTTCTTCGAGCATGTCGTATCCCTGCATCCGGACGCGCCGAAACCCTTCGCCGTGGGCAATTGCCAGGCCGGTTACCAGACTCTCATGGTGGCGATGCTGCGCCCCGATCTGTTCGGCCCCATGATGGTGGCCGGCTCGCCAATGTCCTACTGGCAAGGCGTCCACGGCAAAAACCCGATGCGTTATGCGGGCGGCCTGCTTGGCGGTTCCTGGCTGACAGCCCTGGTTTCCGACCTTGGCGGCGGCAAGTTCGACGGCACCTGGCTGGTCCTGAATTTCGACAATCTCAATCCCGCCAACTGGCTCTGGGGCAAACAATACACGGTCTATTCCGAGATCGACACGGAGAGCCCGCGCTATCTCGGCTTCGAGAAATGGTGGGGGGATTTCATCACCCTCAATGGCCGTGAAATCCAGTTCCTGGTCGATCAGCTCTTCATCGGCGACAAATTGACCCGCAACGAGATCCGCTCGAGCGACGGCAAGGTCTTCGACCTCAGAAACGTCACCTCCCCAGTCATCGCCTTCACCTCGGAAGGAGACAACATCTCTCCCCCGCCGCAAACATTGGGCTGGATTCTCGATCTTTACAAAGATGTCGACGCCATCCGGGCGGAAGGGCGCACGATCGTCTATTGCGTGAACCAGAAGGTCGGGCATCTCGCCATTTTCGTTTCCGCCAAGGTCGGCGCGAAGGAAGATGAGGAAATGCTGCGCCTCATGGACCTGATCGACTGCCTGCCGCCCGGCCTGTTTGAACTCGTCATCACGCCAACGCCCGAAGATGAGGTCAAAGCCGGCGCGCATCCCTGGCATAGCCGCTTCGAGTTGCGCTCCCTGGACGACATCCGCGCCTTCGGCCGCAACAGCGTGGAAGATGACCGCGCCTTCGCGACAGCCGCGCGTGTCTCCGAGATCAATCACTCACTCTACAACACTTTCCTGCAACCCTTCGTGCGCATGGCGGCGACACCGTTGCTGGCCGAGGCCGTCTTCAAATATAACCCCTTGCGGCTCAGCTACACGATGTTTTCGGACAGCAACCCGTTCATGCATGGCGTGGCCAAGCTCGCCCAGCAAGTCTCGGCGGCGCGCAAACCCGCGGGCGAGGGCAACCCCTTCGCCGTTGCCCAGAAAAACCTGTCCGATCAGATCAATACCGGGCTCGATGCCTATCGCGACGCGCGCGACGCGATGGCCGAAAAGCTTTTTTTCTCGATCTATGGCTCACGGATCCTGCAAGGTCTTGTCGGCGTCAATCTGGACGGCAAGGTACGGGAGCTGCCACCCGGCAACCCGTTGAGGGACGCATTCCAAAAACAGGCCATCGCCGCATTGCGCGACCGCCTGCGGGATGGCGGGTTCGACGCGGCCCTGATCCGGGCGATCCTTTATGTGATCTCGGCGGAGCGCGTCATCGATGAATCCTTTGGCGCGGCCCTCAACGAAGCCCGCCAGAATCTCCTGCGCCTGCCGCTGCCGGCCTTCAAGCTCCTGGCGCGGGAGCAATTTTATCTGCTGCTGCTGGAACGCGAAAAAGCCGTGGAGGCAATTGCCGACATGGTAACCGAAGCCGGGGAGCGGAAAACCCTGCTTGAGAAAACCATCGCCATCGCCACGGCGGATGGCGCTTATCCCCTCTCCAAGCAGGTTCGCGTGGAAACGCTGGGCACCATGCTGGGCATCGCCTCCGCGCCTGCCGGCAAGACAAAAACCAAGGCGTGATCCTTCCCGCATGGCTCAAGCCGGGCCATCATGTCTTCGCCGCGCAGGTTTGTTCCGGCGCGGCGAAGACAGCATGAACAATATATGCGCCAACCCGCCCAAAAACCGAGGGGATGGCGCCCACCCAAATCCCGCGATGCGCCGGCTTGGCCAGCCCGCGCATCACATCGCGGCCGCCAGCACAACAAGCCCGACGGTCTCGCCAATCACCTGCGCCGCGCCCAACACATCCCCGGTAAAGCCGCCAATCTGCCATCTGGCCAGCAACGCGACCCCCAAAACCGCCAGCGCCATGCCCGCCAGCGGCACGAAACACGGGGCCGCGCCGGTCACGCCGGTCAGCAGCGCCAGCCCCGCCGCCAGCATCAGCCCCACCAACACCGGCCCCCTCGCCACCGTCTCTCCGGCCGCCTGGCCCAGCCCGTCGGCGCGGGCGGGCGGCAAGGCCAGCATCACCACCGGCAGCAGCGCCCGGCTCCACGCGCCCAGCACCGCCAGCCTTGCCACCATGCCCACAGCCGGCAAGGCCGCCATGCACTCCGCCCGTACGCCCAGAACCAGGATCAGCGCCACCACCCCATAGCTGCCGATCCGGCTGTCGCGCATGATCTCCAGCTTGCGCGCCTTGCCGCGCCCGCCGCCAAACCCGTCCGCCAGATCCGCCAGCCCATCCTCATGCATCGCCCCGGTCAGCAACGCGCCAGCGCCGATCGCCATCGGCGCCGCCGCCATGGGCGGCAGCCCGGCCCGCGCCGCCAGCCAGAATACCAGCCCCGCGCACGCGCCCACAACCGCCCCCACAACCGCATACGCCCATGCGCAAGCCGCCAGAGGCGGCGCCCGCTCCATCCGCCCCACCGGCAGACGGCTCAGCAGCATGAAGGCCAGCCGCGCCTCGTCGAACAGGCGCCCCCCCAGCTTCATGCGTCGGAGACACCCGCCTCGGCGAAGGTCGACATGCCATTATGCGCCTCCAGCGCCGCGCGCACCACGCCCAGCGCCACGGCGGCGCCGCTGCCCTCGCCCAGCCTCATCCCCAGCGCCAGCAACGGTGTCTTGCCCAGCGCGTCCAGCAGCCGCCCATGCCCCGGCTCGGCGCTCACATGCCCGGCCAGGCAATGCGCCAGCGCGCCCACGCCCAGCTTTTCCAGCACGGCGGCGGCGGCGGTGCAGATAAACCCGTCCAGCAACACCGGAATCCGGTATATCCGCGCCGCCAGAATCGCGCCGCAAATCGCCGCCTGCTCACGCCCGCCAAAGGCGGCCAGCACCGCCAGCCCGTCCTCGCGCACCGCCCGGTGCCGCGCCACGCCGGTCTCGACCGCCAAAATCTTCCGGCTCATCCCCGCCTTGTCGGAGCCCGTGCCCGGCCCGGCCCAATCCGTGGCCGCCCCGCCGAACAAGGCCATCGCCAAGGCCGCCGCCACGGTGGAATTGCCGATGCCCATCTCCCCCAGCAACAGAATATCCGCCGCCGGATCCACGGCTTCAGCCCCCTTGGCCATGGCCGCCAGCACCTCCGCCTCGCTCATGGCCTCGGTTTCGGTGAAATCTCCGGTCGGGCGCTCCAACTCCAGCGCCACCACGGCCAGATCCGCGCCGCTGGCCCGGCAAAGCTGGTTGATCGCCGCGCCCCCCGCCTTGAAATTCTCCACCATCTGCACGGTGACCTCCTGCGGATAGGGGTTCACCCCTTTCGCGCACACGCCATGATTCCCCGCGAACACCAGCCCCTGCGCCTTACCGATTCGCGGACACGCAACGCTCCGCCAGCCCGCCATGAACAAGGCCACTTCCTCCAGCCGGCCGAGCGATCCGGGTGGTTTGGTCAATTGCATCTGGCGCGCCCTGGCCGCATCGGCGGCCTTTTCATCGAATGCCGGCAGGCAGGCCAGACGGGCGCGCAAGGCCTCGAACGAGACCACGGGAAACAGAGACTCAGCCATCATCATCCAATCAACTCAAACATGCCGGCAACATACGCTCACAACAGAACGGGGCCAAAAGGCCCCGTTCATGAGATCATGTCCAACCGTTACGGGTGGCCGCCACCGCCACCGGGCCCACCGCCCGGTCCGCCGCCGCCGCCGCCAGGGCCACCGCCGCCGGGTCCGCCACCATGGCCGCCGCCCCAGCCAGGACCGCACCCGCCCATCCAGAACGGGCCGCAACAGGCCGAAAGAGACCCCGCCGCCAGCACCAGAACCCCCACCAGGAATACTTGTCTCAAACCTCGCATCTCAACTCCTTCTGAAACGCCATTGTCCGGATATAAGGCGCCGAATACGGCCAAAGAGGGCGCTGAATGTAACAAAACATAATCATGACCGTTATTTCACCCGTAACGGATAACCGGAAACGATCAGTTGCACCTCCTCGGCCAGCCGCGCCACCTCCTGGTTCAGCCGCCCCGCCTCGTCCCGAAAATCCCGCGCCACCCGGTTTGCGGGCACGATTCCCATACCCACCTCGTTGGTGACGAAAATCACCGGCGCCGCCTGCACCCGCAGCACCGTGCATAAAAGCCGCGTCTCCGCCGCCACATCCCGCCCCGCGCCCATCAGATTGGCAAGCCAGAGGGTCAGGCAATCCACCAGGCGCGGCCCCGCCCCATCGCTGGCCGCCAACGCGCCCGCCAGATCCAGGGGGGCCTCGCTCTCCCGCCAGGGCGATCCGCGCCGGGCGCGGTGCGCGGCGATCCGCGCCGCCATTTCCTCATCCCCCGCCTCGGCGGTGGCGATGTAATGGGGCGGCCCGGGCAAGGCCAAGGCCCGGTTTTCGGCATAAAGGCTCTTGCCTGAGCGCGTGCCACCCGTGACGAGAATGATCATGGGCCGTCTCCAAACATCATTTGGCCGCGTTGCAAAGCCCGCCCGGGCCGGCGCGCCGGCCCTCTACAAAATCAGCAGCACCAGCACCACCAGCAACAGCAATCCCAGCCCGCCGCCATAATAAATACCGCCAGATCCCACGAACAGCCCGCCATGCAGGCCAAACCCGCCGCCCAACAGCAACAGAATGAGCAGAATAACCAGTAAAAGCCTCATCTCTTATCCTCCTGTCCCTTGGTGTCTCTCCAGGATCTGGGGAGATGAAGCCGCCCATGCCGGCGGCTTTCCGTCTCTTCATGAAATTCTCATCGCCCGCCCTTCAAAACCACGGCGCGGCTCAAGGCACGGGCCCGCGCGCTTCGCCGCCGGAGTCCAAAGCTTTGTCCGCGCCCACGCCTTTCAGCCCGGGCGGTTTCGGCCTAAGCCGGACAGGCGCTAGAACCCTGATCCCATGTCCTCGCCGCCCGTCCTCCGCCTGCTGCTCATCCGCCATGCGCGCGCCGTCAACCGCACCGACCTGGCCGGGCGGCTGGACGTTCCGGCGCAACCGCCACACGGCCCCTCCCTTGCCCATGCCCGCCAGCGTCTCGCCGCCCTCTGGCCAGACCCGCCGCGCCTTGTCACCAGCCCCGCCTTACGCTGCCGCCAGACCGCCAGCGCCTTGCTGCCGGGTATACCGGCACACGAGGATGCCCGGCTCTGGGAGCAGTATTTCGGCGCATGGGAAGGGCAGGCCACCGCCTCCTTGCCGGATCTCGGCCCGCTCAGCCGCGCCGCCCTCGCCGCGTACCGCCCGCCCGGCGGAGAAAATTTCCAGGATCTCGCCAGCCGCGCCACGCCCGCCCTGCGGGAAATCGCCACCCAGGGTCCAGCCATCATCGTCACCCATGCCGGGGTGATCCGCGCCGCGCTCGGGCTGCTGGGCTTGGGCGAGGCCGCTCTGGGCCTGGCCTTCGAGATTGCCCCCCTTTCCGCCACGCTGCTCACCGCCTCGGCGGGAGACGCATGGGCCATCGGCTTCGTCAACCTGCCCTTGGCGCCCCAATGATGTGGCACCCCGCCGCCATGGCGCTCGCCTTGGCGCTCGACGCCGCCATCGGCTGGCCGGACGGGCTGTTCCGCCGCATCAGCCACCCCGTCACCTGGTGCGGCGCCTTGATCTCGGGGCTGGAAACACGCTGGAACCAAGGCGGAACCGGGCGGCGGCGCCTGGCCGGGCTGGTGGCGGCCTTGCTGGTCATCCTGCTCAGCGCCGCCGTGGGGGCGCTCTTGCAGGCCCATGCCGGCCCATGGCTCACCGCCCTTCTGGCCTGGCCGCTGCTCGCCGCGCGCTCCCTGCACCAGCATGTCGCCGCCGTGGCCGGGCCCCTGGCGCGGGACGACCTGCCCGCCGCGCGCCGCGCCGTTTCCATGATCGTGGGCCGCGACCCGGACAAGCTGGACAGCCCCGCCATCGCCCGCGCCACGCTTGAGAGCCTGGCGGAAAACGCCTCCGATGGCATCATCGCCCCGCTTTTCTGGGGCGCGCTCTTCGGCCTGCCCGGCATCATGGCCTATAAGGCCATCAACACGCTGGATTCGATGCTGGGCCACCGCGTCCCGCGCTATCGCGCCTTCGGCTGGGCCAGCGCGCGCATCGACGATCTCGCCAATCTCATCCCCGCGCGCCTCACCGCCCTGCTCTTCGCCCTGGCGGCGCGGCACAAACAAGCGGCCCTGCGCACCGCCTGGCGGGACGCGCGGCATCACCGCTCCCCCAATGGCGGCTGGCCCGAGGCGGCCATGGCCGGGGCGATGGGGCTACGCTTGTCCGGTCCGCGCATTTACGGCAACGAGACCGCCAACGAACCATGGATCAACGCCCCGGGCCGCGACCCGGGGGCACAGGATATTATCGCGGGGCTGGGCCTGTACCGGCGGATGCTGCTGCTGGCCGCCGCCTGTCTGGCGCTCGCCGCCATTTTATAGAGGCTTGAGATGAAACGAGACCATGGCGGCGATCTGGACACGGCGATCCAGCAATATGGCGGCACGCATGCGGACTGGATCGACCTTTCCACCGGCATCAACCGCCAACCCTACCCCGTGCCCGCGATCACCCCGGCGGCCTGGACCGCCCTGCCCGCCGCCAGCGCCACCGCGAAGCTGGTCGCCACCGCCCGCACCGCCTACCGCACGCAAGGCGCGGTGCTGCCCCTGGCCGGGGCGCAGGCGGCCATCCAGTCCATCCCGCTGCTCTCCAAGCCCGGCCGGGCGAAGATCATGTCCCCCACTTATAACGAGCATGCCGCCGCCCTGCGCGCCCTGGGCTGGCAGGTGGAGGACGCCGCGACGGCGCAGGCAACCGCCGGAGCCGACCTCGCGGTTATCGTGAATCCGAATAACCCGGACGGGCGTTATCACGATCCCAAATCACTGCTGGCGCTGCTGCCCAAGGCCGGGCGGCTGGTGGTGGATGAAAGCTTCGCCGACCCGTACCCTGAACTCTCCCTGGCGCCGGAAGCAGGCCGCGAGGGGCTGGTGGTGCTGCGCTCCTTCGGCAAATTTTATGGGCTGGCGGGCATGCGGCTGGGTTTCGCCCTGGGATGCGACGCGGACATCGCCGCCCTCTCGCAAGTGGCTGGCCCCTGGCCGGTCTGCGGCCCGGCGCTGGAGATCGGCGCGGCGGCCCTGGCCGACACAGGCTGGGCACGGACCACCATTGCCCGGCTGATGAGCGAAATCGACCGGATGGACCGGATGGCCGGGCTGGCGGGCTGGCGGGTTGCCGGCGGCACCTGCCTGTTCCGGCTCTACGACACGCCCAACGCCGAAGCCGCGCGGGCAAAGCTGGCGACGCGCCATATCTGGTCGCGGATCTTTCCTTATTCCGACCGCTGGGTCCGGCTTGGCATGCCGGGCACCGAGGCCGAATGGGCACGGCTGGGCGCGGCACTTCTGGAGGCATGATGGAATTCAACGCGGAACAGGCCAGGATCCTGGCCGAGATCATGCTTTGGCGGCGGGATGTGCGGCATTTCCTGACCGACCCGGTGCCCGAGGCGGTGCTGGACAGGCTGCGCCTGGCGATGGACCACGCCCCTTCCGTCGGCAATGCCCGGCCCTGGCGGGTGATCCGCGTGGAAAGCCCCGCCTTGCGCGGCGCCGTGCGGGCGGAGTTCACGCGCTGCAACCAGGAGGCCGCCGCCAGCTATGAGGGCGAGCAGGCGGGCGCCTATGCCAAGCTGAAACTGGCCGGGCTGGACGCCGCCCCCGTGCAGCTGGCGGTGTTCACCGAGACCGACCCGGAGGCCGGGCACCGCCTCGGCCGCGCCACCATGGAGCTGACGCTACAGCAATCCACCGCCATGGCGATCTTCGCGCTCTGGCTGGCGGCGCGGGCGGAGAATCTGGGGCTGGGGGCGGTCTCGATTCTGGAGCCTGCCGTGATCGAGCGGCTGTTCGGCGTGCCCGCCCATTGGGAGTTTTCCGCCTATCTCTGCATCGGCAAGCCCGCCTTCACCGACGACACGCCGCTGCTGCACCGCGCGGCGTGGCAGCGGAATGAAGAAACGGTGTGGGAGCGTCGATGAGGGTTCGCTGTTTTCAGCAACCAGCCATCCCAAAACCCCCTATGGGCTGAGGGCCAGCACCCCCTCCACATCCAGATGCGCCTCCAGATGCGCGGCCAGCCCATCCAGCGCCGCCTCGATCGCCGCGCCATGAGAGCCCGGCGCCACGGAAGCCCCGAGCATGGCCAGGAAGGCGGCGCGGAACGCATCCTCATGAAACAGCCCGTGCAGATAGCTGCCCATCACCAGCCCATCCTCCGAGACGGCACCATCGGGCCGGGAACCGACCATGGCGAAGGGGCGGGATGCGTCCGCCCCCTGGCTCTGGCCGAGATGAATTTCATAGCCCGAGACCTTCAGAGCGCTTTGGATATGGACAGCCCGCACCAGGCCAAGCTGCTTCTGGCGGTCCATGCGGGTGGAAATATCCAGCAGCCCCAGCCCCGCCATGGCGCCGGGCGGGCCTTCCAACCCCTCAGGGTCGGCAACCTCCCGCCCCAGCATCTGATAACCGCCGCAAATGCCCAGAATGCGCCCGCCGCGCCGGCGATGGGCCAGCAGGTCAATGTCCCACCCCTGGGCGCGCAGAAAAGCCAGGTCGGCGCGTGTGGATTTGCTGCCGGGAATGATCGCCAAGGCCGCATCGCCGGGAAGGGGCTGGCCGGGCTCGACCAGCACCAAATCCACGCCCGGCTCGGCCCGCAGCGGGTCGAGATCGTCGAAATTGGCGATGCGGGAGAGGACGAGGCAGGCGATTTTCACCCCGCCCCGCCCCGCCGCCACCGGGCGGGCGCGGCGGAGATCCTGCGCGTCTTCCCCGGGCAGGCGGGCGGCATCGGCGAAGTGGGGCAACACGCCGAAACCGCGCCAGCCGGTGCGGGACTGGATGAAGCCATAGCCCTCATCGAACAAACGCGGATCGCCCCGGAATTTATTGACGATGAAGCCTCGCACCAGGGCGGCGTCCTGGGGCGCCAGCACGGCCTGGGTGCCGACGATCTGGGCGATGACGCCGCCCCTGTCGATGTCCCCCACCAGCACCACCGGCACGTTGGCGGCCTGGGCAAAGCCCATATTGGCGATGTCGCCCGCGCGGAGATTGACCTCCGCCGGGCTGCCCGCCCCTTCGACGATGACGAGATCGTGCGCGGCGCCGAGGCGCTGGAAGCTGTCCAGCACCGGGGCCAGGAGCCTGGGTTTATAGGCGGCGTAGTCGCGGGCTTGCAGCGTGGCGAGGCGCTGACCGCGCACGACGATCTGCGAGCCTGAGTCGCTTTGCGGCTTCAGCAGCACCGGGTTCATGTCCGTGACCGGGGGCAGGCCGCAAGCCAGGGCCTGCAAGGCCTGGGCCCGACCGATCTCACCGCCATCGGCCGTGACGGCGGCGTTGTTGGACATGTTTTGCGGCTTGAAGGGCGCCACGTTCAACCCGCGCCGCAGCGCCGCCCGGCAGAGCCCCGCCACCAGCAGGGATTTGCCGACATTCGAGCCCGTGCCTTGCAGCATCAAGGCGCGCATCAGAATTCCACGCCGGGCTGGGCCTTGATGCCATCCCGGAACGGGTGCTTCACGGCGGTCATTTCGGTCACGAGGTCGGCGGCCTCGATCAATGCCGGTTTCGCGTTGCGCCCGGTGAGCACCACATGGGTCGAAGGCGGTTTTTCGGTCAGGAGAAACGCCACCACCTCATCCACATCCAGATATTCGTAACGCAGGGCGATGTTGATTTCGTCCAGCAGGACCATGCGGATGGCGGGGTCACGGATCAGCTCTTTCGCTTTCTTCCATCCGGCCTGGGCGGCGGCGATGTCGCGGGCTTTGTCCTGCGTTTCCCAGGTGAAGCCCTCGCCCATGGCGTGAAACTGGCACAGCGTGGCGAAATGGGTGGTGAGGAGGCGGCGCTCGCCCGTGTCCCACGCGCCCTTGATGAACTGCACCACGGCGCAGGGCATCTGGTGGGCGATGCAGCGCAGGACCATGCCGAATCCGGCGGAGGACTTGCCCTTGCCCGGCCCGGTATGGACGATGACGAGCCCTTTTTCGCCGGTCTTGCCCATCATGATTTTGTCCCGCGCGGCCTTGATGCGGGCCATTTTCTCGGCGTGGCGGGTCGCGTCGTCAGGGGAAATGGTCATGGCGGCTCTCCTTGACTCTGCCCGGCACATGCGGCCTTGTGCGGCAGACCGTGCTGGTGCCTGGCTTATGTCAGGCCAAAAGGGAATGCGATAGGGGCCCACCCTGAATCGCAGCCGCCCCCGCGACCGTGACCGGAGAGGTTGCCCGATGCCACTGGCGAAAGCCGGGAAGGTGGGCGCCGAAGGGCTTCACCGCCCCTATCCGCAAGCCGGGAGACCTGCCAGGACGGACCATTGATCGAGCGGACGGGGTGTGCCGCTACGGGGCCTTTGCGCGCGCTTGGCGCGTGTTTCCCGTTTCGCGCGCCCGCGCCGCATAGAGGAGTGCGAGGGTTGAATGGGTGCCACGCTGCATGTCTGCATCACCTGCCGGGCCGGATTGAAGCCGGCCGAGGGAGCCCCCTGCGCCGGGGCACGGGTGCATGAGGCGATCAACGCCCTTGCCGTGCCGGAAGGCGTGACGGTGAAGCCGGTGGAATGTCTTTCCGCCTGCAAGAACGGGCCGAGCATCGCGCTCACCGGCCCGGGGCGCTGGTCTTATATTTACGGGCCGGTCGGCGAGGACGATGCCGCCGTGATTCTGGAAGGGGCCGCCGCCTATGCCGGAACGTCCGATGGCATTGTGCCCTGGCGGGAGCGCCCCGCCCTTTTCCGCAAAAACGTGATTGCCCGTTTGCCAGCCATGGAAGCCAATTCATGACCGACCTCGCGAAAATTCCCGTCACCATCGTCACCGGTTTTCTCGGCGCGGGAAAGACGACGCTGATCCGGCATTTGCTGGCCAACCCCGGCGGCAAACGCCTGGCGGTGCTGGTGAATGAATTCGGCACCATGGGCGTGGATGGCGAGATCTTGCGTGGCTGCGCGGATGAGAATTGCCCGGAGGAGGCCATTCTGGAGCTGGCGAATGGCTGCATCTGCTGCACGGTGGCCGATGAGTTCATTCCCACCATGGAAAAGCTGCTCGCCATGGACAAGAAGCCGGATCATATCCTCATCGAGACCTCGGGCCTGGCTTTGCCCAAACCTCTGCTGAAGGCGTTCGACTGGCCGGCCATCCGCTCGCGCGTGACGGTGGATGGCGTGGTGGCGATGGCGGATGCGGAGACCGTTTCCGCCGGGCAGTTCGCGCCCGAGCAAGGGCGCAACGGCAATGAGCATGACACGCCGCTCTCGGAAGTGTTTGGGGATCAGATGGCCTGCGCGGATCTGATTTTGCTCTCCAAGGCGGATCTGGCCGGGGCGGAGAAGCTGGCCAGGGCGCGAGAGGTGGTGGCCAAGGCGCTGCCGCGGCCGGTGCCGATGCTGCCGATTGCCGATGGGGTGATCGAGGCGCGGATTCTGCTGGGGCTGGAGGCGGCGGCGGAAGACGATGTGGAGGCGCGGCCCTCCCACCATGATGGGCAGGCCGCGCATGAGCATGATGATTTCGCCACCATCGTGATCGACCTGCCCGAGCGGGAAAGCGCGGCGCCGTTGCTGGCGGCGATTGAAAAGCTGGGGCGCGAACAGAGGATTTTGCGGGTGAAGGGGCATGTGGCGATTGCCGGCAAGCCGATGCGGCTGCTGGTGCAGGCGGTGGGGGCACGGGTGCGCAGCCAGTTCGACAAGCCTTGGGGGGCCGAACCGCGCGCCTCGCGTCTGGTGGTGATCGCCGAGCGGCATGACCTGAACGCCAAGACAATCCGGGCGGCGCTGGGCGGGTAGAATGCATATCGTCTTCCGGGAAAACCATGGGCTGGAAGAGGCGGAGACCCCGCACGATCTCCGCCAGGACCCGGCGGAGATCGTGGTGCTGTCTTTCTCGGACAGCGATTTGGGGGCGTTCGCCGCCGCCTGGCGGGGGGCGAAGGCGCGGGGGTTAAGGCTGCCCAGTCTGCGGCTGGCGAATTTGGCGCTGCTGCGCCACCCGGTTTCGGTGGATGTCTATGCCGAGAAGACGCTGAGCGGCGCCAAGGCCGTGCTGGTGCGGTTGATCGGCGGGGAAGGCTACTGGGCCTATGGGCTGGATAGCTTGCGGGACCTGGCCAGGCGCAACGGGCTGAGGCTGGCGGTGCTGCCGGGCGATGGACGGCCGGATGCGGTGCTGGATGGCTATTCCAACCTCGCGCCGGAGCGGCTGGGTGAACTGGCCCGGCTTTGCGAGGCGGGCGGACCGGAGGCGGCCTTGGCCGCGCTGGCGCATCTGGCGCGCGAGATCGGACAAGAGGTCGGCGCCGGGGCGGTCACGAAGCTCCCGGATTGCGGGATGTACGAGCCTGAAACCGGCCCTGCGGCGGCGCGCGGCATGGCAGGCGCGCCGCGCGTGCCCGTGATGTTTTACCGTTCCTATCTGGCGGCGGGAGATATGGAGCCGGTGGATGCCCTGATCGCCGCCCTGCGACAGGAAGGGTTCGACGCGTACGGGCTGTTCGTGCCATCCTTGAAACTGCCGGAGGCGGCGGCTTTCGTGGCGGCGCATTTGCGCGGCCAGCCGCCGGCGGCGATCGTGAACACGACGGCGTTTTCCGCCGCGGGGGACGATGGGACAACGCCGCTGGACGGGCCGGGCGCGCCGGTGTTTCAGGTGGCGTTTTCAACCGCGCGGCGGGAGGATTGGGCGGCCTCGGACCGCGGGCTCTCACCAGCGGATCTGGCGATGCATGTGGCGCTGCCGGAAATCGACGGGCGAATTTTCCTGGGCGTGGTCAGTTTCAAATCCACCGGCATCCGCGATGAGGATCTGCAATTCGCCCGGGCCACGCACCGCGCCGAACCGGAGCGGGTGGAGGCGGTGGCGAGGAAGATTGCCGCCTGGGTGAAGCTGGCTGAAACGCCCAGGGCGGCGCGGCGGCTGGCGATGGTGCTGTCCACCTATCCCGGCAGGCCAGACCAGATGGCCCACGCGGTGGGGCTGGATGCGCTGCAAAGCGCCAATGAAATTCTTGGTTTTCTGCAACAATCCGGGTACGCGACGGCACCCGTTGAACATCTGGCCTGGCGCTTGAAGGCTGACGAGGCCGGCTGGCCGGTGGCGGCCTATTTGGCGGCGTTGCGGCATTTACCACAAACCTTGCGAAACGACCTGGAAAAATCATGGGGCGCGCCGGAGATGGATGCCGCCGCATGGGACGGCATGTTTCATTTTTCCGTCGTGCATGCAGGCAATCTCACGATCGCCCTGCAACCGGAGCGCGGCGCGCGGCAGGGGCGCGAGGCGCGCTATCACGATCTTTCCGCCGTGCCGTGCCATGGCTATGTGGCGTTTTATCTCTGGCTGCGGGCACAAGGGATGGATGCGCTGCTGCATCTCGGCGCGCACGGCACGCTGGAATGGCTGCCGGGAAAGAGTGTGGCGCTCCGCGAAACCTGCTGGCCGGAGGCGCTGATTGGCGATCTGCCGGTGATCTACCCCTTCATCGTGAACGACCCCGGTGAGGCGGCGCAGGCGAAGCGGCGGATCGGCGCGGCGACGATCGGGCATTTGCCACCGCCCTTGGCCCCGGCCGCGATGCCGGAGCCTCTGCAAAGGCTGGAGGCTTTGCTGGATGAATATGCCACCGCCGAGGGGCTGGACCCGAAACGACGGGAGCGGCTGATCACCGATATTCGCGAGGAAGCCCGCGCCCGCGGGGTGGAACGGGAGCTGGAGCTGGCGGCGGATGCCACGCTGGCGGAGGCGGTCACGCGGATCGACCGGTTTGTGTGCGATTTGAAGGAAAGCCGGTTTGGGGACGGGCTGCATGTGTTCGGCACCGGCGCTTGCGGCGCGGCGGAACGCGCCGGGCTGCTGGCGGCCCTGGAGGGCGCGCGGGTGGCACCCGGGCCCTCCGGCTCACCCGCGCGGGGGCGGACGGATGTGCTCCCCACCGGGCGGAACATGTTCGCCGTGGATCCGCGCGCCATTCCCACCCGCGCGGCGCATGCGCAAGGCGTGAAGCTGGCGGAGGAGCTTCTGCGCCGGCATTTGCAGGAGAACGGGGACTGGCCGAAGCGTTTACTGATCGACCTCTGGGGCTCGGCCACCATGCGCAATGCGGGCGAGGAGTTTGCCATGGCGCTGCATCTGGCCGGGCTGGCGCCGCGCTGGGAGGAGGGGAGCAGCCGGGTCTCGGGCTTTGAGATTTTGCCGCCCGCCTTGCTGGGACGCCCGCGCATCGATGTGACGCTGCGGATTTCCGGACTGTTCCGGGATGTGTTTTCGCATCTGGCGCAGCTCTTCGCGGCGGGTGCCGAGGCGCTGGCGGCGCGCGAGGAGATGGCGGGGGAGAACCCGTATGTCATGCGCGGGCCGCGCGTGTTCGGCCCGCGCCCGGGGCAATATGGGCTGGCGATGGGAGACGCGCCGGCGATCTTTACCGAAGCGGCGCGGGCCCAGGCGGCACGGGCCTGGCTGGCGGGGGCGGAATGGGCCATCGGCGCGGATGGCGTGTCACGCGCGACATCCGAGGCGCTGAGGGAGAGGCTGCGAGGCACGGATGGGTTCGTGCATGTGCAGGACCTGCCGGAGACGGATTTGCTGCTGGCGGCGGATTATGCGGCGCATGAGGGCGGGATTGTCGCGGCGCTGGACTCGCTGGGGGTGAGCGCGCCGCCGCTCTACCATCTGGACGCCACGAACCCGCGAGCGCCGCGCGCCAGGATGCTGACGGAAGAAATCGCCAAGGTGGTGCGGGCCAGGGCGGCGAATCCGGCCTGGGTGGGCGGCATGATGCGCCATGGCTTCCGGGGCGGGGCGGAGCTGGCGGCCACGCTGGACCATATGGCGGCCTTCGCCAATCTGGCCCGGGCGGTGCCGGGGCATTTGTTCGAGCTGTATTTCGAGGCGACGCTGGGGCGCGACGAGGTGGCGGCGTTTCTGGCGGCGGAAAACCCGGCGGCGCTGGCCAGGATGCGGGATGTGTTTGCCCGGCTGCGCGCCTCGGGGCTGTGGGAGACGCGCAATAACGCCATCATCGCCAGGCTGGAGGCGCCATGACCGTGAAAGGCTGGTGCCCGGGCGCGTGGCGGCCCATGCGGGCGGAAGATGGGCTGATCCTGCGCATCCGCCCGCCCGGGGGGCGGTTGAACGCGGACCAGGCCTTGGGGCTGGCGGCGCTGGCGCGGGCCCATGGGCTGGCGCGGTTCAGCCTGACCTCGCGCGCGAATTTGCAACTGCGCGGCGTGGCGCTGGAACAGCATGCGCCGCTGCTGGACGGGCTGGCCGCGCTGGAATTGCTGGACGCGGATGAACGGCGCGAGCGCGCGCGGAATATAATCGTCACGCCCTTCTGGCGGGCGGGGGAGGGCACGCTGGAACTGGCCGGGGCGCTGGCGGACGCGTTGCCGGAGTTTCCGCCCCTGCCTGGAAAGTTCGGTTTTGCCGTCGATACCGGAGCGCGGCCCGTGCTGGGGGAGGTTTCCGCCGATATCAGGCTGGAACGCGATGCGGCGGGGCGGCTGCTGGTCCGGGCGGATGGCGCGGCGGCGGGCGAGATCGTGACGGAGGCGAGCGCCATTCCGGCCCTGCTGCGGCTGGCGCGCTGGTTTCTGGAGAGCGGCGGCGCGCCGGGCGGGCGCGGGCGGATGCGCGGGCACCTGGCCGCCGGGCACGGGCCACCCAGGGCGCAGGCGGCACCGGCCGAAGCGGCGGCGCCGGCTGTGCCGGGGCGTTGTGAAGGGGGAATGCTGGTGGGCTTCGCCTTCGGGGAGATGGATGGGAAGGCGCTGGCCAGGCTGGCGGAAATGGCGCCGGAGATCCGGCTGACACCCTGGCGGGCGGTGTTTCTGCCGGGCATGGAAACGCCGCCGGAAATGGCCGGGGCGATTCTGGACCCGGACGACCCGATGCGCCGGGTGTTCGCCTGCACGGGCGCGCCGCGTTGCGCCCAGGCCCATGCGCCGGTGCGGGGCTTGGCGGCGGGCCTGGCGGCGCATCTGCCCGCCGGGGCCAGCCTGCATGTATCCGGCTGCGGAAAAGGCTGCGCGCACCCGGCCCCCGCCGATTTCACGCTGGTGGCCGGGAGGGACGGCTTCACCCTGAACGGTGCCTCGACGGGACTTGACCCGGCGGAGCTGCTCCGCCACCCCGGCGAAATATTTGGAACCAAGTGATGCCGCATATCTATGAGACCGATGGCGCCGCCATCTACCGCCAGTCCTTCGCCACCATTCGGGCGGAGGCGGATCTGGCCCGTTTCACGCCGAACGAGGAAGGCGTGGTGGTGCGGATGATTCACGCGCTGGGGCTGGTGGGGCTGGAGGCGCATGTGCGCTTCACCCCCGGCATGGTGGACCAGGCACGCGCCGCCCTGGCGGAGGGGGCGCCAATTCTCTGCGATGCGCGGATGGTGAGCGAGGGCATTACCCGCCCGCGTTTGCCCGCCGCCAACCGCATCATCTGCACGCTGCACGAGGACTGCGTGCCGGAACTGGCGAAGCGGCGGGGCACCACGCGCAGCGCGGCGGCGCTGGAGCTGTGGCGGGCGCATCTAGGCGGGGCGGTGGTGGCCATCGGCAATGCGCCGACGGCTCTGTTTCATCTGCTGAATATGCTGGAAGACCCCGCCTGCCCGCGCCCGGCGGCGATTATCGGCTGCCCGGTGGGGTTTGTGGGGGCGGCTGAGTCCAAGGCGGCGTTGATGGCGGCTCCACCCTGCCCCGCCTTGGCGGTGGCGGGGCGGCTCGGCGGCTCGGCGGTGACGGTGGCGGCGGTGAATGCCATCGCCAGTGCGGCGGAATGAGCATGGGGCGGATTATCTGTGCCGGGCTGGGGCCGGGCGACCCGGAGCTGATGAGCCTGCGCGCCGCGCGGGCGGTGCGAGAAGCACGGCATGTGGCCTATTTCCGCAAGGCCGGACGGCGGGGGCAGGCCAGGCGGATCGTGGAGGGCATGCTGCACCCGGCTTGCGTGGAATATGCGATGGAATATCCCGTGACCACGGAACTGCCGGCCGACAGCGCTGAATATATTTCCGCGCTGAACGGGTTTTACGATGAGTGGGCGGCGCGGCTGAAGGCCCTGGCCGCGACCGAGGAGGTGGTGGTGCTGTGCGAGGGGGACCCGTTTTTCTACGGCTCGTTCATGCATCTGCATGTGCGCCTGCAAGGCCTGGTGGAGATGGAGGTGGTGCCGGGGATTACCGGCATGTCCGGCTGCTGGACGGCCACGGGCAAACCCATCACCTGGGGAAACGATATTCTGACCATTCTGCCGGGCACGCTGCCGGAGGATGAGCTGGCCAGGCGGATGCGCGAGAGCGATGCCTTCGTGGTGATGAAGACCGGGCGGAATCTGCCGAAGATCAAGCGCGCCCTGGCGAAGGCCGGGCGGCTGGAGCAGGCGATGCTGGTGGCCCACGGCACCACCCGCCAGGAGAGAGTTGCGCGCGTGACGGAGATCGCGGACGGCGACTGCCCCTATTTCGCGGTGGTGATGGCGCATGGCGGGGCCGGGCGGGCATGAGTGGCTGGCTGGCCATTGCCGGGCTGGGGCCGGGGGATGCGGCGCTGATCACGCCCGAGGTGAGCGCCGCGCTGGCCACCGCCACCGATGTGCTGGGCTATGCGCCCTATGTGGCGCGGGTGGCCGCACGGGAGGGGCTGAGCCTGCATGGCTCGGACAACCGGGAAGAGCTGGACCGCGCCCGCCATGCGCTGCGGCTGGCGGCGCGAGGGCGGCGGGCGGTGATTGTGTCCTCCGGCGACCCTGGCGTGTTCGCCATGGCGGCGGCTGTGTTCGAGGTGCTGGAAGAGCAGCCGGAATGGCTGGCGCTGGAGGTCCGGGTGCTGCCGGGGATCACCGCCATGCTGGCCGCGGCGGCGAAGGCGGGCGCGCCGCTGGGGCATGATTTCTGCGCGATCAATCTCTCCGACAATCTGAAGCCCTGGGCGGTGATCGAAAAACGGTTGCGGCTGGCGGCAAAAGCGGATTTCGCGATGGCGTTTTACAATCCGCGCTCCAGGGCCAGGCCGGATGGGTTCGCGAGGGTGCTGGATGTGCTGCGCGAAGAATGCGGGCCGGAGCGGCTGGTGATGTTCGCCCGGGCGGTGAGCACGAAGGATGAGCGGATGACCGCCGTGACGCTGGCCGAGGCGGTGCCGGAGATGGCGGATATGCGGACCGTCGTGCTGGTGGGAAACAGCCAGACCAGGGCAGCGGGACGGTTTATTTACACACCGCGCGCGGCGCCATGATGCAGCCAGCGCAACACCTCCTCCGGCGTGGCGGCGATCGGGCGGGCGGGCAAGGCCGGGCGGTCGATGAGGAACACGGGCAAATGCAGGGCACGGGCGGCGTCCAGCTTGGCGCGCGCGCCGTCTCCGCCCGCGTTCTTGGCAATGACGAGGGTGATGCGGTGCCGGCGCAGCAAGGCGCGGTCGCTCTCCAGGCTGAAGGGGCCGCGATCCAGCACATGCGCCGCATTGGGAAAGGGCAAGGGGGCGGTGGGCGCGTCGACCAGGCGGAGCAGGTAGAAAGGCTCTGGGCGGTGGGCGAAGACATCGAGATTTTGCTTGCCGATGGCGAGGAAGATGCGTTCGGGCTTTTCGGGCAAGGCGGCGGCGGCGTGTTCCAGGCTGGGAAAATTTCGCCAATGATCGCCAGGGCCGGGCGCCCAGGCGGGACGTTCGAGGGCGATGAGGGCGGTTGCGGTTTCAGCGCAGGCGGAGATGGCGTTGCGGCTGATTTGCGCGGCGAAAGGGTGCGTGGCGTCGATGAGATGGGTGATGGCGTTTGCACGCAGATACGCCGCCAGACCGGAGACGCCGCCAAAGCCGCCGATGCGGGTGGGCAAAGGCTGTGCCACCGGGGTTTGCGTGCGGCCCGCATAGGAGAAGATGGCGTCGATCCCGGCGGCGGCCAGGGCGCGCGCCATGCGGCTGGCTTCCGTGGTGCCGCCGAGCAACAGCACGCAAGGCGGTTGGGTTTGCATGTCTGGCGTTGTGGCGCGGCACGGGCGCGGGAGGCAAGGGCGTGACGCGCTGGCTGACGATCATCGGCATTGGCGAGGATGGGCTGGCGGGGCTTTCAGACGAGGCGAAGACGACCCTGGCGGAGGCTGAATTCATATTTGGCGGGGCGCGGCATCTGGCGCTGGCGCGGGTGGGCGCGCGCGGGCGGGCCTGGCCGGTGCCGTTTGACGTGGCGCCCTTGCTGGCCCGCAAGCCAGCACGGGTGGTGGCGCTGTGCTCGGGCGATCCGTTCTGGTTCGGGGCGGGGAGCGTGCTGGCCGAGGCGCTGGACGCGGCGGAATGGACGGCCCTGCCCTCGCCATCCAGCGTCTCCCTGGCCGCCGCGCGGCTGGGCTGGCGGCTGGAGCAGGTGGTGTGTTTGGGGCTGCATGCCGCGCCCTTCGCGCGGGCCAGGCGGCATCTGACCCACGGGGCGCGATTGATCTGCCTGCTGCGCGGGGCGGAGAGCGTGGCGCCGTTCGCGGCCTGGCTGGAGGCGATGGGGTTTGGCGCCTCGCGGCTTTGGCGGCTGGAGGCGCTGGGCGGCGCGCGCGAGCGGGTGCTGGCGGGGAGCGTGGCGGAATTCGCGAAGCTGGAGGAAGGCGCCGCGCCGGTGGCCGTGGCTGTGGAAGTGGCCGGGGCCTTGGGCCTGCCGCGCGCGCCGGGCCTGCCGGATGCGTTGTTCGCGCATGACGGGCAGATCACCAAACGGGCGGTGCGGGCGCTGACGGTCTCGGCATTGGGACCAAGGCCGGGCGAGCATCTCTGGGATATCGGGCTGGGGGCTGGCTCTGTTTCCATCGAGTGGCTGCTGGCAAGCGGCACCGGCCGGGCGAGCGGGGTTGAGGCGGAGGCGGCACGGGCGACACGGGCGCGAGACAATGCCGAGGCGTTTGGGGTGGAGGAGCGGTTTCATATTCTGCAAACGCGCGCGCCGGAAGGATTGGAGAGGCTGGACAGGCCGGATGCGATCTTCATCGGCGGCGGGGCCAGCCCGGCGGTACTGGAGCGGCTTTGGACCCTGGCCCCCGCCGGCACGCGGCTGGTGGCGAATGGGGTGACGCTGGAAAGCGAGGCGCTGTTCACGCATTGGGCGGCGCGGAAGGGCGGGGCGCTGCTGCGTCTGGAGATGGCCGAGGCGGCGCCGCTGGGGCGGATGCGCGGCTGGGTGCCGGCACGGCCGGTCATGCAATGGAGCGTGGTGCTGTGAGGGTGGCCGGGTTCGGGTTTCGCAACGGGGCGGGGGTGGAGTCACTGCGCGCGGCCCTGGCGGGAGCCAAGGTGGATGCCCTGGCCACGGCGGCGGACAAGGCGGCGTTTCCGGCCTTGCGGGAACTGGCGGCGGCGCTGGGGGTGGAGATTATCCCGGTGCCCATGGAAGAATTGACCTGGGTGGAAACATTGACGCAATCCGCGCGGGCCCTGGCGCGCTACGGGACAGGGAGCTTGGCCGAAGCCGCGGCTTTGTGCGCGGCGGGGCCGGGCGCCAGGCTGGTGGGGGCGCGCGGGGCCTCGCCCGACAGAATGGCCATGGTGGCGATTGCGGAAAGGAGCGGGGCATGACGGTGCATTTTATTGGCGCGGGACCGGGCGCGGCGGATCTTCTGACACTGCGCGGGCGGGATCTGATCGCCGCCTCGCCCGTGTGCCTGTATGCGGGCTCGCTGGTACCCGAGGGGGTGCTGGCGCATTGCCCGGCGGGGGCAAAAATCGTGAATACGGCGCCGCTGTCCCTGGATGAGATCATCGCCGAGATGATGGCGGCGAACGCACAAGGGCTGGATGTGGCGCGGCTGCATTCGGGGGATCTTTCCGTATGGTCCGCGATGGGAGAGCAGTTGCGGCGGCTGCGGGCGCTGGGCATCGGTTATGACGTGACGCCGGGCGTGCCCTCTTTCGCCGCCGCCGCCGCGCGCCTCGGGGCGGAGCTGACGCTTCCCGGCGTGGCGCAATCCTTGGTGCTGACGAGATTGGGCGGGCGCGCCTCGCCCATGCCGGAAGGGGAAAGCCTGGCCGCCTTCGCGGCAACGGGGGCGACATTGGCGCTGCATCTTTCCATTCATCGGCTGGCGGAGGTGGTGGCGGAACTCACGCCGTTTTATGGCGCGGACTGCCCGGTGGCGGTGATCTGGCGGGCCTCCTGGCCAGATGAGCTTGTGCTGCGCGGCACGCTGGAGACCATCGAGACGATGATGACGCCGGCGATTGACCGCACGGCGCTGATTCTGGTGGGGCGGGTGCTGGGGGCGGAAGAGTTCGAGCGCTCACGGCTTTATGCGGCGGATTACGACCGGCGCTACCGGCCCAGCGGCGCCAGCCCGCGTTTTCCCGCATGAAGGGATTGCTGGTGGCGGCCCCGGCCTCGGGAGCGGGGAAAACGACGGTGACGCTGGGGCTGGCGCGCGCCTGGACCAGACGGGGCGTGGCAGTGCGGCCGTTTAAATCCGGACCGGATTATATCGACCCGGCTTTTCTGGCGGCGGCGGCGCGGCGGAGCTGCTTCAATCTGGATAGCTGGGCGATGGGGCGGGCGGAGATCACGGCGCTGGTGGGGCACGGCCAGGGCGAGCTGGCGCTGGCGGAGGGCTCCATGGGATTGTTCGACGGCGTGGCGAAACAGGGCGCCACTGGCAGCGGCGCCTCGGCGGACATCGCGGCGCTGATGGGCTGGCCCGTGCTGCTGGTGCTGGATGTGCGCGGCCAGGCGCAAAGCGCGGCGGCGGTGGCCGCGGGCATGGCGAAGTTCCGCGCCGGCGTGGAGATTGCCGGGGTGGTGCTCAACCGGGTGGCGAGCGCCCGGCATGAGGCGCTATTGCGGGCAGGCATGGCAGAGGCGGGCCTGCCGGTGTTTGGCGCGTTGCCCAGGCAGGAGAGCGTGACCGTGCCGGAGCGGCATCTGGGACTGGTGCAGGCGGCGGAATTGCCCAGGCTGGAGGCGTTGTTGGAGAACGCGGCCGATCTGGCCAGCCGGTATTGCGACATTGAGGGGCTGCGCGCGGTGGCGGCGGGGCGCACGCTGGCGGCCACGATGGAGCATGCCAGACCGCCGGGACAGAGAATCGCGCTGGCGAAGGATGAAGCTTTTTCCTTCCTCTATCCGCATCTGCTCGCGGGCTGGCGCGCGGCGGGGGCGGAGATTTTGCCCTTCTCGCCGCTGGCGGATGAAGCGCCCGCGGGCGATGCGGACATATGCTGGCTGCCGGGGGGATACCCGGAACTACATGCCGGACGGCTGGCGGCGTCTCGAAACTTTCTGACGGGGCTTCGGGATTTTGCAAAGCTCAAGCCGGTGCATGGGGAATGCGGCGGCTATATGGTGCTGGGCGAAAGGCTGGTGGACGCGGCGGGCGCTGGCCATGAGATGGCGGGGTTGCTGCGGCTCAGCACATCTTTTGCGAAGCGCAGGATGCATCTGGGCTATCGGCGGGCCAGGCTGCTGGCCCCCATGCCAGGACATGAAGCCGCAAGCGTGCTGGCGGGACATGAATTTCATTATGCCACCATCCTGGAACAACGAGATACGCCCCTGGCCGAGGTATGGGATGCGGAAGGCCGTTTGGTGGCGGAGACGGGGTCGCGGCGCGCAAGCGTGACGGGGAGTTTTTTTCATCTGATCTCAGCGAGGCTGCCATGACGGCGCGGCTTTGCCTGATCGGGATGGGTACGGGGAATCCCGAGCATCTGACATTGGAAGCCGTGACGGCGATCAAAACGGCGGATGTGATCCTGATCCCCCGCAAGGGGGAGGACAAGGCGGAGCTGGCGGAGCTGCGGCAACGCATCTGCGCGGATATTCTGGGCGACGACACCGCAAGGCTGGTGGAGTTCGATGTGCCGGCGCGCGATACCGCCAACCCGGATTATCACGCCGGGGTGGAGGAATGGCACGACGCCATCGCCTCTTGCTGGAAACAAATTCTGGACCGGGACATGCCGCGCGGCGGCGTGGCGGCATTGCTGGTATGGGGCGATCCCTCGCTCTATGACAGCACCTTGCGGATCGCGGCGAGGCTGGAGCTGCCCGTGCGGGTGGTGCCTGGAATCACTTCGATCCAGGCGCTGACGGCGGCGCATGCAATGGTGCTGAACGAGATCGGCGCGCCGTTTCTGGTGACCACGGGACGGCGACTGCGCGAGGAAGGCTGGCCTCAAGGGGTGGAGACGCTGGTGGTGATGCTGGATGGCGGCTGCGCCTTCCAGACCCTGCCCCCGGAAGGCGTGGAGATTTGGTGGGGGGCGTATCTTGGCATGCGCGAGCAGATGGTTTTCGCCGGCCCATTGGCGGTGACGGGGCCTGAGATCGTGCAAGCGCGCGCGCAAGCGCGCGCGGCGCGGGGGTGGCTCATGGATATTTATATCCTGCGCCGTCCCCATGCTTCCGGAGACTGACCGCCCCGTCAACGCAGATATTTTTATCTCGCCAGAGTGGCGGCTCGGTAAACTTCACCGATCAGAGGACAGCACCTGATCGGGCCAAGGTTCATCCGCCTAGATTTCGAACTGTTCCGGCGGAGGCGGCCGTTTCACGCTCATCGCGCTGCCGGCGGAGGCGCTCATGATGCAGAGCATCGCCAGCCATTGCAGCCAGCTTAGACGTTCGCCCAGCACCGCGAACCCCGCGAGGGCGGCAATGGCGGGCGCGCCGCTGAGCAGGATTGAAAAAGCGCGCGAGGATAGACGCTTCATCGCCTCCATCTCTAGCGAATACGGCACAACGCTGGAAAGCAGCGCCACCGCCAGCGCAAGGCCCAGCACCCAGGGCCGCAGGGCGGCAAGATGCAGGGCGGACAAACCGGCCGGAAGCACCAGCAAGGCCGCCACCACCATGCCCCAACTCACCGCATCCGCCCCCAACACGCCGGAAACACGCTTACCGAAGACGATGTAAAGCGCCCAGCAGGCGGCCGCCGCGCAGGCGAACGCGACACCGAGAGGGTTCAACGGGGCCGAAACATGCAAGGGCAACAGCAGCAGCAACCCCACGACCAGCACGACCAGCCAAAGAAAATCCCGCGGGCGGCGTGAGGTCAGCAACACGATGAAAAGCGGGCCGGTGACCTCGATCCCCACGGCGATGCCAATGGGAATCCGCGCGAAAGCCTGGTAGATGGACAGGTTCATCAACCCCAGCATGGCGCCGTAAACCAGCAGGGCCGGGCGGGCGGAAGCGGGCGGCACACGGCGCCAGGGGCGGTGCAGAAAAGCCAGCAGGCAGGCGGCCAGCACCACGCGCAACACGGTAACACCGACCGGGCTGACGGCAATAAACAAGGATTTGGCACAAGCCGCGCCGAGATTGACCGAAATCTGCGAGGCCAGCACGGCTCCCACCCCCAATGGCAGGGGGCCTGGCTGTTTCATGCGGGCATCATCCGGCTTCGCGCATCGATCCGAAAGACAGGCCCCGGCCAGCGAGGATCCCGCGAACGGGCCAGCCAGACATGCCCTGAGGCCGTTTTATAAATCGGCTTCGAAGACGCGGTAGGTCTTGTAGGGCTTGGCGTCCAGGCTTTCGATCATCCGGCGCATTGGCATATTGTCTTCGAGAATCCATGACAGCTCGATATGGGTGTAGCCCATCTTCACCCCTTCCCGGCGGACCATGTCGATCATCAGATAGGGCATCAGGCTCCCGATCATGTCCTTGGCGGCGGAACGGCGCACGCCCATCAGCGGCACGCGCGCGGTTTTCACGCCTGAGACTTTCAGCCGCCAAAGCAGCTTGGCCCAGCCGAAAGGCAGGATCTTGCCGTCGAGCCCCTCGATCGCCTCGTTCAGATTGGGCAGGGCGATCATGAAGGCCACCGGCTCGCCGTCGCGCTCCACCAGGCTGGTCATGCGCGGGTCGAGCAGAGGCTTCAGCGATTTGGCGAGATAATCCGTCTCGGCCTCGGTCAGCGGCACGAAGCCCCAGTTCCGCGACCAGGCATCGTTGAAGATGGAGGTGACGTTCTTGATCTCCTCCTTGATGCGCTTCATGTCGAGCCGACGGACAGTCAGGCCCGGCGGCAAGGGGCGGGCGAGCAGGCGGCGCACGCTGTCGGGCAGCTCCACGCGCATATCGTAAAGATACGCGATGACATCCTTGGCCTTACGCATGCCCAGCGCCTCGAGCTGCTGGGCGACATAAGGCAGGTCATGCGGCATCAGCAGCATGGGCGGCGTGCCGAACCCGTCGATCAGCGCGCCGGTTTCCTCGTTGATGTTCAGGTTGAACGGGCCCAGCACGCGCTTCATGCCCCGGGCGCGCAGCCAGTTGGCGGCGGTTTCCAGCAGGAGCAGGAAAATATCGGGATCGTTCTCGGCGGCCAGCATGCCGAACATGCCCGGCTCATCGGGCCGCAGGGACTGGGCCAGCGTGTCGATCTGCGCGGAGATACGGCCGACATCGCGCCCATCGCGCACCGCCAGCCAGAACTGCGCTTGCGCATGACCGAAGAGAGGGTTCTTCGGACCGAGCGCTTCCTCACGCTCCATATGCAGGGGCGCGATATAGGCGGGATCGTCCTTATGCAGACGCTCAGGCAGCAGGATGAAACGCTTGAGGAGTTTCTTGTCCGTGACAGGGACGATCTGGATATTGCTCATCAATGGGCCTGCCTTGCTTGATCTTCCATCGCCGTGGGGGGCTTGTCGCGCGGGGGGGCGCCGGTGAGATCCATCACCCAGGGGTAACGTTTCGCCTCCTCCATGTCATAGCCGAGATTGAACACGCTCGGGCTTTTCGGGCAATCGCGCGAATGGGGAATGTAGGAATGAAAGAACCGGTCCGGCAGGAAGGAGACGATGCCGTAATTCACGTTCTCATTCTGGAAATGATGCAGCAGATGGTCGCGCTTGAGCGCCTGCACGAAACGGTTGCGCGGCTTGTAGTTCAGATGCTGGATGCAATGGAAAAACTCATACACACAGGTGGTGATCAACGCCACGCAGAAGCCGGCGGCGGCCCCCGTCCAGCCCGCCAGGGCGTAGCCGACGGGCGCGGTGATGATCAACATGGTGGGAACGGTGTTCAGCGGCGAGCCGAACAGCACCTCCAGCTTGTGCGGATCCTGGTGATGGTCGAAATGGATGCGTTTCCAGAGCGCGGCGCTCCAGCGCATGCGATAGAGCCAGCGGCCATGCAGGACAAAACGGTGCAGGCCATACCAGACCAGCGGGTAGATGATCAGCACCGCCAGGAAGGGCAGCGCGATCTGCGACCAGCGCCGCGCGGTGAACAACGCATAGGCGCCCGAAAGCAGGGCCAGCACAACATAAAGATTGATGGCCGGGTAGGTGAGATATGCCGCCCAGAGTTCGGGCAAGGTCATCCGCCCGAGATCGTAGGAACGGCCATGCCAGGCACGGCCCCAAACCAATTTTTTCGCCATGCCCTGTACCGCTCACGCTCCGGGAAATGATTGAAAACCTAGGAAAACAGCCGGTTTCCAGCAGTCTCCGGTGCATAGCATGGGGTGTCAGGCGCTGGCAAACAAGGACCGTTGGCAAACCAGGACGGGACGGGCCGGGCCTTCGCCCCTGCGTTTCGCCGCGCGCATGCCAGCCAAACGCCGGATCCTCGCGTGAGGGTACCCCCGACGACGAACAAACCGGCGCAAGCCGGCATGGGTGCATTTCAGGAACAGGACGCTAGCCGCGATGGACACGCGGCCAGCCCCACCCTTTCTTGCCCTTGCCCCGCATGAGCGCCAGCACGGCGTGATGGCCCCGCACGGCGATGGCGTGCGGCATCGGGGTGCCTCTTTGCCGCTCGCGCATCAGGGTCAGCAGGCCGGAGCCGATGATCAGCACCACCCCGGCCAGGGTCAGCGGGGTCACGCCGTCGTGGAACAGCAGATAGCCCAGCAGGATGGCCCACAGCATCTGGCTATATTGAATCGGGCCGACATAGGCCGCGGGAACACGGGTGGTGGCCGCCATCAGCAACAGATTGGCGAGTGCCGCCAGCAGCCCATAACCGGCCAGCAGCAGCCATTGACGGGTGTCCGGCCAGACGAAATGGGGCAGCATGACAATGCCGGGAATGACGATTCCCCCCAGCATGCCAGCCCCGAACAGGGAAATACGCTTCTCGCGCCCGCCCATGGCGCGGAAGGAAATGACGGAAACCGCCCCCCCGAACCCCGCGAACAACGCCCCCAGATGGCCGATCGATAAAGGCGTATAGCCTGGGCGCAATACCACCATCACGCCGATGAACCCTATGACGACAGCCCCCCAGCGCCAGACGCCGATTTGTTCCTTCAGGAAACATAGCGACATGACCGTCACGAAGGCGGGTTGCAGGAACATCAGCGCGAAGGCATTGGCCATTGGCAAATGCGTGAAGGCCGTCACGCTGCCAATGACCCCAAGCGCAAAGGCCACGAACCGCAGCAGCCACAGCTTGCGGTTCGCCGTGGCGAAAATATCCCGTAGCCGGTCGCCCGGCTGCAAGAGCCAGGGCAGCGCCACCAGCGCGCACAACGCGCCGAAGAAGGCCGATTCATAGGGCGGCAACGCGCCATCGATGAGCTTCACGCTGGCATCGCTGAAGGAAAAGGCGGTAAAGGCCGCGAAGGCGAACAAGATACCCTTGAGGCCTTCATCACGCCCGGCTTGGGGCAAGGAGACCGAAGGGGAAGATGCCTGCGCCATGTTCTGATGCCTCTCAGCTCCTGCGGCGGTACGGTTGAGGCTGGCGGAGGTCAGCCTCGTCACCGTCCCCGGCGCTGCTCTCTGAGAGCATCCCGCCCTACGGGCAAGATGGCAATCCCGCATGGCTGCATCGAGATCCAAGCACCCATCGCCCCCGTCCGCGCCCCGCGGTGGCCTTGGCGGCTAGTCGGCCGCGAACGATGCGGGCTTGCCCCTGGCAGCCGCCCATCGCGATTGCCCGGCGCCGAACACGCCGCCAAACGCCAAGCGCCGTTCGAGCATGACCGGCAAGATCACGGACGCCAGGATAACCGCTTGGATATAGTCCGGATGGGCCAGGGACCAAGGCGCCAGCCTGATGATCGCGCACCAAAGCAGCAGCAGGCCACCGCCCGTGCCGAACGCCACCAGCCGCGCCCTGACCGGCCGGGACGATGTGAGCGCGCGAATCAACAGCACCAGCGGCAAGGCCACGACCCAATCCAGCAGATAATGATACCCCATTCCGATCGTGATCATGAAGGTCACGGCGACATAAAGCGCGCCAAGGCACCGGTGCCAGAGCGGGGAGCGCCGAAGCGCCAGAAAACATAAAATCGTCCAGGTCGCATGCAGGGAGGGCATGGCGTTGCGGTCGGTGACACCACCATCCGCGAACAGGGTGAAGGCGTGCGGAGAGGCCAGGCTCGCCGGCAGATCGCCTGGAAAAGCCTTGCCAAAGAATGGCCCCGGCCCCACGGCGGGCAAAATGTAATATAACGCGAACCCAACCAAGGCCCCGACCGCGAATCTGACATACAGATTATCGGTTATCGACCAATCCGCATGACAAGCCTCGGAACTGGCGGCAAGGACAACCAGCAGGGTCAGGGAATCGTAAATGATCAGCAAGGTCACGAAAATGCCCGGCCAATGCAGGACCAGCCGGAACAGATTGTCCACGAGCGCGGGGCAGGCCAGCCCGGTCAATGCCTCGATCCGGTAAATCACCGGGTCGCAAACCTCCAACCGGGCATGGCTGACCCAGTATAAGGGCCCCACGACAAATTCACCGAAGGAATACAGGCCGATCGTGCCGGCAATATAAAAAACCGTGCGGCCGGCGGGTTTGTTTTGTTCAAATAATGTTCTGGCGGTGAAAAAAACAGCCACCGCGATAACGGCGAATGGCAGGCAGGAGAGAAACCTCACGATCAGCATGGCTGGTTTTCTCATAACCGCCTGGAACATATTTACGAAATAACAATAATTTGAAACCGCTTATCTTCGTATCGTGGCCATGCCCGATTCTCAGGACAGCGCATAAAAAAACGGCCCGGACAATGCCGGGCCGCCGCGAAGTTTGAAAAACGCGGTTCTTATGCCGCGAACTGGTTCATCGTGTTATGCGTGCCACCGGCCTTCAGCGCCGCATCGCCCGCGAAATATTCCTTATGGTCATCGCCGATGTCGGACCCGGCCATGTTCTGATGCTTCACGCAGGCGATGCCTTGACGGATCTCCTGACGCTGGACGTTCAGAACGTAACCCAGCATGCCGGCGGCGCCGAAATATTCCTTGGCCAAATTGTCGGTGGACAGGGCCGCGGTGTGGTAGGTCGGCAAGGTGATCAGGTGATGGAAGATCCCGGCGCGCCTCGCCGCATCCGCCTGGAAAGTACGGATCTTCTCATCGGCTTCCTGGCCAAGCGGGGTGGCGTCGTATTCGGCGCTCATCAGCCTGGCGCGATCATAGGCGGAAACATCCTTGCCCGCCTTGCTCCAGGCATCGAACACCTGCTGGCGGAAATTCAGCGTCCAGTTGAAGGACGGGGAATTGTTATAGGCCAGCTTGGCGTTGGGCCACACTTCGCGGATCTTGTCCATCATGCCGGCGATCTGCTCGACATGCGGCTTCTCGGTTTCGATCCAGAGCAGATCGGCGCCATTGTTCAGGGCGTTGATGCAATCCAGCACGCAGCGCTCCGCGCCGGTGCCGGGACGGAACTGGTACAGGTTGGAGGGCAGACGCTTCGGCTTCAGCAGCTTGCCGTTGCGGGTGATGACAACATCGCCATTGCCGACCTGGGAGGGATCGATCTCGTCGCAATCCAGGAAGGCGTTGTACTGATCGCCGATATCGCCCGGCTCGTTGGAAACGGCGATCTGCTTGGTCAGGCCAGCGCCCAGGCTGTCCGTGCGGGCGACGATGACGCCATCCTCAACCCCAAGCTCCATGAACGCATAACGCAATGCGCGGATCTTGGCGACGAAATCCTCGTGCGGGACGGTCACCTTGCCGTCCTGATGGCCGCATTGTTTTTCATCGGAGACCTGGTTTTCGATCTGCAGGGCGCAAGCGCCCGCCTCGATCATCTTCTTGGCCAGCAGATAGGTGGCTTCCGCATTGCCAAAGCCCGCATCGATGTCGGCGATGATGGGCACGACATGGGTTTCGAAATTGTCGATCTTGCCCTGGAGCTCCTTCTGCTTGGCCAGATCGCCGGCGGCGCGCGCCGCGTCCAGCTCCCGGAACAGGCCGCCCAGCTCACGCGCGTCGGCCTGACGCAGGAAGGTGTAGATCTCCTCGATCAACGCCGGCACGGAGGTTTTCTCGTGCATGGACTGGTCCGGAAGCGGACCGAACTCCGAACGCAGGGCCGCGACCATCCAGCCGGAGAGGTAGATGTAACGGCGCTTGGTGGAGCCGAAATGCTTCTTGATGGAGATCAGCTTCTGCTGCGCGATGAAGCCATGCCAGCAGCCGAGCGACTGGGTGTAGTTGGCGGGATCGGCATCGTAGGCGGCCATATCCTCACGCATGATCTTGGCGGTGTAGCGGGCTATGTCCAGCCCGGAGGTGAAGCGGTTCTGCAGCCGCATGCGGGCCACGGCCTCCGGGGAGATTCCATCCCAGGTGCCGCCCTTGGAGGCGATCAGTTCGCTCGTGCTACGAATGGTGTCTTGGTATGACATAGGACTTCTCCGCTAAACGTCCGGAAGGATTGTTACGTCATCCCAAATACACATTACCAAATTCTGAGTCAGAAAATTTTGTGAAAAAACAGGGTAAATATGTAAATATTTGCACCAAATTCGCTAGTGCAGCGTAAATGTTTTACAGCGCGACGAAATCAGCCGAAATCAGCCAGATCCTCGGGGGTATTGAGGTTGGCGAAGGGGTCGCGCGCCGCTGTAAAATTCACCGGCCTGGCACCGCATAAAGCCAGCGCGTCGCTCACCCTGTATTTGTGGTCCCGGCGCAGAAAATCCTCCAGTTCCGGCAGAAAGGAAACCGGCCAGAGCGCCGCCAAATGATGCTGCCGCCCGCCATGCAGCGCCACGGACGGGCCTGGCGAAAGCTCCTCCGCCAGGGTGAGGGGAAAAAAGGGCGTGTCCACCGGCATGGTGAGCAGCCAGCGCGCCTGTTGCGCCGCCGCCCACCGCAACCCCGCCGCCACCCCCGCCAGCGGGCCGCACGCGGCGAAGGCCGGCGCATCGGCCAGCACGGGCAGGCCATACCCGGCGAAGCGGGCGGGGTCGCCATTGGCGCTGATGGCAAGAGAAGCGGCCTGCGCACGCAAGCGGGCCAGCACATGCGCGATGAGCGGGCGGCCATGCAGAGTCACGAAGGCCTTGTCCACACCGCCCAGGCGCGTGGCCCTGCCCCCCGCCAGAATCAGCGCCGCGATGCTCATGTCAGGATAACACCCTGGGGCGAACGACGGGGATCGAACCCGCGACAACCGGTACCACAAACCGGCGCTCTACCAACTGAGCTACGTCCGCCACCCAGGGTGGGGCCACCTAGCGCGGTCACGCCAGCGCCGTCAATGGTCTTGCCGCCACCCAGCCTTCCAGACGCCGCAGGGCCTCCTCCAGAATCTCTTCGCGCTTGCAGAACGCGAAACGGACATACTGGCGCGGCGCCTCGCCCACGTAAAAGGCGGAAACCGGAATCGCCGCCACCCCAGCCCGCGCGGTGATCTCCTGGCAAAACGCCACATCGTCCCCCGCGAACCCCAAGGGCGAAACATCCGCGGTGATGAAATAGCTGCCCGCGCTGGCCAGGGTATGAAACCCAAGACGCCGCAACCCGGCATCCAACTGGTCGCGCCGCGTCTCCAGCGCGCTGGCCAGGCCCGCGAAATAATCGTCCGGCTTGGCCAGGCCGGCCGCCACGGCGCGCTGCAGGTTGGGCGCGGTGGTGAAGGTCAGATTCTGATGCGCCTTGGCCACCAGCCCCATCAGCGCGGCGGGGCCGGAAATATAACCCACCTTCCAGCCGGTGAGCGAAAAGGTCTTGCCGGCGCTGCCGATGCGCAAGCTACGCTCGGCCATGCCGGGCAGCGTGGCGAGCGGGATATGCCGGGCACCGGAAAACACCAGATGCTCATATACTTCGTCACACACCGCATACGCATCGTGCCGGCGCAACAGGTCCGCGATGAAGCCCAGCTCCTCCGGCGTGAAGACCTTGCCGGTCGGGTTCATCGGCGAGTTCAGCAGCAACGCCTTGGTTTTCGGCCCGAAGGCGGCCTCCAGCGCGGCGCGCGGCAATTCCCAATGCGGGGGTTGCAGCCGCACCAGCCTGGGCACGGCGCCCAGCAGCTTCACCACCGGCAGATAGGTGTCATAAAGCGGTTCGATCAACACCACCTCATCGCCAGGGTTGAGCAGCGCCATCAGACTGGCGGTGATCGCCTCCGTCGCGCCGGACGTCACGACGACCCCCGTGACCGGGTCGATCATCAACCCGTAAAAGCGCCCATTCGCCGCCGCCACGGCCTCGCGCAGTTCCGGCAAGCCGGTCAGGGGCGGGTACTGGTTGCGATGATCCAGCAGGGCCTCGGCCGCGATGCGCACGATGTCCGCCGGGCCTTCCGTGTCCGGGAAACCCTGGCCGAGATTGATGGCCTGGTGCCGCGCCGCGAGGGCGGACATGACCGTGAAAATGGTGGTGCCCGTGGCGGAAAGCAGGGAGTTGGCAGGTTTCACGGCGCGCATAAATCCTTAGTCGGCCGGTAGATTTTAACCGCCCAAAGGAAAGGCGGCAAGACTGCTTAAAAATTAGGCTGAAACCGCCGCCGCTTGAGCAAAGTCCCGTTTTGGATTTTGATAAAATTATCGCAACCACGGAACCGCGCGGAAAACCGTTCTGGCACGGCGCATGCAAGACGTGATTTGTCAGCCCGTTGGCTGACGCGCGCTTGCCCACCGGCTGCCCGGGGCGGGGTCACGAGTGTGCTGTCCGACGAACAAAGAGGAGGACGCGGGGCCCCGGGCCCGGCGTAAACCAGATGAAGAAGATCGAAGCGATCATCAAGCCGTTTAAGCTCGATGAGGTGAAGGAAGCCCTGCACGAGGTTGGGCTGCAGGGCATCACCGTCGTCGAGGCAAAGGGTTTCGGCCGCCAGAAGGGCCATACCGAATTGTATCGTGGCGCCGAATATGTGGTGGATTTTCTCCCCAAGGTGAAAATCGAGGTCGTCTGCGAGGACGCCGTGGTCGAACGCGCGGTCGAGGCGATCACCAATGCCGCCCGCACCGGTCGCATCGGCGACGGCAAGATCTTCATCTCCACCATCGAGGAAGCCATCCGCATCCGCACCGGCGAAAAGGGCGAAGCAGCGGTCTGATCGGGCATTGCCAAGCCGCCCGGCATGTTTAACATGCCGGGCGCTGCACGTTTGGGGCGGACGCATGGGGCGCTCCGTGGGCTTGAACGGGTACATTTTACTTAATAACGGGGAAAGAGCATGGCTAAGAAGGCCGAGGGCGGCGATGCCGTCGCCAAAGTTCTGAATATGATCAAGGAGAACGGGGTCGAGTATGTCGATCTGCGGTTCACCGATCCCAAGGGCAAGTGGCAGCACACGGCGCAGTATGTCTCCACCGTGGATGAGGACAGCCTGAAGAACGGCTTCATGTTCGACGGCTCCTCCATCGCCGGCTGGAAGGCGATCAACGAGTCCGACATGATCCTGCAGCCGGACCTGGACAGCGCGGTGCTGGACCCGTTCTCGGCCAAGCCGAGCCTGATCCTGTTCTGCGACATCATCGAGCCCGCGACCGGCCAGGGCTATGCCCGCGACCCGCGTTCCACCGCCAAGAAGGCCGAGGCCTATCTGAAATCCACCGGTATCGGCGACGCCGCCTTCCTGGGCGCCGAGGCTGAGTTCTTCGTGTTCGACAACGTGAAGTTCGGCACCGGCGGCAATTACGGCATCTATCAGCTCGACTCCATCGAAGGCCCCGGCTCCAGCCTGAAGGACTATCCGGAAGGCAATATGGGCCACCGGCCGACCGTGAAGGGTGGCTACTTCCCCGTGCCGCCCGTGGACAGCGAAAGCGACCTGCGCGCCGAAATGCTCTCCGCGATGGGTGAGATGGGCCTGCCGATCGAGAAGCATCACCATGAGGTGGCGCAGTCCCAGCATGAGCTGGGCACCAAGTTCGCCGCCCTGACCACGATGGCCGACCAGATGCAGATTTATAAGTACTGCGTCCATAATGTCGCCCATTCCTACGGCAAGACCGCGACCTTCATGCCCAAGCCGATCTATGGCGATAACGGCTCGGGCATGCACACCCATCTGTCCATCTGGAAGGCCGGCAAGCCGCTCTTCGCGGGCAATGGCTATGCGGACCTGTCCGAGACCTGCCTGTACGCCATCGGCGGCATCATCAAGCACGCCAAGGCGATCAACGCGTTCTCCAACCCGTCCACCAACTCCTATAAGCGCCTGATCCCCGGCTTCGAGGCACCGGTGCTGCTGGCCTATTCCGCCCGCAACCGCTCCGCCTCCTGCCGTATTCCCTACACCACCAGCCCGAAGGCGAAGCGCGTTGAGGTCCGGTTCCCCGATCCGACCTGCAACCCGTACCTCTCCTTCTCCGCGCTGCTGATGGCGGCGCTGGACGGCATCAAGAACAAGATCCACCCGGGCGACCCGATGGACAAGGATCTGTACGACCTGCCGCCGGAAGAGCTGAAGGACATCCCGACCGTTTGCGGCTCGCTGCGCGAGGCCCTGACCGCCCTGGAAGCCGACCATGAGTTCCTGCTCGCGGGCGACGTGTTCTCCAAGGAGCAGATCGAGAGCTATATCGAGCTGAAGTGGAAGGAAGTGTACAAATTCGAACACACCCCGCACCCGGTGGAATTCGAGATGTACTACTCCGTCTAATCGGCGGATTGCTTACGGAAACGGCGCCTGAGGGCGCCGTTTTTGTTTGTTGGGGACAAGCCGCGCGGGGCAGCCCCCGATCCACCGGCATTGCCATGGCCGGGACGGGGCTATAAGCCGCCGACGCAGCCATGGCATACAGCGTTAAGGAAATTTTCTACACCTTGCAGGGTGAGGGCCGGAATGCCGGCCGCGCCGCGGTATTTTGCCGCTTTGCCGGGTGCAACCTGTGGAGCGGCCGCGAGGCCGACCGTGAAACCGCCATTTGCCGGTTCTGCGATACGGATTTCATCGGCACGGACGGCGCGGATGGCGGGCGCTTCGCCGATGCGGCCGGGCTGGTGGGCGCCATCGAGGCCGCCTGGCCCTTTGCCAACCCGCAAGAGAAGCTGGTGGTGCTGACGGGCGGCGAGCCGCTTTTGCAACTGGACGACGCGCTGGTCGCGGCATTGCATGAAGCGGGATTTGAGATCGCGGTGGAGACCAACGGCACCATCGCGCCACCGGCGGGGATCGACTGGCTATGTGTCAGCCCCAAGGCCGGCGCGGCACTGGCGCTGGACACGGGCGATGAGTTGAAACTCGTCTTCCCGCAGGCGGGCGCGGAACCAGCGATGTTCGAGGGGCTCGGCTTCACGCATTTTCTGCTGCAACCGATGGACGGGCCGAACCAGGCCGCGAACACGCAAGCGGCGGTGGCCTTCTGCATGGCCAACCCGCGCTGGCGGCTTTCCTTGCAGACACATAAATTTCTGGGACTCCGCTGATGTACGAGCTGAGCAAGCAATTCATCTTCGATGCCGCGCATACGCTGGAGCGCAAGATCGAAACCGAATCCAGCCGCCGCATCCATGGTCATACTTATCTGGCGGAGGTGACAATCCGCGGCAGGGCCGACCCGGCCACCGGCATGGTGATGGATGTGGGGCTGCTGGGCCGAGTGCTGGAAACCACGCGCGATGCGCTGGATCATCATTTCCTGGACGAGGTGCCGGATCTCGGCCCCGCCACCATGGAAAATCTCTGCGCCTGGATCTGGCGACGCCTCGAACCCGCCTGCCCGGCTCTGTATCGTGTGACCGTCTCGCGCGCCTCCAATCAGGATCGCTGCGCCTATTTTGGACCGGAGGCCGCATGAGCCTGGACCCGAACGCCGCCCTGGTCCTGTTTTCCGGCGGGCAGGATTCCGCAACCTGCCTGGCCTGGGCGCTCTCGCGCTTCTCGCGGGTGGAAACACTGGGCTTCGATTATGGCCAGCGCCATGTGGTGGAATTGGCCGTGCGCCCTTCGCTTCTGGCCGACCTTGCCAGGCAGTTTCCGGCCTGGAGCGCGAAGCTGGGAAAGGATCATATGATCGATCTTTCCGTGCTCGGCCAGATCAGCGATACGGCCCTCACCAAGGATGCCGAGATCGCCATGCAGGAGAACGGGCTGCCCAACACCTTCGTGCCCGGACGGAACTTGCTGTTCTTCACCTTCGCCGCGGCCATCGCCTACCGGCGCGGGATCAAGCATATCGTCACCGGCGTATGCGAGACGGATTATTCCGGCTATCCGGATTGCCGGGACGATACGGTGAAGGCGCTGCAGGCGGCAATCAATCTCGGAATGGAAAGCCGCTTCGTGCTGCATACGCCGCTGATGTGGATCGACAAGGCGGCAACCTGGGCGCTGGCGCGGGAGCTGGGCGGCGAAACCCTGGTGGAGCTGATCCGCGTTGGCTCGCATAGCTGCTACCAAGGCACAAGGGAGACGTTGCATGACTGGGGCTATGGCTGCGGCGCCTGCCCGGCCTGCGAATTGCGCGCCCAGGGCTGGGAAAAATTCCGCGCCGCCTGAGGGCAAACCCGCCGTTTCAATGCGCCTGCAAATCCCGTCCTTCAGGTCAGACTTTCCGGCTTGGCGGGACGCCGTTTTTGAGTGCGGGGCGCATCGGGCGGCGGAACGGCTTGCGCGGCATCCAACCGCAACAACTGCAAAACCCTGAATCTGTCCGCGAGGCCGCCCATGAAGCCATAAACCACCAGGGCACGCAGAGGGATGACGATGGCGAAGACCAGCGCCGCCAGACAGATCGGCAACATCACCGCGAACCAGCCCCAGCGATGCAGCCGAGCCGTAACGTAAGGCGGGAACACGTAGCACAGCCAGCGGCGAGGCGGCTGGCCCATCGCCAAGGTTTTGCCGCGCTGCGCTTCAGACAGACGACCGAACATGTCCAACCCAGCCGAGCGCATCGCCTCCGCTGGCGCGCCTAAAGACGGACCGATCCGCTCCAGCGTCGCCTCCGGGTCAAACCAGGGCTCCCGGCGCAAGGCACGCAGCAGCAGCACAGCACAAATGCCTAGGGGAAGAAAAAATCCCTCAAACACCCATACGCAACCCTGATTGAGCGGCGGCTTCAAATGAAAATAGAGAAAAACATCCCACACGAGCGCACAGACATACGCCACCATGGCCGCATATGACATAACACGCATGAGCCGGATGGCCCAGATTTTACCAAATCTGGCAGGACCAATCACACCGCCCACCACGAGCAAACCCCAGATAAGCCCCGCGGAAAACAGGCCTTCAAACCATGCACTACCGATAGTGCCCGAGGACATAATGACCGGCACAAAAATTATATACATAGCTGGCGCAAAGGCCGCTAAAAACAAAAACCCCGCCAAGCCTGGTATGGCGGAAACAGGCGCGCCAGCTGAACGCTTGGTGGGAGCTTCCTGCATATGTGCCTCCTTATCGCGGCCGGATACGGGTCATGGCCAGATGAATGGATAGATATGACTGCATATCCGTCCATGGGTCGGCGCCGCGCGGCCTGAAAACCGTTTGCGGCCCGATATGCTGAAACGCCATCTCATGCGCATCGGGCATGACGGGGTAGACGGGCATCTGTGCGTGAATTCGGTTCCCAGATCGTGCCAGCCCGCCTCAATTTCGCCCCAGGCCCATCGCAGACCATGCGCGGCCTGCTTGGCGTGGGTTATAACATCGAGCTCCGCGCCAAAGGTCGCGCCTGGCGCGTTGATAGCTTCAATCGCCGCGCCGATCTTGGATGTGCGAAGTGTCTTAAGCGTATCGTCAAGTTTTGATTTCAGGTCGGTTTCGGCGCGCTTCGCGGCGTTGATCGCGCGTTGATAGCGCTGTTCCGTCGCCTGCAATGGCGGCTTAGCTCCATCAACACTGCGCTTTTGGATATAGTTGGAGAGCCGCTGTTCTGCCTTGCTTGCAATTTGCGCGCCCTTTTCCAACTCTTCGGCGGCCTCATTCCCCTCACGCAGGCCCGTCGCAACTTCTCTTATTCCTCCCGGCGGATTTACCACCATATCCGGCAAGCAAAGCAGTGGCGCGATCCATCCGCAAGCAGCAATGTAACAGCTGCTCCAGTTGCGATAAGATCCAAAGTACCGACGGTTGCAGCCCCTAGAAACACAATTGCACCGACACCCGTAAGAGCAGCCACGGCATCGAACCCAACAACAATGCCGTCCGTCTTCAAGGGATGCGCCTCGATGAACTCGTCGGCCGCCTTCACCCCTTCCTTCGTCGCCTTCCAGGCTTCCGAAAGCCGGAGGCAGCGGCATCCTCGAAACTCAGCAGCGCGCCCTTATGGGCAGGTTTGGTGGGCGGGGGCCTTACGGAGCCATGGGCATGCACGATCAGCACCGACACGTCGCCATCCTTGTCCGCGACACCCTGGCGCAAAAGCTTGGCGTCGCCGGGAGAGGCCCAGATGATCGCAGCGTCTGGATGGTTGATATGCTGCGCATAGGTAGCCAACGCAACCAGGGCTGGACCTTCGCTGCCGAAGGGCAACCAGGTGCTTACGCGTCCCGTGTCGCGATTATTGGTGCCCATCCTGCCCCTTCCCCGGCTTTCACGCTCCGGTCAAGGCTACCCGTATTATGCCTGGGCGAATAGCCGCCTTCGAAATGAAACCGCCCCCGCGCGATTTACCCTTGCCCTTTCCCGCCTCCGGGCGTACATAGCGCCAACAATTACCCGCTGTTTCACAGGGTGGCCTTAACGGGCCGCCTTTTTTGTTGGATTTGCCTTTGTCAGAAAACCGCCCGATCCATACCGGCCTTGAAGGCCGCATCGCCGACATGATCGTCGAGCCGCTGGAGGCCCAGGGCTATGAGCTGGTGCGCGTGCAGGTGATGGGCACCGAGACGCCGACCGTGCAGATCATGGCCGACCGCGCCGATGGCGGTGGCTTCACGCTGGAGGATTGCGAGAAAATCTCCCGCCTGCTCTCCGCCGTGCTGGACGTGGAAGACCCGATCGAAAGCGCCTGGACGCTGGAGGTGTCCTCCGCCGGGATCGACCGGCCGCTCACCCGCACCAAGGATTTCAACCATTACGCCGGGTTCGAGGCGCGCATCGAACTGAATTTCCCCGGCCCCGGCAACCGCAAGCGCTATACCGGCAAACTGGTGGGCGCCGATGCCGAAACCGCCAGGCTGCAACTGGAAAACGGCGAAACGGTCGAACTGCCCCGCGCCGAGATCAAGAAGGCCAAGCTCATGCTGACCGATGAGCTGATCGCCTTCACCACCCAACCCAAAGTGACAAACTAGAGGATCGCATGGACACCTCCGTCAACCGCCCGGAATTGCTGCTCGTCGCCGACGCCGTGGCACGGGAAAAGCAGATCGAACGCGAGGAAGTGCTGGAAGCGATGGAGCAGGCCATCCAGAAGGCCGGCCGCGCCAAGTACGGCCATGAAAAGGACATCCGCGCCGTCATCGACCGCAAGACCGGCGATGTCCGCCTCTCCCGCTGGACCGAGATCGTCGAGGCGGTGGAGAACGAGGAGACCCAGATCCCTGTCGCCATCGCCAAGAAATTCGCGCCCGAGAAAGAGGTGGGCGATTTTCTAGTGGACCCGCTCCCGCCGATCGATTTCGGCCGCATCGCCGCGCAGACCGCCAAGCAGGTGATCGTGCAGCGCGTGCGCGAATATGAGCGCTCCAAACAGTTCAACGAGTTCAAGGACCGTGTCGGCGAGATCATCAACGGCGTGGTCAAGCGCACCGAATACGGCAATCTGATGGTCGATCTCGGCCGGGCCGAGGCACTGCTGCGCCGCGATGAGTGCATCCCCCGCGAGAACCTGAAGAATGGCGACCGCGTGCGCGCCTATATCTACGATGTACGCGAGGAACCGCGCGGCCCGCAGATTTTTCTCTCCCGCACCCATCCCGGCTTCCTGGCCAAGCTGTTCGCGCAGGAAGTGCCCGAGATTTACGATGGCATCATCGAGATCAAGGCCGTGGCGCGCGATCCAGGCTCCCGCGCCAAGATGGCGGTGATCTCCCGCGACGCCTCCATCGACCCGGTGGGTGCCTGCGTGGGCATGCGCGGCTCGCGCGTGCAGGCGGTGGTGGCCGAGTTGCAGGGCGAGAAGATCGACATCATTCCCTGGTCCCCCAATGTCGCCACCTTCGTGGTGAACGCGCTGGCTCCGGCGGAAGTCTCCAAGGTGGTGATGGATGAGGAAGCCGGGCGCGTGGAAGTGGTGGTGCCGGACAGCCAGCTTTCCCTCGCCATCGGCCGGCGCGGCCAGAATGTGCGCCTGGCCTCGCAGCTCACCCGCTGGGACATCGACATTCTGACCGAGGCCGAGGAATCCGAACGCCGCCAGGAGGAATTCCGGCGCAAGACCGGCTTGTTCGTCGAGGCGCTGGATGTGGACGACGTGATCGCGGGGCTGCTGGTGCAGGAAGGCTTCGAGACCATCGACGATCTGGTGACCACGCCCCTGGAGGAAATCGCCACCATCGAGGGGTTCGACGAGAATGTCGCCACCGAACTCTCCCGCCGCGCCGCCACCTATCTGGAACGGCAGGCCGCCGAGCAGGAAGAGAAGCGCTTGGCGCTGGGCGTGACGGATGAGATCGCCGCCATCGAGACCTTCTCCGCCAAGGATCTGATCACGCTGGGCGAAAAGGGCGTGAAGACGCTGGACGATCTGGCCGATCTCGCCGGCGACGAGCTGGTGGAGATCCTTGGCGAGGACGTGATCAACGAGGAACAGGCCAACGAGATCATCATGGCCGCGCGGGCCCATTGGTTCGAGGAGGAGGGTGGCAACGAGGCCTGAACCCGAAACAATGCCGGACGACGAACCAGAGACCGGACCGCTCAGGCGCTGCCTGGTCAACAGAACGCAGGGTCGGCGCGAGGAGATGCTCCGCTTCGCCATGGCGCCTGACGGGAGCCTGGTTTTCGACCCGCGCGCAACCCTGCCCGGACGCGGGTTGTGGTTGAGCTCGGACGGCGATGTGGTAGAATTGGCGGTCAAGCGTGGCGCGTTTCCCCGTGCCGCGCGGGCTCCGCTGCAAGTGCCCAAGGATTTGCGCACCCAGGTGGAGACGGCTTTGGCAAAGCGTATCACCGAACTGCTGGGGCTTGCACGGCGGAGCGGCGCCGCCATCTCGGGGTTTGAGAAGGCGCGGGAGTGGCTGCAAACCGGCAGGGGCGGTCTGATTCTCCAGGCCGCCGACGGCAGCGCCGAGGAACGCGCCCGGTTCGCGGGGGGGCGGGCGCTTCCCCGCGTGACGGTGCTCTCCGCCGCCGCGCTGGGCCGGATCTTCGGCCGGGAGCAGACGGTGCATGTGGTTGTGGCACCGGGACGCCTGGCCGGAATGATCGAAATCGAGGCGCGGCGCCTGCAAGGTGTTGCGAACGGAAGAGTAAGCGGGCAGTAGAGCCCAACAAACAAGGCCGGGGTCAAATCCGGCCGCGATGTGAAGATTGGACCGGATTAGGCATGAGTGACGGCAACGACCAGAATGAAACCAAGGGCAGGCTCTCGCTGCGCCCCGCCGCGCGCGGCGACGCCGGGCATACCGTCGATGCCGGATCCGTGCGGCAGAGCTTCTCGCATGGCCGTTCCAAGGTCGTGCAGGTCGAGGTTCGCAAGAAGCGCGGGGGTAATGGCCCGGGGGCAAGCGCTCCCGCCGCCAGCGGCGCGGCGCCCGCGCCCGCCACACTCTCCCTGAAGCCGCAGGGCGAGCGCCCAGCCTCGCGTCCTCGCCAGGGAGGAGGCGGTGCCCAGCGCGCCCTGACCGCCGCCGAACTCGCCAACCGCCAGCGCGTGCTGGCCGCCGCCGCGAAAGCCGAGGCCGAACGCCGCGAGCAGGAAAAGATTTCCATCCTCTCCGCCGCCGAGGAAGCCCGGCGCAAGGCCGAGGAGGACGCCAAGCGCGCCGCCGAGGAAGAGGCCCAGCGCAAGGCGGAAGAAGACGAGGCGGCCGCCAAGGCGCAGCGCGAGGCGGAAGAAGCCGCCAAGGCAAAACTTGAAAGCGCGCCGCCCAAGCCCGCCGCCCAGGCCCCCCAGCCGGCGCGCCCGGCGGCCCCCGTGGCCGCGCGCCCGGCGGCGGCCCCCAACCGGCCCGCCGCCAACCAGGCGCCGCGCGGCACCTTGCAGCTCAAACCCGGCGGACGCACCGGAGCCGAGGAAGAAGAGGATGCGCCGCGCGGACCGCGCCGCCCCTCCACCCCGGCCCCCAGGCGCGGCATGCCCGCCGCGCCCGCCAAGAAGATCGGCGATGGCAACCGCCGTGCCGGGCGCATCGACGTGCAGGCCGCCATCGAGGGTGAGGACGAGAAGACCCGCTCCCTGGCCTCCGTGCGCCGCCAGCGCGAGCGTGAACGCCGCCAGGCCGAGCTGGAGAAGCTGCGCTCCGACGGCGTGAAGGTGGTGCGCGAGGTCGTGCTGCCTGAAACCATCACGGTGCAGGAGCTTGCCAACCGCATGGCCGCCCCCGGGCGCGACGTGGTGCGCGCGCTGATGAAGATGGGCGTGATGGCCACCATCACCCAGGCCATCGATGCCGACACGGCCGAGCTGATCATCACCGAATTCGGCCATAAGGTCCGCCGCGTGTCCGATTCGGACGTGGAGATCGGCCTGGCGGGCGAGGTGGACACGGATGACGAGCTGCTCCCGCGCCCGCCTGTCGTCACCATCATGGGTCATGTCGATCACGGCAAGACCAGCCTGCTGGACGCGCTGCGCCATACGGATGTGGCCGCCGGGGAAGCGGGTGGCATCACCCAGCATATCGGCGCCTATCAGATCACCCTGCCCGCGGGCCAGGCGATCACCTTCCTGGACACGCCTGGCCATGAGGCTTTCACCGCCATGCGTGCCCGCGGCGCCGCCGCCACGGACATCGTGGTGCTGGTGGTCGCCGCCGACGACGGCGTGATGCCGCAGACCATCGAGGCGATCAAACATGCCAAGGCGGCGGATGTGCCCATCATCGTGGCGATCAACAAGATCGACCGCCCCGGCGCCGACGCCAACCGTGTCCGCAACGAGCTGCTGCAATATGAGATCGTCACCGAAAGCATGGGCGGCGACACCATGGATGTCGAGGTTTCGGCGCTGAAGAAGACCAATCTCGACAAGCTGGAGGAGGCGATCCTGCTCCAGGCCGAGGTGCTGGAGCTGAAGGCCAACCCTGACCGCGCGGCCGAAGGGGCGATCATCGAATCGCGCCTGGATAAGGGACGCGGCCCGGTGGCCACGGTGCTCGTGCAGAAAGGCACGTTGCACCAGGGTGAGATTGTGGTGGCGGGCGCCCAGTGGGGCCGCGTGCGCGCCATGATCAACGACAAGGGGCAACAGCTCAAGGAAGCCGCGCCGTCCCTGCCGGTGGAGATCCTCGGCCTGTCCGGCGCGCCCACGGCGGGCGAACCTTTTGTCGTCGTCGAGAACGAGCAGCGCGCCCGCGAGATCACCGAGTACCGTGCCGCCAAGCTGCGTGAACGCCAGGTGGCGGCGCAGACCGCCATGCGCGGCACGATGGAGGAGATGCTCGCCCGCATCCAGGCCGGCGCGCAGAAGGAAGTCGCGGTTGTCATCAAGGCCGACGTACAGGGCTCCGCCGAGGCGATCGGCGTGGTGCTCGGCAAGCTCGGCAACGAGGAGGTGCGGGTTCGCGTCATCTATTCCGGTGTCGGCCAGATCACCGAAAGCGATGTGCAGCTCGCCAAGGCCTCCGACGGCCTCATCATCGCCTTCAATGTCCGCGCCAATGCGCAGGCCCGCGACTTGGCCAACCGCGAGGGCGTGGATGTCCGCTATTATTCGATCATTTACGAGGTGGCGGACGATGTCGAGAAACTGGTCAAGGGCAAACTGGCCCCGGTGCACCGAGAGAAGTTCCTGGGCTATGCGGAGATCCGCCAAGTGTTCAACATCACCAAGACCGGCAAGGTCGCGGGGTGTTATGTCACCGAAGGCGTGGTCAAGCGCGGCTGCGGTGTCCGCCTGCTGCGCGACAATGTGGTGATTCACCAAGGCGAGCTGTCGCAGCTCAAGCGCTTCAAGGACGATGTGAAGGAAGTGGCGCGCGGCTATGAGTGCGGCCTGTCCTTCGCGGGCTTCCAGGATCTGCGCGAGGGCGATGTGGTGGAATGCTATGAAACCGAAATCGTCGCGCCCTGAAACCGGTCCCAGCCAACGCCAGCTCCGCGTTGGCGAGGAGATCAGGCACCTCCTCTCCGAGGTGATGCTGCGGACCGAGTTCCACGATCCGGATCTCGCTCAGGCGCATCTCACCGTCTCGGAGGTGCGTATGTCTCCCGACCTCAAGCACGCCCTGGTGTTCGCCACCGTGCTGGGCCAGAAGGACATCCGGCCGCTGCTGCCGGCGCTAAAGCGCGTCGCCCCGTTCCTGCGGTCGCAGATCGCACCGCGTTTGGGGCTGCGCGTGACGCCGGATCTGAAATTCGTGGCCGATGAGGCGCTGGACGAGGCGACGAAGATCAACCGCCTCCTGCACAGCCCGGAAGTGGCGCGGGATCTTGGACCAGAGCAGGACTGACCAGCCGGCCACCAAGCTGATCGCCAGCCCGGACCAGGCGGCCAGGCTGCTGCGCGCCGGGGAGCTGGTGGCTTTCGGGACGGAAACGGTCTACGGGCTGGGGGCCGACGCCACCAATGCTCAGGCCGTGGCGCGTATCTACGAGGCCAAGGGACGGCCCAGCTTCAACCCGCTGATCTGCCATTTCCCCTCCGCCGAGGCCGCCTTCAGGCATGTGCGGCCGAATGATCTGGCCGAAAAACTCGCCCGAAAATTTTGGCCCGGCCCGCTGACGCTGGTGCTGCCGCGCCAGGCTGGCTGCCCGGTCTCGCAACTCGCGGGAGCGGGGCTGCCCACGCTGGCCGTGCGGGTGCCCGCCCATCCCACCGCGCGGGAGCTATTGACGCTGACGGGGCTGCCGATCGCCGCTCCGTCCGCCAACCGCTCGGGCCGTGTCTCGCCCACCCGGGCGGCGCATGTGCTGGCGGATCTGGAAGGGCGCATCGCCGCCGTGCTGGAATGCGGCCCCTGTCAGGTGGGGCTTGAATCCACCGTGCTGGACCTGTCCGGCGAAATGCCGGCATTGCTGCGCCCTGGCTTCATCACACGCGAAATGCTGGAGGCCGAGACCGGCCCGCTGGCCAGCGCCGCCACACCGGGCGCAAAGCCGGTGGCGCCGGGTATGCTGGCCTCGCATTACGCCCCCACCCTGCCCGTGCGGCTGAACGCCACCGCGCCGGGGCCCGAGGAGGCTTATCTGGCCTTTGGCCCGGCACCGGCGAAGGGGCTGATCTTCCAGCTTTCGGATCGCCAGAGCCTCACCGAAGCGGCCGCAAATTTATTCGAAGGGCTGCATTGGCTGGACGAACACGCCACCCGGCAGGGTTGTGCCGCCATCGCCGCCGCGCCCATTCCCTCCACCGGGCTGGGACTGGCCATCAACGACCGGCTCTCCCGCGCCGCCGCGCCGCGCGCCGCCCCCTTGGCAAAACCATTTCGATAAAATACCGAACAACCATCATGAAGCCAGTTCCGCCCAGCCCGTTCAGACCCGCCGCGCGCTTTTTATGGCAAATTTGTCATCGCTTCCGCGTTACACCAACCCAATTTCTGTCGTAATTTCAGCTTAGCCCATCACCAAGCCGCCGCCCCGTCCGGAGTGTGGCGCCTCATTCAAGACCGTCGATCAGGAGGATTCCCCTTTGGTAAAACCCTTGCGCAAGGCCGTTCTACCCGTTGCCGGCCTCGGTACGCGCTTTCTGCCAGCCACCAAGGCCATGCCGAAGGAAATGCTCCCCGTCGTCGACAAACCATTGATCCAGTACGCCGTGGACGAGGCGCGCGCCGCCGGGATCGACCAGTTCTGCATGGTCACCGGCCGTGGCAAGACCGCCCTGATCGACCATTTTGACATTGCCTTCGAGCTGGAGGCGACCCTGGCCGAGCGCAACAAGCGCGAAGCCCTGATCTTGCTGCGCGAGGAGGCCATGCCTCCCGGCGCCATCACCACCGTGCGCCAGCAAGTGCCGCTGGGGCTGGGCCATGCCATCTGGTGCGCCCGCACCTTCATTGGCGACGATCCCTTCGCCATCCTGCTGCCGGACGACCTGGTGCTGAGCCAGACCCCCTGCACCGAGCAGCTCGCCAAGGTTTACAACGAAACCGGCGGCAATGTGGTCGCCATTTCCGAAGTCCCGAAAGAACATACCAACCGCTACGGCATTCTGAAGACCGGCAAGATCGAGGGCGACCTGGTGGAAGTCACCGGGCTGGTCGAGAAGCCGAAACCGGAGGAGGCGCCCTCCAACCTCTCCATCATCGGCCGCTATGTGATGCTGCCGGAGGTCATCACCTATCTTTCCCGCATGGAGGCCGGCGCCGGCAACGAGGTGCAACTGACCGACGCCATGGCCAAGATGATCGGCGAAAAACCCTTCCATGGACTCAAATTCGAGGGGCAGCGCTTCGATTGCGGCGACAAGGCGGGGTTTCTGGAGGCGCAGATCGCCTTCTCCCTCGCGCGCCCGGATCTTAGCCCCGCCGTGCGCGGCTTCCTTAAGAAATACGTGAACGCGTAACCCTGATTTCCAAGAGGAATCGATGAAATTTTTCCACGAGTTTTCCGCCAGCAGCCTGCGGGAATATGACATTCGCGGCATTGTCGGGCAGACATTGGGCGAGGCCGACGCCTTTGCCATTGGCCGCGTGTTCGGCTCCATCGTCGCCGAGACCGGCGGCAAGAAGGTCGCGGTCGGGCGCGATGGCCGGCTTTCCTCCCCGATGCTGGCGCAAGCGCTGATCGCCGGCTTGAAGGCCTCCGGCATGGAGGTGACGGATATAGGCCAAGGGCCCACCCCGATGCTCTATTTCGCCTCCTTCACCGAACCGGCCGACGGCGCGGTGATGGTGACGGGCAGCCACAATCCGCCGAACTATAACGGCTTCAAGATGATGCTGAAGAACAAGCCCTTCTTCGGCCCGCAGATCCAGGATCTCGGTGCGCGCGCGGCCAAGGGCCAGGTGGTGCCCGAAGCCAAGGGCCGCGTGATCGAAAAAGACATCTCGGACGCTTATATCGCCCGGCTGCTGAAGGATTGGGACGGCACCCGCGACCTGAAGATCGTCTGGGACAATGGCAACGGCGCCGCCGGCAATGTGCTGAAGAAGCTGGTGGCCAAGCTGCCCGGCAAGCACAAGCTGCTCTATGCCGAGGTGGACGGGACCTTCCCCAACCATCACCCAGACCCAACCGTGCCGAAGAATCTGGAAGCGCTGATCGAGGCCGTGAAAACCGAAAACGCCGATGTGGGCGTGGCGTTCGACGGCGATGCGGACCGTATCGGCCTTGTGGACAATGAAGGCCATATCCTGTTCGGCGACCAGTTCCTGGTGCTGATGGCGCGCGACGTGCTGAAATCTCACCCTGGCGGCACCATCATCGCCGATGTGAAGGCAAGCCAGGTGCTTTTCGACGAGGTCAGGAAAGCCGGCGGCACCCCCTTGATGTGGAAAACCGGCCACTCGCTGATCAAGTCCAAGATGGCCGAGACCAAGGCACCTTTGGCTGGCGAAATGTCCGGCCACATCTTCTATAACGACAAATGGTACGGGTTCGACGACGCGCTTTACGCCGCCGTGCGCGTGCTGGGCGTGATCGCGCGCATGCAGGGCACTGTGGGCGAGTTCCGCGCTTCGCTGCCGCAAGTCCTCAACACGCCCGAGCTGCGGTTCGACTGCCCGGAAGAGCGCAAATTCGCCGTGGTGGCGGAAGTGGCCGCCCGGCTGAAGGAAAGCGGCGCGAACGTCTCGGACACGGACGGTGTGCGCGTGAAAACCGAGGATGGCTGGTGGCTGCTGCGCGCCTCCAACACCCAGGCGGTGCTGGTGGCGCGGGCGGAAGCCGGCTCCGAGGCTGGGCTGATACGGCTGAAATCGGCCCTGGCGGCGCAGCTTTCCGCCTCCGGCCTGGCGCCGGATTTCTCCGCGCCGTCGGCGGGACACTAAATCTTCAAACCCTGACGGATAACCTCGCCTGCCCGCGCGGGCGCGGTTTTACCGTTCAGGCATGCCGGGGCAAAAGCGAGGGCACGCGCGGCAATCTGGCCTTCAACTTGCCGAACCGGCCCACCCCCGCCAGGCGGCGGTCCAGGAAGGCAAGGGTTTTTTCCGAATCCATCGAGGCATCGCTCAGCCAGTAGAACAGCGTGGCGGAGAGCACCGCGCCCAGAATGGCCCGCTTGCTGTACCAGGACATGTCCGCGCTCTTGTCCCCGGCCGCGAACCATACCGCATCCGCCATGCGGGCGATGATCTTCGCCAGGCGCGGCGCATTGCCCGGCAGAACCAGCCACGCCATGGCGCGGCGCACCGCCTCCTTCTCACCGCTCATCAGGCTCAACCGTTCAGCCACCGCCGCGCGCACCCGCGCGGTCAGGCTGGATTCAGCCAAGCGCCCCCGGCAGGCGGCAATCATCCGCTCGTCGCCCAGCTCGAAATAAGCCCGGATCATCTCCGCCCGGCCGCCAGGAAAAGCCAAATCCGCCTCCGCCGGGTCACGCCCCAGGCCGGATAGCGCCATGCGCAGGGATTTCACGGTCCAGCCATCGAACCCCGCATTCTGCGCCAGCGCATCGATCAGCGCCGCCTTGTCTTCATCGATCTGCATTACAAAAGCTCCGGAGCATAACGGTCCAGTTCCTCATTATACCCGAATAGCCGGAAATCCTCCATCCGCATCGGGTATAGCACACCGTCCAGATGGTCCGTCTCGTGCTGGACTACCCGCGCGGCAAAGCCGGACAATGTTTCCGCGAAAGGCCGCCCGGCCTCATCCTGGCCGGACAGCCCGACCTGCCGCCAGCGCGGCACCGCGGCGCGCAGGCCGGGAATCGAAAGGCACCCCTCCCACCCCAGCACCTTACCCGCGGCCTCCACCGGCGTGATCACGGGGTTGATCACGGCGCGCACGGGGATCGCCGCCCCCTCCCCCGCGCGGCTGGCGGGCACATGAAACAGGAACAGCCTGAGCGGCGCATGCACCTGGGGCGCGGCCAACCCCACTCCACCCGCATCGGCCATCGTCTCCGCCATATCGCCGATCAATGCCTGGATTTCGGGTATAGCCACATCCGCCACCGGCGCGGCGGCGGCGAGCAGAACCGGGTGACCCATGCGGGCGATCTTCAGGAGCGACATATTTGCATGATTGCCCCAGTAGAAATGATTTGGCGAGCGGGGAATTTGTGCTATAGGCGCCCAGGCTTCGCGGGGACGGTCTTGTCGACCGTGGTCCGCGTTTGTTTTTGGCAATCTTTTTTGGAGTTGGCGACCAGGTGCAAGTTCTCGTCCGTGATAATAACGTCGATCAGGCGCTGAAGGCGCTCAAGAAGAAGCTGCAGCGTGAAGGCGTGTTCCGCGAGATGAAGCTCCGCCGCCATTATGAAAAGCCCTCCGAGCGCCGTGCGCGCGAGGCCGCTGAGGCTGTCCGCCGCGCCCGCAAGATGGAGCGCAAGCGGATTGAGCGCGAGGGGTTCTAAAACCCTTTTTCCCGCCTTCGGGCGGTCATCGCATCCAAATTGCCAGAATCAGCCGCAGCACCTTTGGTGTTTGCGGCTTTTTCCCGTTCGACCAGCCAGGCTCAGCCCTTCTGGATCACCAGTACATGGCTGCCATCCGGCTGTTCCAGCAGGTCCAGCAGCTCGTGCCCCTGGTCCGCCGCCGCGCGGGGCACGTTGCGCAGCGGGTCCTCCCCTTTCAGCTTCACCAGCAGAATCTGCCCTTGCTCCATCACGTCCAGCGCAAGTCTGGTACGCACATAGGTCATCGGACAAGTCTCCGCCGTGATGTCGATGGCCCTGTCATGGACAGGCAGGTCAGTTATCGGCATGGCACCCCCCGTAAAGGCTGGACCGGATCAAAAACTTGGGCCACAAGGCTCAACGATGAATATAAGCATCGAACGCCTGTGCATAGAGAACGGGCTGAAGATGACAGGCCCGCGCCGGGTGATTGCGCGGGTGTTGTCTGAGGCAACCGACCACCCGGATGTGGAAGAGCTGCATCGGCGGGCCAACCGTGTCGACAACCGGATCTCGCTGGCCACCGTCTACCGCACCGTGCGGCTGCTGGAGACCAAGGGCATTCTCTCCCGCCGCGACCTTGGCAGCCGCCGGGCGCGCTATGAGCCGAGTGGCGATGGCCACCATTTCCATCTGGTCGACAAGGAGTCCGGCAAGGTGATCGAATTCGAGGCGCCGGATGTTGAAAACGCATTGCGCAAGGTCGCCCAGGCGCATGGGCTGGAGATCGACGTGATCAAGATCGAATTATTCGGGCGGCGGCCCGAGTCATGAATCAGAATGTGATGCCAGAATTGCCGCGTTTCACCATAGGGAACCAAGCCCCGGGCTTTCCTGAGTTGCGGGCGGGCAATCTCGGCGTGCGCCTGGCCACCACGGCGGAAGAGCTGAACGCCGCTCAGGCGTTGCGCTACCGTGTCTTCTACGAAGAGATGGGGGCGAAGGCGGATGCTCCGACACGCGCCGCCAAGCTGGACCAGGATGAGTTCGACGCCATCGCCGATCATCTTCTGGTGGTGGACCATGATCTCGGCGAGGGCGCCGCAGGCGTGGTCGGCACTTACCGGCTCATCCGGCAGGAGGCGGCGGAAGCCTTCGGGCGCTTCTATTCAGAAAGCGAATACGATATCTCCGCCCTGAAAACCTTCCCCGGCCGCAAGCTGGAACTGGGGCGCAGCTGTACCGCCACCGCCTATCGCAACCGCATGGTGATGCAACTGCTCTGGCGCGGCATTGCGGCTTATGTATTCCATTATGGGATCGAGCTGATGTTCGGCTGCGCCTCGCTGACGGGCACCGAGCCGGACCGGCTGGCCGAGGAGCTGACCTACCTCTCCCTGCATCACAGCGCCCCGGAGACGATCCGCCCGAGAGCCTTGCCGGAGCGCTATGTGGAGATGCGCCGCCTGCCGCCCGAGACGATCGACCCGAAACGGGCATTGATGCGCCTGCCGCCGCTGATTAAAGGCTATCTGAGACTCGGCGGCTTCGTGGGGGATGGCGCGGTGATCGATAACCAGTTCAATACGACGGATATCGCCATCATCGTGCAAACCGACCTGGTGACCGAGAAATATTACCGCCACTATGAGCGCGAAGCCCGCTGAACACGGGACTGCGAGCCAGAGCCCCGGCGCAACCGGGACTTGAAGGGACTGGACTATGGCCGAAGACGATCTGAACACGCCTGAATCACTGCTGCCCTACGATGAATGGACGCAGGATGCGCTGCGGCATGTGGTGGTGAGCGCGCTGCGCCATGTGGCGGCCGAAGGGCTGCCCGGCGGGCACCATTTCTATATCACCTTCAAGACCGCCTTTCCCGGCGTCTCCATCCCCGACCGGCTAAAAGCCCAGTACCCGGATGAAATGACCATCGTCCTGCAGCACCAGTTCCATTCCCTGCATGTGGACGAAGCCGCCACCTCCATGTCCGTGGGGCTGAGCTTCTCCGGCATTCCGACCACGCTGACGATCCCCCTTGCCGCCGTCACCAGCTTCGCCGACCCGGAAGTCCGCTTCGGGCTGCAGTTCCATGTGGACGTGCCCGAGCCGGTGACCACCGCCGATATTCCGGCCCCCCAAGGCGACGACGTGCCCGCGCGCCCCACCGATCAGCCCGCCGATGTGGTGAGCCTGGATGCTTTCCGCCGCCGTCAGAAAGACTGAAAATCATGAACGCACCCCTGAAACGTAGCCCAGGCTTCAATTTTTCGCCCATGTTCCCGCTGGGCGAGGATGACACGACATACCGCAAGCTCGATATCGAAGGCGTTTCCACCATCGAGGTCGAGGGTCGGACAATCCTGAAGATCTCCGAGGGCACGCTCTCCGAGCTGGCCTTCCAGGCTTATCACGACGTGTCCCACCTGCTGCGCCCGGCGCATCTGCGGCAGCTCGCCAATATTCTGAAAGACCCCGAGGCCAGCGAGAATGACCGCTATGTGGCCATGGAGTTCCTGAAGAACGCCGCCATCGCCGCCAAGGGGATCCTGCCCATGTGCCAAGATACAGGCACGGCGCTGGTGTTCGGCAAGAAGGGCCAGCGCGTCTGGGTCGAGGGCAATGAGGAGGAGGCTTTCTCCTGGGGTGTGGCGCGTACCTATACCGAGACCAATCTGCGCTATTCGCAGATGGCGCCGCTGACCATGTTCGACGAGAAGAACACCGGCAACAACCTGCCGGTGCAGTTCGACATCATGGCTTCCCCCGGCGACTACCACCCGGATGAGTTCAGCCTGCAATTCATCGCCAAGGGCGGCGGATCGGCCAACAAGACCTATCTGTTCCAGGAGACCCGCGCGGTTCTGACACCGGAAAAGATCTACGCCTTCCTGGAAGCCAAGATCAAAACGCTCGGCACCGCCGCATGCCCGCCTTACCATCTGGCGATCGTGATCGGCGGGACCTCGGCGGAGCTGAACCTGAAAACGGTCAAGCTCGCCTCCACCAAATATTACGACCATCTGCCCACCAGCGGCGACGCCACCGGCCATGCCTTCCGCGACCTGGAGATGGAGCGGCAAGTGCTGGAGATCTCCCGCAAGATCGGCATCGGCGCGCAGTTTGGCGGCAAATATTTCTGCCACGATGTGCGGGTGATCCGCCTGCCCCGGCATGGCGCGTCCCTGCCCATCGGCATCGGCGTCTCCTGCTCGGCGGACCGGCAGATCAAGGCCAAGATCACGCCGCAAGGTGTGTTCCTGGAACAGCTTGAGACCAACCCGGCCAAATATCTGCCGGAAATCACGGATGAGCATCTGGGTGGCGATGTGGTCGCCATCGACCTCAACCGGCCGATGCAGGAGATTCTGGGGGAGCTTTCCAAGCACCCGGTCAAAACCCGCGTGGCGCTGACCGGCACCATCGTGGTGGCGCGCGACATCGCCCACGCCAAGCTGCAGGAGCGGCTGAACCGTGGCGAGGGCATGCCGGACTACATGAAGAACCATCCGGTCTATTATGCCGGCCCGGCCAAAACGCCGGAGGGCATGCCGACCGGCAGCTTCGGCCCCACCACCGCCGGGCGCATGGACAGCTATGTGGATGCCTTCCAGGAAGCCGGCGGCTCCATGGTGATGCTGGCCAAGGGCAACCGCTCCAAGGCCGTGACGGAGGCCTGCCACAAACATGGCGGCTTCTATCTCGGCTCCATCGGCGGCCCGGCCGCGGTGCTGGCACAGAACAACATCACCAAGGTCGAGGTTCTGGAATATCCGGAGCTTGGCATGGAAGCCGTGTGGAAGATCGAGGTGAAGGATTTCCCGGCCTTTATCGTGGTCGACGACAAGGGCAATGATTTCTTCGCCGGTCTTGCGTAACCGGCCATGAAATTCACCGTCGACCGCATCGACCATGTGGTGATGGTCTGCCGTGACCTGAACGTCACGGCGGGCTGGTATCAGCGTGTGCTGGGCATGGAGCGCGAGGAGTATGGCGGCAAGAACCGCACGGCGCTGCGCTTCGGCGCGCAGAAGATCAACCTCCACGAAATTGGGCATGAGGTGATCCCGCATGCGCAGATGGCCCAGCCCGGCACGCTGGACCTCTGCTTCGTGGTCGCGGTGCGGCCGGAAGATGTGGTGGGGCACCTGCATGGCTGCGGCGTGTCCATCGAGCGCGGGCCGGTTTCGCGCATCGGGGCCCTGGGCGACATCATGTCCATCTATTGCCGCGACCCGGACGGTAATCTGATCGAGCTGGCATCCTATCTGGGGGCCTGATGCAGCTTTCAGAGTTCGGCTATGAGTTGCCGCCGGAGCGGATCGCCACCGCCCCGGCGCGCCCGCGTGATTCCGCCCGGTTGCTGCATGTGGCGGCGGATGGGCTGCGCGACCATATCGTGCGTGATCTCCCCAGCCTGCTGCGCCCGGACGATTTGCTGGTGGTCAACGATACCAAGGTGATCCCCGCCCAGCTCACAGCCAGGCGTGGCGAGGCGAAGATCGGCATCACGCTGGACCGGCGGCTGGATGACGGCGCTTGGCATGTGCTGCTGCGCAATTCCAGGCGCGTGAGGCAGGGCGACGTGCTGGTGATCGACCCCGCTTTCTCCGCCACCGTGGTGGAGATGGAAGCGGGCGGCGCCGCGATTTTGCGTTTCACGGCGGATGATTTTTACGCTGCCCTCGCCCGTTCCGGCGCGCTGGCCCTGCCACCTTACATCGCCCGGCCGGACGGCATTACCGAGCAGGATAAAAGCGACTACCAGACCCTGTTCGCCGCGCATGAGGGGGCTGTCGCGGCACCCACCGCGGGGCTGCATTTCACTCCGGCGCTGCTGGAGACGCTGCGGACGCGCGGCATCGAGATGGCGAAGGTGACCCTGCATGTCGGCGCTGGGACATTTCTGCCCGTGCGGGTGGAAAACATCGAAGAGCATAAGATGCATGCCGAGCGCGGCACCATCACGGAAGATACCGCCCGGCGCATCAACGCGGCCAAGGCGGCGGGGCGGCGGATCATCCCCATCGGCACCACCGCGCTGCGCCTGCTGGAATCCGCCGCCACGGCGCAGGGCATGCTGAAGCCGTTTGATTCCGAGACGGAGATTTTCATCTATCCCGGCTATCGTTTCAGGATCGCCGATGCGCTGTTCACCAATTTCCACCTGCCGCATTCCACCCTGCTGATGCTGGTGAGCGCCTTCGCGGGCACAGAGCGGATCAAATCCGCCTATGCGCACGCCGTTACGAGCGGCTACCGGTTCTATTCCTATGGCGATGCGTGCTTGCTTGAAAAGCAGGGTGAATCATAACTGGGCGAAGCCGAGCCTGCTGGCCGCGGCATATCTTGCCTGTCTTGATCGGTTTGGGGGCCATGGGCCGCTCTACCCTCTGAATAGCTACCTGGTTTAACTAGCATGGCCAAAACCCCGTCTCATGAGATCATCTGGCACTTTCCAGCCAACCCCGCTAATTCCCTTCCATGACCACCCCAGAATTCTCCTTCATCCTGGCGGGCCAGGACGGCCATGCCCGCGCCGGATTGCTCACCACCGCCCATGGCGAAGTGCCGACCCCCACCTTCATGGCCGTGGGCACGGCCGGCACGGTGAAGGCCATGACAGCGGACGCCGTGCGCGCCACGGGTGCGAAGATCGTGCTCGGCAACACCTATCATCTCATGCTGCGCCCCACGGCGGAACGCGTGGCGAGGCTCGGCGGGTTACACAAGATGATGGACTGGCCAGGCCCCATCCTTACGGATTCTGGCGGGTTCCAGATCATGTCGCTCGCCAAGCTGCGCAAGCTGGAGGAAAAGGGCGTTACCTTTCGTTCGCATATCGACGGCGCCGCTTATGAATTGACGCCTGAGCGCTCCACGGAGATCCAGCATCTGCTGGATTCCACCATCACGATGCAGTTGGATGAATGCACCAAATTTCCCGCCACCCATCAGGAGGCGAAGGACTCGATGGAACTTTCCATCCGCTGGGCCAAACGCTCGCGCGATGCATTTACGAAGCGCCCCGGCTATGGGCAGTTCGGCATCATGCAAGGCAATGTCTATGAGGATCTGCGGCGCCATTCCGCCGAGGGGCTGGTGGAGCTGGATTTCGAGGGTTACGCCATTGGCGGGCTGGCCGTGGGGGAAGGCCAGGAGATGATGTTCTCCGTGCTGGATTACTGCACCGATTTCCTGCCCGCGAACAAGCCGCGCTACCTCATGGGCGTTGGCACACCGGACGATCTGCTAGGCGCCGTGGCGCGCGGGGTGGATATGTTCGATTGCGTGATGCCCACCCGCGCGGGACGCACCGCGCGGGCCTTCACCTCCAACGGCATTTTCAATATGCGCAATGCCCGCTTTCAGGACGATGCGCGCCCGCTGGATGAAAACTGCACCTGCCTTTGCTGTACACGCCACACGCGGGCTTATCTGCACCATCTCTTCCGCTGCGAGGAAATGCTGGGGCCGATGCTGCTCACCACCCATAACCTGACCTATTATCAGACCGTGATGCAGGGGGCGCGGACGGCGATTCTGGACAAGGACTATGGCGCCTATTGCGCCGATATACGGGGCAACTGGCGGAGAGGACCAGACGCATGAGCACAGACGAGCGTTATGCCGGGTTGCAACAGCTTGGCACCAAGACCGAAATGCCCGCCAGCCCGGACCAGGCGGTGCTGGAGCGCGTGCCCGCCAAAACCGGCGGCAAGAACGCGATGGTGCGTTTCGTCTGCCCGGAATTCACCTCCCTCTGCCCGATGACAGGTCAGCCGGATTTCGGTCATATCGTCATCGACTATATTCCCGATGAATGGTTGGTGGAGAGCAAATCGCTGAAGCTGTTCTTGCAGTCCTTCCGTAACCATGGCGGATTTCATGAAGCCTGCTCCTTGATGATCGCGGACCGGCTGGTGGAATTGCTCTCCCCGAAATGGCTGCGCCTGGGCGCCTATTGGTATCCACGCGGCGGGATTCCCATCGACGTGTTCTGGCAAACCGGCAAACCGCCCGAAGATGCCTGGATCCCCGACCAGGGCGTTCCCCCTTACCGTGGCCGGGGCTGATTTAAAAAACCAGATCGCGGCGAAGGCGGCGGAACTGGGCTTTGCCACCACGGGCTTCACCCGCGCCAGCCTGCCACCCGAGCGTCTGGCCTGGCTGCAGGATTTCCTGGCACAAGGCCGGCATGGCGGCATGGGCTGGATGGCCGAACGCGTGGACCAACGCGCCCACCCGCAAGTCTTGTGGCCAGAGGCGTTGAGCGTGATCTCCCTGGGGTTTTCCTACGCGCCGGAAGGCAATGCGCTGGATAATCTAACCAAGCCGAAAGTCGGGAATATTTCAGTCTATGCCCGCAACCGGGATTATCATGACATCGTTAAGGGCAAGCTGAAGCACCTCGCCCAGTTCATCGCCACGCGCGGCGAGGGCGTGAAGGTGTTCGTGGACACAGCGCCCGTCATGGAAAAACCACTCGCTGAGCAGGCCGGGCTAGGCTGGCAGGGCAAGCATACCAATCTCGTCTCCCGTTCGCACGGTTCCTGGTTGTTCCTGGGAGAAATCTATACCACCCTGGAGTTGGCGCCGGACGCGCCGGAGCGCGACCATTGCGGCAGTTGCACCGCCTGCCAAACCGCCTGCCCCACCCAGGCCTTTCCAGCACCTTATAAGCTCGATGCGCGGCGCTGCATCTCCTACCTCACCATCGAACATGACGGGCCGATCCCGCGAGAGTTTCGTGCCGGCATCGGCAACCGCATCTATGGCTGCGACGATTGCCTGGCCGTCTGCCCCTGGAACAAATTCGCCCGGGCCGGGCAAGAGTTGAAGCTGGCGGCACGGCCGGATTTAACAGCACCCGTGCTGGCCGAACTGGCGGTGCTGGATGATGCCGGATTTCGGCGGAAATTTGCAGGATCACCGATCAAACGCATCGGGCGGAACAGGTTGGTGCGGAACGTGGCGGTTGCGATTGGAAATAGTGGAGAGGTGGGGTTACTGCCGGTGGCGGAACAATTGGCGGCGGATGACGACACCGTGGTAGCCGAAGCAGGGAGATGGGCCATGAAGAAGCTAGGCATCCGCTTGAGCCCAATCTCTTCCTGGAATAATCCTTTTCATAAACTCATCAAATAACGGTACCGTGAACGCTGTATCACCGTGTGTTGGGCTCCAAATCATCCCTTTTGCAATTAAGCTGCTTCGAATCGGCCCTAATGAAGACGTTGCGCGCCCCAGTTCCTCCGCAATATCTCCCGATCTGTGCGGACCAGTTCCCAACTCAGCCATTGCGCGCAAGTATTGCTTCTCTTTTGGGGTAAGCCGATCAAATCTAACCCTAAAGAAACTCTCGTCTAAAGCCGCAATTGTCTGATTAGAGGCATCGTTCACGTCATTGATAGAGATCGGGCTCTGTCGTGCAACATCCCATGCATGCTTTCCCCATTCTTGAAGAAAATATGGATAACCTTTTGTTTTATCCACAATCGATTCCACTGCATCGGCATTTATTTCTGCACCTTCATCCTTGATGGGTTTCACGATGGCCTCGGTTGCATCGGAAGAACTTAGCGCGCCAATCTCTGGAAAATCGAATAGACGTTCAGCATATGATTTTGCTTCTCCCATTTTGCCGCGCAGCTGGGGCAATCCAGCACCGATGGCAGTTATAGGCAGTTGCTTTTGCGAACAACGATGCAAGGCTGAAATAAACGCCGCCAGTTGCTCCTCCTTTACGTACTGAAGCTCATCAATGTAAATCGCGACAATTGTATTTGCCGCTTTTGCAGCGAGCCCTACTTGTTCCAGCAGCATGCTTAAGTCGCCTTCGAGTTCACCATTATCCGCAAGACCCGGCTCTGGATCATAGTCAAAGCCAACTTCTATATCGTTATAGGTCATCTTTAACTTGCTGGCGAAGCCGACCAACGCCCTCAAACCTCGAATTGCGTAATCCTCCGCCTTCGCTAGGCGGCTCAAGCGAAGCAAACCCAATCTCAATTGTGGCGCTAGCATCGCTGGCAATGAACGACCTTCAGGCGCTTCTATCCGCACGGAAACGACCCCTTCGCTCTCTGCATCCCTCATCATCTGGTCTAGAAGCACAGTTTTTCCGACGCCACGAAGCCCAACAAGCATCATACTTTTAGCCGGCCGGCCTATGCGGAGACGCCCTAAACACTGACGCATTTTTTCACGGACGCTATCTCGTCCGGCAAGTTCCGGGGGAGGAGTGCCTGCGCCAGGCGCAAAGGGATTGCGTATCGGGTCCATAATTGTATCTACTTTAGGAAATTTATCTTATGAACATAAATTCAATAATATTTGTACATTTTGTCAAGCACAACTTCACGCACGCCCCCTGAAACCGCAAACTCTGCTTAACGAGGAACTGACAGGCTGTTTTATCCGCCGCATACTCGCGGGGTGCCTACCCCCACCTCTCCGTCTCCCGAAACCTTCCCTTCCCCCCGCAAACCGGCTAAATCCCCGCTATGAGCTGGCTTACCGAATTCGTCCGTCCCAAAATCCGCACCTTGCTGGGCCGCCAGGAAGTGCCGGATAATCTGTGGCATCAATGCCCCGCCTGCCAGCAGATGATCTTCCATACGGAGCTGGCGGCCAATAAGAAGGTCTGCCCGCATTGCGGCCACCATATGCGCGCCACCGCGCAGGAGCGTCTGGCCTGGACGTTCGATGATGGCGAATTCACCCGGATCGAGCTGCCGAAAGCCGTGCACGACCCGCTGAAATTCCGCGACCAGAAGCGTTATACGGACCGGCTGAAGGAAGGGCGGGACAAAACCAAGCAGGACGACGCCATTCTGGTGGCCCATGGCATGGTGGGCGGGGCCAACACGGTCGTGGCCGCCATGTCCTTCGAGTTCATGGGCGGCTCCATGGGCTCCGCCGTGGGCGAGGGGCTGGTGGCCGCCGCGCGCCTAGCCGTGCTGCAGAACGCCCCGCTTATCGTCTACACCGCTTCCGGCGGCGCGCGGATGCAGGAAGGCGCCATCAGCCTGATGCAGATGCCGCGCTCCATCATCGCCAGCCAGATGGTGAAGGAAGCCGGGCTGCCCTATATCGTGGTGCTGACGGACCCGACCACGGGTGGTGTCACCGCCTCCTTCGCCATGCTGGGCGATATTCAGATCGCCGAACCGGGCACGCTCATCGGCTTTGCCGGGGCACGCGTGATCGAGCAGACCGTGCGCGAAAAACTGCCCGAGGGCTTCCAGCGCGCTGAATATCTGCATGAGCATGGCATTATCGACATGGTCGTGAAGCGCGGCGAACTGACCGAGACGCTGGCGCGAATCATATCCCTGGCCACCGCCAACAAGAAGGCCGCTTGACCAACGAGCTTCAACACGAGGCCGGGGCCACGGGGGCCCGGCTAAAGGTGAGCGCCGCGCTGGAACGGCTGCACAAGCTGTATCCACGCATGATCGATTTGAAAATCGACCGGCTGGAACGGCTGCTGGCGGATCTCGGATCGCCTGAAAAACGTCTCCCGCCGGTGATCCACGTGGCGGGCACCAATGGCAAGGGCTCCGTCTGCGCGCTGGCGCGCGCCAGCGCCGAGGCGGCGGGGCTAAAGGCGCATGTATTCACCTCCCCGCATCTGGTACGGTTCAATGAACGGATCAGGCTGGCCGGTGTGCTGGCCACGGATGAGCAACTGGCCGAGGCGCTGGATGCAATCGAGTCCGTCAACAAAGCCAACCAGATCACGGTGTTCGAGGCGATCACCGCCACGGCCTTCTGGCTGTTCGCGCGGGTGCCCGCGGATCTCTGCCTCGTCGAGGTTGGGCTGGGCGGGCGGATGGACGCCACCAATGTCATCTCCCCCGCCGCCTGCGCGATTACGTCCATCTCGCTCGACCATCAGGATTTTCTGGGTGACACGCTGGAACTGATCGCGGGAGAGAAGGCTGGGATCATCAAGCCTGGCATCCCGGTCGTCACCGGCTATCAGCCTGCCTCGGTGCTGGCGCGCATCGCCGCCGAAGCCGCGCAGAAAGGGGCACCGCATCTGCGCCGGGGGCTGGAATGGGCGGTGGAGCCAACCGCCGCCGGCATGACATATGATGGCATCGCCCTGCCCCACCCGGCTCTGACCGGCCCGCATCAGATTGAGAATGCGGGCATCGCCCTCACCGCCTTGCGCGCCGCCGGGTTCAAACTTACGCCGGATGCCATGGCGGCGGGCATGCGCGCGGCCACATGGCCCGCCCGGCTGCAAAGGCTGCGCGGACCGCTTACGGCACTGCTGCCCCCGGGCTCCGAATTATGGCTGGATGGCGCCCACAATCCTGGCGGGGCGGAAACCCTGGCCCGGCAACTGCGGGATTGGGGCACGCCCACAACCGTGATTCTGGGCATGAAGCAATCCAAGGATGTCGCGGAGTTCATCCGCATTGTCGCCCCGCATGCCGCCGCGCTTTACGCCGTGGCGGAACCCGAGCAGCATCTGGCCTTGCCTGTGGCGCAGATCATCGCGGCATCCGGCGGTCTCGCCCTGCCAGGGCCGGATCTGCGCGGCGCATTGGCGCAAATCGCCGCGCCCACCCGCGTGCTGGTCTGCGGCAGCCTTTATCTGGCGGGAGAGGTTTTGAAACTGGACGAAGCGGTGATGGCCTAGCGCTTGCCGCTTGTCATGAAATTGTCTCACACACGGGTTCGTAGCGTTTGCTACAGAGCGCCGGTGCCATCAGGAGCCGTCATGAAGCTGACCCGCCGCCAATTCACAGCCACCAGCGCCGTTCTGGGCACCGGCATGGCACTGACCCGCCCGGCCAGCGCCGAGGATGGATCGATTTCCTTCCTGCTCGTCGGGGATTGGGGGCGGCATGGCCATCATCACCAGCGCGCCGTGGCCCGCCAGATGGCCCGCACCGCGCACGAGATCGGCAGCCTGCACACCGTCTCGGTCGGCGATAATTTCTACGAAAACGGAGTGGAGTCGGTCACCGACCCGCAATGGCAAAGCTCATTCGAACACGTCTATACCGAAGCCTCCCTGCAAACGCCCTGGAAGGCCATTCTCGGCAATCATGATTACCGGGGCAATGTGCAGGCCCAGTTGGATTACACCCGGCACAGCCAACGCTGGCAGATGCCCGCGCGCTATTACATGGAAACCACCGCCCTGCCCGGCGGCGCCATGGCCGCGTTTTATTATCTGGATACCTCACCCTTCATCAAAAAATACCATGGCACCCGCGTCGCGGTGGATGGGCAGAACAGCCAGGAACAGCTCGACTGGCTGGACGCGAAACTCACCGCCTCGAAAGCGGAATGGAACATCGTGATCGGCCATCATCCCATCTATACCGCGCAATCGGACATGGACGGATACGACCACGACCAGCCGGATTTGATCGCGCGGCTGAATCCCATTCTGCGCAAGCATCATGTGCCCATCTATATTTGTGGGCACGACCATATTCTACAGGCGGTGCGGATGGAGGGCATCTGCTATGTCTGCACGGGCGCCGGATCAGAAACCTACCGGCCGGAGCCCGCCATTCGCGGCGGCTTCGCCTCGGGCGCGCATGGTTTCATGGTGGCACGGCTTTCCGGCGGGCAATTGGACTATTCGCTGGTGGATGAGCGCGGCGCCGCGCTTTATTCCCAGTCCATCGTGCGGATGTAAGCGCGCCTATAGATCCACGCCTGAATAAGACCCGTTGATCGATTTATTGATCAACGGGAAATCCGCGAGGATGGAGGTGGTGGTGGCATATTCCAGAAGCGGCCAATGCAGGGTGCTGGCATCCGCCACGAAGGCGTCCTGGATCTGTCCGTTATCGATTTTCAGCCAATGCCAGACAGGGCCGCGGAAACTCTCCGCCACACCCAGCCCCATGCCGCTGCCCGCGGGTGGGGCCAGCACCACCGGACCGTCGGGCAACAAATCCAGAATTTGGCGGATCAGCCGGATGCTCTCGGGAATTTCCTCAAGCCGGATCTTGATCCGCGCCGCCACGTCGCCATCCTGTTCCACCGGCACGGAAAGACCGAACTCAGCATAGGGCGGATAGCCTGGCTCCATCCGCGCGTCGCGATATTGGCCAGAGGCGCGCCCCACATAGCCACCCGCATTATAGGCCGCGGCCAGTTCCGGCGGAACGATGCCCGTGCCCACCACCCGGTCCTGCAAACTGGCATAATCCTCGAACACACGCCTCAGGCTGGGCAGTTCCCGCTCCAGCATGTCGAGGGCAAAGTCCAGGGCTTCATCTCCCCCCTCGGTCAGATCGCCCGCGACACCGCCGGGCACCACCACGTCCATCATCAATCGATGACCGAAGGCCGCCTGGGCGGCCATGCAAAACCGCTCCCGCGCCAGGGCAAAACGGGAATCCAGAAACGCAAACCCCGCATCCCCGGCGATGGCGCCAATATCGCTGACATGGTTGGCGAGGCGCTCGATCTCCGCCATCAGCGCGCGCAGATACTGGGCCCGCTCCGGCACTTGCATATCCAGGGCCGCCTCCGCCGCGCGGGCAAAGGCGATGGAGTGGGAAACAGTGGAATCGCCCGAGATCCGCGCCGCGTAACGCGCCGCCTGGCGGGGAGATTTGCCGCGCATCAACTTGAGCGTGCCCTTATGCGCGTAGCCGAGCCGCGCCTCCAGCTTCAACACCCGCTCGCCCACCACGGAGAAACGGAAATGCCCCGGCTCGATGATTCCGGCATGAACTGGCCCGACCGCCACCTGATGCACGCCTTCTATGTCCGGCGCCTTGAATTCGGGCCAGGCGGCGCGGCCATCGGGTTCGCGGAAATGCTCCACCGCCGTACGCGTCTCGTTAAAGCCAATCGCGCTGTGGCCGTTCAGATCCTTGGCCAAACGCTGGAACCAGTTGGCCCCCGGGTAAGGCAGGGCTGGATAGGCACCATCGCGCAGCGCCACCGCCACCAGCTCATCAGGCTCGTAAAGCGCGTAAGCATGGGCGCCATCCGTCCAGAGCGCAATGAAATTCCCCTGATGGGCGGCCCACGCCTCGGGAGACAACAGCTTCATTGCAGGGCCTCCGCCGCGCCGGAGAGCAAATGCACCAGCGGCACCGGCATGGCAAAGGCCAGCAGGAATATAAAGACCAGGTGCAACGTGACCAGATTGATGCTCCAACCGGCTTTTTGAGGTTTTTCATGTGGCGCCGGGGCGAATAGCAACGGGCCGATATTGCGCAGGATGGCCACCGCGCAGAGCCCCAGACCCAGACCCAATGGCAGGGACATATAAGGATTCACCTGAATGGTCTGGCTGACGATGATGAATTCGCTGGCGAACAATCCCGAGGGCGGCAAGCCGGTGAGCGCGAAGATGCAGCCGCCCAGCACCCAGCCCACATATTTATTGACATGCAGAATGCCACGCAGATGCGAAAAACCGTAATTGCCCGGCGCGGCGGAGCCCCGCAGGCCAGCGGCACGGATCAACGCCAAAAACAGGCCGGATTTCAGCAGCGTGTGCAACAGCATATGCAGCAACCCGCCAAAAATCGCCGCCGGGCCGCCGATGCCGAAGGCAAACACCATGATGCCCGATTGTTCGATGGAGGAAAAACCAAAGAAACGCCGCGCATCGCGCCGCCGCGAAAAGGAGAAGGCCGCCAGAAACAAGGAGGCCAGCCCCAGGGTCAATAGAAACGCGCCCGGCGATGTGGCGCTGCCCCCGGCGCGGATATTGGCTTGCATCAAATGGCTGAAACGCAAAATCGCCAGCAGCGCCACATTCACCAGCAAGCCGGACAAGGCCGTGGTCAATGGCGCGGGGCCCTCGGCATAGGCATCCGGCAGCCAGCCATGCAGCGGCACCAAGGCGGCCTTGGTGCCGTAACCGAACAGGATGAACAGAAAAGCCAGGGTCAGCAGCGCGCCATCCATATGGGCGGCATGGGCGGACAAAGCGGTCAGGCTCATCGCCGCCAAGCCAGGCCCCAGGGCGGGTTGCGCGGCCAGATAGACCAGCATGGTGCCAAACAAGGCAATACCGATGCCCACGCCGCCGAGAATGAAATATTTCCAGGCCGCCTCCAGCGCCGTGGGCGTGCGCGAAAGGCTCACCCCCAATGTCAGGGCGATGGTGCCGCCTTCCATCGCCGCCCAGAGCAAGCCGATATTATCCGCGTAAAGGCCCAGCAGCACCGCCCCCAGCACGATCTGGAACAGGGCATGATAGATGCGCCAGCGCCCGCGTGTCATGCGCGCCTCATCGCCCGCCACATAGCCGATATTGGCCAGCGCGGTGGTGAGGCCGGCGAACCCGGACACCGCCCCGAAGAGAGCCCCCAGGGGATCCGCCGCCACCAATCCACTGCCGCCATGCCAAAAGACCGCCAGGGTGAGCGCGAACAACACCGCGCTGGCCAGCGCATTGACGATGGCCCCCAGGCGCGGGCCACCCACCAGCCCCAGGACCAGCGCCGCCGCAAACGGCCAGACAATGGCGACCAGCGCGAAATTCACCGCCCCCGCCTTTCAATTTCCTCAAGCCCGGACAAATCCAGCGTGTCGAAATGCTCGCGGATGCGCAGCAGGAACACGCCCACCACCAGAAAAGCCAGCAGCACCAGTAACGCCACCGAAAATTCCGCCACGAAGGGCATTCCCGGCATGCCGATGGCCGCCAGCACCAAACCGTTCTCCATGGACAGAAAGCCGATGATCTGTGCCAGCGCGTTGCGCCGCACCGTCATCAGCAGCAATCCCAGCAACACGACGGACAGGGCGATGGCGATATCCTCCCGCGTCAGGGACAAGGAGCTTTCCGTCGTCGGCAGGGTCACCAGCACCGCCACGCCGATCAATCCCAGACCGAGAATCATGGAAAGCGCCATCGGCATCGCCGTCTCCACGGCGCGAACCATGTTGAAACGCAGCACGATCTCCCGCAGCCCCATCGGCAGCACCACCGCCTTGAGGGCCAGTGTGATCAGGCCGGTCAGATAAAGCGCCATCTCATGCTGGGCATAGCCCTGCCAGAAGGCGGCGGCGGACAGCACCAGCGCCTCGGCCTGGTAGAGCGTGACCATCGCCGCCAAACGCCTCTGAGAGAGTTGCAGAAACGCGCAAAGCAGGATGATGCCGCCCAGAAGATGCGCGAGGGAGAAGGTAAGGGTCATGCCCCGATCCTCGCCGCGACGAACAGAAACACGCTGGCCAGCATGCCGAGCAGCAAGGCCGCGCCCAGGAAATCCGGCACGCGGAACACGCGCATTTTAGCGCGGGACACCTCGAACACCGACAGCGCCACCGCCATAAACAGCAACTTCAGTCCCCAGAGCGCCAACCCACCGGGCCAAGACAGCACATCCGCCGCGCGGGCCATGCCAAAAGGCAGGAAAATACCACCGATGAGGTTCATCCAGGCGATGAGCCGCAGCATGCCGGCATATTCCAGCAACGCCAGCAGGCGGCCTGAATATTCCAGCACCATCGCCTCATGCACCATGGCGAGTTCAAGATGGCCGGACGGATTGTCGGTGGGGATACGCCCGCTCTCGGTCAAGGCCACGGCGAGCATGGCCGCCAACGCGAAACCGAGCGAGACGGAAATGCCGATATGCGCCGTGCGAAAGGTCTGCGCGATGCCATCCAGCCCCGTATGCCCCGCCAGCAGGGCAAAGGCCAACAGCAAGACCAGCAAGGCGCCCTCGGCGAAAACGCCGAACAAAGCCTCACGCGCGGCCCCCGCGCCACCAAAGCCAAACCCCGTTTCCAGCCCGCCCAGCATGGTGGCGGCGCGGGCAATGCCGAACAGGCCGATAATGGTGACATAATCCGCGGCCGGGGCGGTGAGCATGCCGGTGGCGAAACCGGGAATGAGCATGGTGGCCACCGCCAGCGCCAGAAAGGCTGCAAGCGGCCAATACCCGAACAGATCGGTCGCGGTATCCGGCACCAGGCTGCTCTTGCGCAAAAGCTTAGCGAGGTTGCGGTAAGGCTGCGTGAGAGGTGCGCCCCGCCGCCCCAGGAGCCAGGCGCGCAGCTTGTTGACGAGCCCCAAGATCAGCGGCGCCGCCAGAAAGCAAAGCACGATATGCAAGGCGGTGGCGATGAGCGCGAGAACGATGCTCAGCACGGCTACCCCCCCTGCCCCAGACCGAGCGCCAGCAGAAACAACACCAGCACCATGAAGACGAAGGCCAGACGTTCACGGATCGTGGCGCGGCGCACGCGCTCGGCCAGCCGCACCAGGCGCATCCGTAACCGGGCCAGGGGCGAGAGCAGAAATCGTTCGGCGGGGTCGGTCATCGTCGCGCCCAGCAGTCCGCCGCCCAGCACGCGCATGACCGGCTCGGCGAAGCCCGTGGCGCTGGACTGGGTATGCGGATCACCAAAGGGCAACCAGGCGGGCGGGCGGCCGAAGCCGCCATTCCAGGCCGGAACCTCCCGCAAGCCGCGTACCCCCCAGCGCACCTGCACGAACCCCGCCGCCAGGGCCGCCAGCAGGGCCAACAGCAGCAGAACCAGGGGCTCATAGGTCAGCACGGGCGGCCGTGCTTGCGGTGCGAGCAGGAGAATCACCGGATTCATCAGATCCAGGATCAACCGCGGCACCAGCGCAATGGGAATCGCCAGCAGCGCCAGCAGCGCCATCGCCAGAAGCGGACCGCGCCGCGCATCCTCCGCGGCGGCGGCGTGCAAGCTGCGCGGCCGTCCCAAAAACCCCATGCCAATGAACCGTACCGCCGCCGACAAGGCCAGGGCCGCGCCGATGCCCAAGGCCGCCAGCAAGGCTGAAAATCCGATGCGCGCCAGAATGCCGCCAGTGGCCGCCGCGCCGATCACCGCGTGAAACAGCAAGAATTCCGGCGCGAACCCAGGTCCCAGCGGCAAGGCCGCCATGCCCACGACACCCAGCAGCATCAACACGCCCAGCCTTGGCATGCCGCGCATCAACCCGCCCAGCCAGTTCAGGGAGGTCGTGCCCACCGCATGCTTGACTTCCCCCGCGCCGATGAACAGCAGCGGCTTGAACACCCCATGCGCCACGGCGCAGAGCAAGGCCGCCTGCAAGGCAAGGCCGGTCAGCTCATCATCGCCCATCGCCTTGGCCCGCAGCGCCAGCCCCAAACCGACCGCGATCAACCCGACATGCTCGACGGTGGAGCAGGCCAGGGCGGTTTTCAGCTCGACCTCCAGAAAGGCGCGCAACGAACCGATGAGCACGGACAAGGCGCCGGCCGCCACCAGAACCTCTCCCCACCAGGGTTGCTGGGCCGAGGCCAGATTCACGAAGGCATAGCGAATGAGCACATAGAGCGCCACTTTCACCATACCGCCGGACATCAAGGCCGATACCCCCGCCGGCGGCGCCGGGTGCGCGCGCGGCAGCCAGCTATGCAGCGGGGCCAGCCCCGCCTTGGCACCAGCCCCCAGCGCCACCAGCACAAAGGCCAGCGAGGAGGCCGGCAAAAACATCGCCGGGATCAGGCAGGCGCCAGAAAAAATAGCTATCCCGCCATAAAGCGTCGCGGGTTTACGGTCGCCTTGCAGCACCAGCAACCAGGAGGCGGCACTCATCAGCTCGAAACCGAAAATCATGGTGAAGGCGTCGCCCGCCAACAGAGTCAACACCATGCCGAGCACAAACACCCAGAAGCTGATGGAAGAGCGCATGCCAGACAGCGCGGCCGCCAGCACCTGCGGCAGCAGAATGCAACCGAACAGCACAGACAGGGCATCGAGCCGCAGATGCATTCCCTGCCCTGGCAAACCGAAGATCAAGCCAATGGAATCACCCACGATTTCCACCTAGCAAACCGCCCACCGCGCCGCCAACCTCCAACCGCTCCACATCCAAAAGAAAAGGCTCTCCCAGCAAATGGGAGAGCCTTGATTCTTGGCCTCGAAAACCCGCTTACTTCAGCAGATCGGCCACGGCGGCCTGTTCTTCCAGCAGCTCGTTCAGCGTGTGCTGAACACGGCCCTTGGAGAATTCGTCCATCTCGATACCCTTCACGCGGGTATATTTGCCGTTCTCACAGGTGCAGGGCACGCCGAACATCACGTCCTTGGGCACGCCATAATCGCCATCGGAGGGAATGCCCATGGAGACCCAGCGGCCATTGGAGCCCAGCACCCAGTCGCGCACATGGTCGATGGCGGCATTGGCGGCGGACGCGGCGGAAGACAGGCCGCGCGCCTCAATGATGGCCGCACCGCGCTTACCGACGGCGGAGAGGTATGTATCCTTGTACCAGGCCTCGTCGTTGATGATTTCGGGCATCTTCTTACCGGCGCCGGTGGCGTTGCGGTAATCGGCATACATGGTGGGGGAGTGATTGCCCCACACGGCGACCTTCTCGATGTCCTTCACCGCCACGCCGGACTTCTCGGCCAGCATGGAAACGGCGCGGTTATGGTCCAGGCGCAGCATCGCGGTGAAGTTCTCCTTCGGCAGATCCGGGGCGGACTTCATGGCGATATACGCGTTGGTGTTGGCCGGGTTGCCAACCACGAGCACTTTCACGTCGCGCTTGGCGACATCGTTCAGCGCCTTGCCCTGGACCTTGAAGATCTCGGCATTGGCGGCCAGCAGGTCGCGGCGCTCCATGCCGGGGCCACGGGGGCGCGAGCCAATCAGGATGGCGATGTCGGCATCCTTGAACGCCACGCGCGGGTCATCGCTCGGGGTCACGCTTTGCAGCAGCGGGAAGGCGCAGTCATTCAGCTCCATAATGACGCCGTTCAGCGCCTTCTGGGCCTGGGGCAGGTCCAGGAGATTCAGGATTACCGGCGTATCCTTGCCGAGCAGATCGCCATTGGCGATACGGAACAGAATGGCATAGCCGATCTGGCCAGCGGCGCCGGTCACGGCAACGCGCACGGGGGTTTTCATCTCTTGTGTCTCCTTCTTTGAGGGCAGGTTTCCCATAGAACCTTGACCCGCCCCGTCAAGCCCCGTTCCGGTCAACCCACGATCAAGGAAATCGGCGATTCGGCGCTGACCACCCCCCTCGGCACGCCAGGCAGGGAATCACCGTCCGCCTGGGTCAAAATACCGGTATTGGAAGAGGCGAATTCCACATGGCTGCCGCTGATGACACGCACCCCCGGACAACGCGGCAACAGCCCCAAGGGCAGCGCCGCGCCGGACAGCAAGGCGGACAAGGCCCCCGATTTTTCGAACAGCACGACCTGAAAGCCCGGAGTTTCCGGATGCGCCTGCGGTGCCAGCAGATAGGGCCCGCCATAAAGCCGCCCCTTGCTGACCACGACGCTGGCGGCCTGATGCGCCACCCCATCCACGCTCAAACGCACCGGCGGGAAATCATAGGCCACGGCCTCCCAGAGCGACTGCCAGACATAAGCCCCCTTGCCGATGGCGCGCTTGAGCATGGGCCGCACGCCATTGACCACCGCGCCATCGAACCCCAACCCCAGCATCTGCACGAACACATGGCTGCCTCCCGGCAATTGCGCGACACCCGGCCACAACCGCTTACAGCGCTTATAGGCCAGCGTGTTGGCAATGGCGCGGGGCGCGGTGGAGAGCCGGTATTCCTTGGCCAAGACATTCGCCGTGCCAAGCGGAATAATGCCCAACGCCGTCTGCGAACCGATCAGCCCGTTCGCGGCCTCGGCGATCGTGCCATCCCCGCCAGCGGCGACGATCATGAACGCCCCTTCCCGCGCCGCCTGGCGTGCCAATTCGGTGGCATGGCCGGCATGCTGGGTCTCCGCCACCTCGACCTTCACGCCGTTCTCGATCAGCAGATCGAGCACCCGCCATAGCGCCACCGCCCGCCGGCGACCAGCTACCGGATTGAAAATAATCAGCATTCACGCATACTCCGGCAAATGGCGGTAAATTTCGAGCATAAATCATCAAGATGACAGCATCATGTCATCGCAATGACATCGAAATGACAACAGGATTTTAAAAATCCATTGATTCCGTCACTGAACATTCACTTTCAGCGGCGCCTCGCGACGGCTTATTGCAACCTCCATGAACGCATTCAGCCAGCCTCTTCCGGCGCAGACGGCTTACCGCAGCGTCTTCATCTCCGACGTGCATCTGGGCACACGCGGCTGCAGGGCGGAGTTCCTCGCGGATTTCCTCCGGCATAATCATTGCGAAAACCTGTTCCTGGTCGGGGACATCATCGATGGCTGGCGCCTCAAGCGGTCCTGGTTCTGGGACAGGCATCACGACGAGGTTCTGCGACTCGTGCTCAAGATCGCGCGCTCAGGCGGCAATGTTGTCTACGTGCCCGGCAATCACGACGAGATGCTGCGCAAATATATCAGTCTCGGCATCGAGATCTGCGGCGTGAAACTGCAGATGGAGGCCGAGCACACCACCGCGGATGGCAAGCGCCTGCTCATCACCCACGGCGATAGTTTCGACAGCGTGGTGCGCCATGCGCGGATCCTGGCCTTGCTGGGCGACTGGGCCTACACCGCCGCGCTCGGGCTGAACCGCTATTTCAACATCGCGCGCGCCAAGCTGGGCTACCCGTACTGGTCACTGTCCGCCTGGTTGAAATTGCAGGTGAAGGAAGCGGTGAAGGCGATCGACCGGTTTGAAACCGCGCTGGCCGAGGATGCGAAATCCCGTGGGTTCGACGGCGTTGTCTGCGGTCATATCCACCATGCCGAAATGCGCCCGGTCAACGGCGTGATGTATCTGAACGACGGCGACTGGGTGGAAAGCTGCACCGCCCTCGTCGAACATTTCGACGGCAGGCTGGAACTCGTGGATTGGGCCGCGAGACGGCAGCTTTCCATGCTCGCCCGCCCGGCGGCAAAGCTGAATCCGGCGCAATCCACCGTCCTGCAGACCATGGCCGGCGACTTCACCAACGCGGCGCACAACAACACCGACCATGCTGTATCGGCGGGAGTCTGATCCTCTGACTGCCTTTGCCGGCTTGTCACGCATCCTGATCGTTTCCGACGCCTGGGAGCCGCAAGTGAATGGCGTGGTGCGGACCTTGCGCACCGTCACCGACGAGATGCGCGCCATGGGCAAGACCGTCGAGGTGGTGGGACCAGACCGGTTCAGCACCATCCCCATGCCATCCTACCCGGAAATCCGCCTGGCGCTTTTCCCCCGGCGCAAGCTAACGAAACTCATCGAGGAGTTTCAGCCAGACGCCTTGCATGTGGCCACGGAAGGGCCGCTGGGCATGGCGGCCCGCGCTTATGCGAAGACACAAGGGCTGCATTTCACCACCGCTTTTCATACGCGGTTCGCGGAATATCTGGAAGCACGCACATTTATTCCCGCCCGTCTCACCTATGCCTGGCTGCGGCGTTTCCATGGCGCGAGCGCGGGGATAATGGTGGCCACGCAATCATTGCGAGATGAGCTGGCGGGGCGCGGGTTCAAACATCTCCGCCCCTGGTCACGCGGCGTGGATCTGGAGGCGTTCAACCCCGAACCGCGTGAGGATTGGGCCTTGCCGCGCCCGATTTTCGCTTATGTCGGCCGGGTGGCGGTCGAAAAAAATTTGCGGGCGTTTCTGGCTCTCGACTTACCCGGTTCCAAATTGGTTGTTGGCGACGGTCCACAGCGCAAGACGCTCGAAAGAGAGTTTCCCGGCGTGCAATTCGCCGGGGCGCGGCACGGCGCGGCCCTGGCCGCCGCCTATGCCGGAGCGGATGTGTTCGTTTTTCCCTCCAAAACCGATACGTTCGGGCTGGTGGTGCTGGAAGCGCTAGCCTCTGGCCTACCGGTCGCGGCCTATCCCGTGACGGGGCCGAAAGATATTCTGGGTGAAGCGCCCGTGCCCGTCGGTGCGTTGGATGAGGATTTACGCACAGCCTGCCTGAAGGCGCTGGAAGTCAACAGCGTGAACTGCCGCCCCTATGCGGAACAATATTCCTGGCGTGCCTGCGCCGAACGTTTCATGGATAATCTGGTGCCAATGCGCGAAACCGCGCGATAGCGCTTCATTCAAATGCCGAAGCCTTGATATTGCCACAAAGCAACAACAAAACCCTCAAGCCATTTCATGCGGGGTTGGGGCGGATCGTCAGAGCCTCTTTTCACAATCACCGGTTCAGAAAAACGGTTTCTTCCATTAAAAAAGGCCCCTTGCGGGGCCTTTTCCATGATCAAATCGCCAGCAGCAGGCGGCGGGGATCCTCGATGCTTTCCTTCACGCGAACCAGGAAGGAAACCGCCTCGCGGCCATCGACAATACGGTGATCGTAGGACAGCGCCAGATACATCATCGGACGGATTTCGATCTTGCCATCCACCACCACCGGGCGGTCCTGGATCTTGTGCATGCCAAGAATACCCGATTGCGGCGGATTGATGATCGGCGTGCTCATCAGCGAGCCATACACACCGCCATTGGTGATGGAGAAGGACCCGCCGGACAGTTCATCCAGCTTCAGCGTGCCTTCCTTGGCGCGCTTGGCGAAACCGGCGATCTCGGCTTCGATCTCGGCGATCGACTTGGTTTCCGCATCGCGGATCACCGGCACCACCAGACCATTCGCGCCGCCGACGGCGATGCCCATGTTCACGAAGTTCTTGTAGACAATCTCGTCACCGTCGATCTCGGCATTCACCGCCGGGAACTCGGCCAGCGCCGCGCACACCGCCTTCACGAAGAAGCCGTTGAAGCCCAGGCGGATGCCCTTGTGCTTCTTCTCGAAAGTGTCGCGATAAGACGCGCGCAAGCCCATCACCGCGCTCATATCCACCTCGTTGAAGGTGGTGAGCATGGCGGCGGTGTTCTGCGCTTCCTTCAGCCGGTTGGCGATGGTCTTACGCAGGCGGGTCATCTTCACCCGCTCCTCGCGCACATCGGCGGCGCGCGGAGCCTTCGCGGCCGGAGCGGCGGGGGCGGCGGCCGGCTTGTTCACGAAGGCCAGCACGTCGCCCTTGGAGATGCGGCCATCCTTGGCGGTGCCGGTCACTTCGGCGGGGTTCACGTTCTTCTCGGCCATCATCTTGGCGGCGGCGGGCAGGGCGCCCACGCCAGGACGGGCCACCGGGCCGGGTGCTTCCTGCTGCGCGTTCACGCCGGTCTTCGGTGCGTCCACCTCGGCGGCTTCCTTCTTCGGCGTCACGGCGGCGCCGTTCGCGTCCACGCGGCCCAGCAGATCGCCCGGCTGCACCTCGGCTCCCTCTTCGGCGGCGATCTCGGCGATCACGCCAGCTTCCGGCGCGTTCACCTCAACGGTGACCTTGTCCGTCTCCAGCTCGACGATGGGCTCGTCCGCGGCAACGGCCTCGCCTACCTTTTTGATCCAGCGGGCGATGGTGGCGGAGGCAACACTCTCGCCAAGCGTGGGAACCTTGATATCGGCCGACATGGAAACTCCTGCTTTTCTCGTGATGGGAGGGGTTAAACGGTAAGCGCTTCGTTGACCAGAGCCGCCTGCTCGGCGGCAAACGTCTTGGCCAGACCGCTGGCAGGCGAAGCCGCCGCCTTACGCCCGACATAACGGGGACGCTTGGCTTCATTGCCCAGGCAACCGAGCGCTGTTTCGATCCGGCGGTCCACGAAATTCCAACCGCCGTTATTCTCCGGCTCCTCCTGGCACCACACGATCTCGGCGTTCTTATAGCCTTCGATGGCCGCCTTCAGCGCCTTGGCCGGGAAAGGATAGAACTGCTCCAACCGCACGATGGCGACATCCTTGATGCCCCGCTCGCGACGCTCGGCCAGCAAATCGTAATAGACCTTGCCAGAGCAGATCACCACGCGCTTCACCTTGCCGGGCGCCACCAGCTCGTCGGTCTCGGGAATGACGAACTTGAAGCTAGTGCCCTCGGCGAAATCGGCCAGCGGCGAGACGCACAATTTGTGACGCAGCAGGGATTTCGGCGTCATCAGGATCAGCGGTTTGCGGTAATTGCGCTTCATCTGGCGACGCAGCGCATGGTAGTAGTTCGCCGGTGTCGAAATATTGCCGACGATGATATTGTTCTCGGCGCAAAGCTGTAGATAGCGTTCCAGACGGGCGGAGGAATGCTCCGGCCCCTGCCCTTCCTGGCCATGGGGCAACAGCATCACCAGCCCGGACATGCGCAGCCATTTCGTCTCGCCGGCGGCAATGAACTGATCGATGATCACCTGCGCGCCATTGGCGAAATCGCCGAACTGCGCTTCCCACAACACCAGGGTCGAGGGGTCGGCCACGGTATACCCATACTCAAACCCCAGCACGCCGGCCTCGGAGAGCAGGGAGTTGAAGATCTCGATGCGCGCCTGAGTATCGGCGATGTTGTTCAGCGGCAGATATTCGTTCTGATTGGTCTGGTCGACCAGCACGGCATGGCGCTGGGAGAAGGTGCCGCGTTGCACATCCTCGCCGGAGAGGCGCACACGATGGCCATCGAGCTGCAACGTCCCGAAGGCCAGCGCCTCGCCAGTCGCCCAGTCCAGCCCCTCGCCAGACTCGAACATCTGCTTCTTGGCGTCGAGCTGGCGCGCGATCTTGGGGTTGAGGTCGAAATTCTGCGGCGGGGTGTAGAGCGCCTTGCCGACCTCTCGCAGCTGCGCCAACGGGGCGGCGGTCACGCCATCCTGCTGTTCGGCATCGGCGCCGGCCTGCTTCAAGCCGGCCCAATGGCCTTCCAGCCAGTCCGCCTTGTTGACCTTATAATCCTTGGCGCCTTCATAGGCGGCTTCCAGCTCCTTGCCATATTCATCGGTCAGGGCCTTTGCTTCCGCCGCCGAGACAGAGCCTTCCTTTGCCAACTTGTCGGCATATAGAGCGCGGGTGGTCTTCAGCGCCTTGATCGCCTTATACATGATCGGCTGGGTGAAGGCCGGCTCGTCATTCTCGTTATGACCATGGCGGCGGTAACAGACGAGATCGATCACCACATCGGTCGAGAATTCGCAACGGAACTCGGCGGCAAGCTGCGCGGCGAACACCACGGCCTCTGGATTGTCGCCGTTCACATGCAGAATCGGCGCCTGCACGGATTTGGCGACATCGGTGCAATACATACCCGAGAAGGCATGGGCCGGCACGGTGGTGAAACCGATCTGGTTGTTGACGACCAGATGGATCGACCCGCCGGTGCGGTACCCAATGAGCTGGCTCATCGCCAGCGTCTCATACACCAGCCCCTGACCGGCGAAGGCGGCATCGCCATGCATCTGAATGGCCATGGCGGACTTGCGGGTGGTATCGCCCACCATGTCCAAGCGGGCGCGGATCTTGCCGACCACCACCGGGTCCACCGCTTCCAGATGGGAGGGGTTGGGCTGCAAGGAGAGATGGAGCTGGTTGCCGTTGATCACCAGATCGGTCGAGGTGCCGAGATGGTATTTCACGTCGCCGGAGCCCTGCACGTCGTCCGGCTTGAAGGAGCCGCCGCCGAACTCGGAGAACAAAGCCACCAGCGGTTTCTTGACGATATTGACCAGGGTGTTGAGGCGGCCACGATGGGGCATGCCGATCGCGATCTCGCGCACGCCCTTGCCAGCGGCGACTTCAATGATGGCATGCAAGGCGGGAATGGTGCTCTCTCCGCCCTCAAGCCCGAAACGCTTGGTGCCGACAAAGCGCTTCTGGCAGAAGGTCTCGAAGGAATCGGCCTCGGTCAACTGCTTGAGGATCCGGGTCTTGCCCTTCTTGTCATAGGCGGTGAGCCAGGGCGCGCCTTCGACACGGCGTTGAATCCAGCTTTTCTGCGCCGGATCCTGGATGTGCATGAACTCGACGCCGATCTCGCCGCAATAGCTCTTGCGCAAGGCCGCCATCACGTCTTTCAGCGTGGCGGTCTCGAAACCCAACACACCGTCCAGGAAGATGGGGCGGTCCATGTCAGCAGGCTCGGTGAACCCATAGCTGGCGGGATCCAGCTCGGAATGATAGGCCCTGCCCTTCAGCCCCAGCGGGTCGAGCTGCGCGTCCAGATGGCCGCGAACACGGTAAGCGCGGATCATCATCAGGGCGCGGATGGAATCCAGCGTGGCGGCACGGGTCTCGGCGGGGGCCGCCACGGCGGCCTTGGCCTGTTTGGGCGCGGCCTCGGCGCTGACCGTCTCGAACACCGAGGGGCGCGGCGCCCAGGAGGCGCCCGTGGCATCGGTGAAAATGGCGCGGGTGTCGTCGTCCAACGCCGCGAACAGGGCCGCGAAGTCAGGGTCGACAGAACCAGGCGCTTCCACCCATTTCGCATAAAGCTGCGCGATAAACTGGGCGTTCGCCCCATTCATCGCCGTCGCAATCACGTCCACACCGGCCATAACCAATCCTCTCCTAAACGGGACACCCGCCCAGCGCACGGCGACGCAAAAGCTTCCGGAACATGCGCCGTGCAGTACCTTCCTTGCGGGGCATATAAGCCACCACCGTTATTGTACCGTTACCCGCAACACCAGGGCAGGGTTGCTGAACGCGCATGGTTCATGCGGTTCTGCCTTTCCCTGGGCCATGGGCCAAAAAAATCCCCATGGCGTGACCGCCATGGGGCAAAAGAATCAGGCGTTCAGCGCCTTCAGCATTGTGCTGCCCAGCGAGGCTGGGCTGTCCGCCACGAAGATACCCGCTTCCTTCATGGCAGCGATCTTCGCCTGGGCGGTGTCCTTGCCGCCGGAGATCACGGCGCCGGCATGGCCCATGCGGCGGCCCGGAGGGGCCGTGGCACCGGCGATGAAGCCCACGACCGGCTTCTTGATCTTGTGCCTGGCCAGGAATTCCGCGCCGTCGATCTCGGAGGGGCCGCCGATCTCGCCGATCATGATGATCGCCTGGGTCTCATCGTCATGCAGGAACATATCCAGCACCTCAATGAAATCGGTGCCCTTCACCGGGTCGCCGCCAATACCGACACAGGTGGATTGGCCAAGCCCGGCGGCGGTGGTCTGCGCCACGGCCTCGTATGTGAGGGTACCGGAACGCGAGACGATCCCAATGGAACCGCGCTTGTGAATATGGCCCGGCATGATGCCGATCTTGCACTCATCCGGGGTGATCACGCCGGGGCAGTTCGGGCCCACCAGACGGGACTTGGAACCGGACAGCGCGCGCTTGACCTTCACCATGTCCAGCACCGGAATGCCCTCGGTGATGCAGACGATCAGCTCAACGCCCGCATCGATGGCTTCCAGAATGGAATCCGCCGCGAACGGCGGCGGCACATAAATGGCGGAGGCATTGGCGCCGGTCTTGACCACCGCTTCCTCAACCGTGTTGAACACGGGCAGGTCCAGATGGGTCTGTCCCCCCTTGCCCGGCGTCACGCCGCCGACGACCTTGGTCCCGTAGGCCAGCGCCTGCTCGGAATGGAAAGTGCCCTGGGCGCCGGTGAAACCCTGGGTGATAACCTTGGTTTCCTTATTGACGAGAACGGCCATTACGCAGCTTCCTTCACGGCTTTGACGATCTTTTCGGCCGCATCGGCCAGGTTGTCGGCGGGGATGATGGCGAGACCGGATTTGGAAAGAATATCCTTGCCGAGCTGCACGTTGGTGCCTTCGAGGCGCACCACCAGCGGGACGGAGAGCGACACTTCGCGCGCCGCCGCGATCACGCCCTCGGCGATGACGTCGCAGCGCATGATGCCGCCAAAGATATTGACCAGAATACCCTCGACATTCGGGTCGGAGAGGATGATCTTGAACGCCGCCGTCACGCGCTCCTTGGTGGCGCCACCGCCGACATCCAGGAAGTTCGCCGGCTCGGCGCCATAGAGCTTGATGATGTCCATGGTCGCCATGGCCAGGCCAGCGCCGTTCACCATGCAGCCGATATTGCCATCGAGCGCGACATAGGAGAGCGAGTATTTGTTGGCTTCCAGCTCTTTCGGGTCTTCCTCGCCCTCGTCGCGGAGCTTCTCGATTTCGGGATGCCGGTACAGGGCGTTGTCATCGAAGGAGACCTTGGCATCCAGGGCATAAATCTCGCCCGAACCGGTCACGACCAGCGGATTGATCTCGATGATCGCCGCGTCCAGCGCCGTGTAGGCATTATACATGGCGGTCAGGAATTTGGTGAAGGTGCCGACCTGCTTGCCCTCAAGGCCGAGGCCGAAGGCCAGCTTGCGGGCATGGAAGCCGGAAATGCCGGAGGCCGGATCAACCGGAGCGCGCAGGATCTTCTCCGGGTTATGCTCGGCGACTTCCTCGATCTCCATGCCGCCCTCGGTGGAGGCCATGATCACGATCTCGGAAACGGAACGGTCGATCAACAAGGAGAGATAGAGTTCGCGCTTGATGTCGCAGCCCGCTTCCACATAGACGCGGCGGACCAGACGACCGGCGGCGCCGGTTTGCTTGGTGATCAGCGTGTGGCCGATCATCGCCGCGGCGGCATCGCGCACTTCGTCCAGGCTCTTGGCCAGACGCACGCCACCCTTGCCATTCGGGTCGTCCTTGAATTTGCCCGCCCCGCGGCCACCCGCATGGATCTGGGATTTCACGACATAGACGGGCCCGGGAAGCTTCTTGGCGGCATCCACCGCTTCCTCGGGCGTCCAGGCCACATAGCCGTCCAGAACCGCGACGCCATAGGCCTTCAGCAGTTCCTTGCCCTGATATTCATGTATGTTCATGTGGAGTTAGCCTACCTGTCTTTAAAGGTTACAAAGGGGCGTCCGCCGGGGTGCTAGCCTATATCCCCCTCCCCGGCAAGCAAGATTGTGCATCACAAAAGACCCCAAGGGGCCCAAAACATCCTTTCATTGCATGTCGACGCCAGCACCGCCGGCATCGCCCCGAAATGCCACGCGCCCTCCCACTTGCGCGCGGCATCGGGCGTCAGGTCAGATGCGGCAGAGCGAGATAGGCCTCGCTCTGCATCTCTTCGAGCCGGGAGGCCGTCCGCTCGAAAATCGAGGCCCCTTCGCCCGACCGGTAGAGATCGTCCGGATAGGCGGCGGCGGAAGCGTAAAGCTTGCATCGGTGCTCATAAAGCGCATCGATCAGGGTGACGAAGCGCCGCGCCTCGTCGAAATTATCCGGTGAAAGGCGCGGAATCGCATCGATCAGCACCGTGTGGTAATGTGTGGCGACGGCCAGATAATCGCCCGGCCCGAGCGGCACCTTGCACAACGCATCGAAATCGAACCGCGCCACGCCATTGGCGGCCAGGGGCACGGTCAGGCTGCGCCCCTGGATCAGCAATGTTTCGGAGTGGGGCTCGTGCCCGTCCGTCAAATGCGCGAACACACGGTCGATGGCGGCATCGGCCCGGCTATCGGCCGGCACCACCCAGGCCTTCAGCCCATGTTCGCGCCCGCGCCGGTAATCCTGAGCCGCATCCAACACCAGCACGTCCAGATGCTTCTTCAGAAGGTCAATGAAGGGCAGAAAGGCATCCCGCCCAGGTTTACCCTTGTAAAGATTGTCCGGCAGCGTGTTCGACGTGGCCACCACCACCACCTGCCGGGCGAACAAAGCCTCGAACAGCCGGCCCAGGATCATCGCGTCCACGATGTCATGCACCTGGAATTCATCGAAACAAAGCAGCGCCGCCTCGTTCGCGATCATGTCCGCCAGCGGCGGAATGGGATCGGCGATGTCGGGATGCTCACGCTTGATCTTGTGGAAGCGCTTATGCGCCTGCTGCATGAAGTCATGAAAATGAATGCGCCGCTTGCGGGGTACATCCGCCGCCTCGAAAAACAGATCCATCAGCATGGATTTGCCCCGCCCAACCTCGCCGACGATATAAAGCCCGTTCGGATGGTCCTGCACCTCGTCCACCGGCTTGCGACGCAGCATGCGGGCGAACCAGCCATTGGGTGGCTGCCTGGGGTTGGGATTATAGCCTCGCAGCTTGGCCCAGAGATCCTGCAAATGCTCCGCCGCCACGGCCTGGGCTGGGTCATGGCGCAACAGCCCCGCCGCGATGCGCGCGCGGTAAGCGGGCATGACACCCGGTTCTGATTTTATCGACTTGGACATGCGCGGCGGATACTGCCCGCCCTGGTGCGCCGCAGCAAGCCACCCCAGCGCATGGCGGGTTGCATGGCCCCGGCGAAGCGCCTACCTCTTGGGCACAACACCAGATTTTACCCAGCAGGGATACAACCCATGGATGTCGCGGATTTCAGCGCGCTCGACGCGGCCCCGGTTTCTGCCGAGCCCTTTCCCCATATCCTGCTGGAGCGCTTCATCAAACCCGAAGCGCTGCAATCCGTGGTTGCGGACCTGCCGCCCATGAAGGGGCGCGGTAGTTTTCCCATCGAGGCGCTGAAATTGGGCCCGGCGGCAAAAGCCGCCATCGCGGCCCTGGAAGGCGCGCAATTCCGCGCCATCGTGGCGGCGAAATTCGGGCTGGATCTGACGAACGCGCCATTGATGACGACGATACGCGGCAATTCCGGTGAACAGGACGGGCGGATCCATACCGATTCCTCGGCCAAGCGCGTCACCATCCTGCTCTATCTCAACCCCGGCACGGGCGAGGCCTGGGCCCGGCACGCAGGTTGTTTACGGCTGCTGCGGGATGGGGAAAATCTGGAAAATTTCGCCCGGGAAGTGCCGCCGGTGGATGGCACCCTGCTTATTTTTCCCAACGGCCCCACCACCTGGCATGGCCATAAGCAATTCATCGGCCAGCGTTATGTGGTGCAGATGAACTACATGACCACCAGTGCCAAGGCAAAGGCTGAAATGCGTCGCCACCACCTCTCCGCCTTCATCAAGCGCCTGACCAAGGCCGCTTAAGGCACGTCGTACCGGCGCATGGAGAATGTCGGCCTAAAGCTGTTTGTCGCTGCCGGCTGACGGGCTTTGCAGCGCGCTGCCAGCCACGGGCTGTTGCATCAACTTGCCCGCCGAGGGGGGTTGCGGGCTGGGCAGCGACTGAATCTTTGGCTGATACGGCTTGGGCAGCAGGCCGGCGATCCAGTTGGCACCTTGAAAGGCGATGGGCAAAAGCCGGGCATTGACGACCGGTGTGGGCCAGACGCTGGCGGGTTCGGCCAGGCCCAGCGCGATATAGGCGAGAAAGACGATAACCGCGCCACGGGCCACGCCGAACACGATCCCCAGCGAATGATCCAGACCCGACAGGGCGGAATCGCGCACCAGCCCGCCGATCAAGGCGCTGACCAGGCTCAACACGATCAGCACGACCAGGAACACCGCCGCCATCGCGCCATAAATGGCGAAATGCGCCAGCCCCTTGGGCAACAATGACAGGATATAGGGCTCCACTGGACCGTAAAACCGCATGGCCGCCAGAAACGCGCCGATCCAGGCGCCCACGCCCAGCACTTCGCGTACAAAACCACGCACCATCGAAAACAGGGCGGACAGCGCCACGACCCCCAGCACCACCGCGTCAACCCAAGTCATTCGGCCCCCTTTTTCTTGATGCCGGGTTTCTGCCCCGTCGCGATGATCCCCACTAGGTCCGTTAGATGCCCAATTTCAATCAGCGAAAGCGATTTCGGCACATTGAGCTTGGCCGCCCCCCCGGCCACGCGCTTCGGCCCGGCGGCCCGGGAGAAACCGAGCTTCGCCCCTTCCTTGAGCCGTAATTCGGTTTGCGCCACCTGCCTGACCTCGCCGGACAAGCCGATTTCACCGAAAAACACCATTTCCGGGTCTGTCGGCACATCGGACGCGGCGGAAATCAGGGCGGCGGCCACGGCCAGATCGGCGGCTGGCTCGTTGACCCGCAATCCCCCCGCGACGTTGAGATAAACATCGTTCATGGCAAGCTTCAGCCCGCAGCGTGTTTCCAGCACCGCCAGCAACATGGATAACCGCCCGGAATCCCAACCGATGACCGAGCGCCGGGGCGAACCGCCTGGATTGGGAGACAGCAGGCACTGGATTTCCACCAGCACCGGGCGAGTGCCCTCCAACCCCGCCAGCACGGCACTGCCCGCCACATTGCCACGCCGTTCCGCCAGAAACAGAGCCGAGGGATTGGCCACCTGAGAAAGGCCACCGCCGGTCATCTCGAACACACCGATTTCATCGGTGGCGCCAAAGCGGTTTTTCATGCCGCGCAGGATACGGAACTGGTGGCCGCGGTCGCCTTCGAAATGCAGCACCACATCCACCATATGCTCCAGCACGCGCGGGCCCGCCAGCGCGCCTTCCTTGGTCACATGCCCCACCAGCAGCAAGGCGAAACCCTGGGTCTTGGCGGCGCGGATCAACTCGAAGGCGCTCGCTCGGACCTGGGTGACGGAGCCGGGAGCGGAATCCACGCTGTCCGTCCACATGGTTTGGATGGAATCGATGACCACCAGACTGGCCATGGGAAATTGCGGCAAAGAGGCGAGAATATCCCCAAGCTGGGTGGCCGCGGCGAGATGAAGGGGCGCGTTGGAGAGGCCAAGCCGCAAGGCGCGCATGCGGATCTGGTCGATGGATTCTTCGCCGGAGATATAGATCACCTCCTGCCCGGCGCGGCCCAAGGCGGCGCTGGCCTGTAGCAGCAAGGTGGATTTGCCGATGCCAGGGTCACCGCCCACCAGCACGACGGAGGCGGGTACCAGCCCGCCGCCCAGAACCCGGTCGAACTCGGCGATGGTGGTGGGCACGCGCGGCGGGGGCGGGCTGATGCCCTCCAGCCCGACAAATTCGATCTTGGCGCCCGCCCGCAGACCGGCATTCTTGATTCCGCCGGGCAGGGCTTTTGGCGCCACCTGTTCTTCCAGCGTGTTCCATTCCCCACAAGCCTCGCACCGCCCGGCCCATTTCGGGAACACGGCGCCGCAAGCGGCACAGGCATAGGTTTTGACGGGTTTTGCCAAGATCAGTCCGGCTGCCAGCCGTAATTCTTCGCCAGGAAAGCCAGCAGGCCGCTTTGCTCCGTGGGAACGATGGACAGCGCCGTCAGGGCATTCGCCAACACCGACGCGGGTTGCAGGGAGATGGAACTGGCTTCGGCGGCGGCATGGATGGCCGGCGCCTTCGCCGCGCTTTGCGCGGCGGTGCGCCAGATGGCGATGGCGGCAGGGTCGGTCAGACGTGGCAAGACCAGCATGAAATCCAGCCGCGCGGCGGCGGCGGCGGCCTCATAAGCGGAATCCAGCAAGGGACTGACCGCCGGGCCAAGCGCGGATGCCAGGGGCAGGTTGGGAAAAAACGGGTCCGCTCCCGCCGTGCCACCCGTGCCTGGCATGCCGATGCAGAAAGCGGGCACCGCGCCCGAGGCAATGAGGGGGGTGAGATCTTCCGGCACGCCTTCCCCGCAGATAAACACGGCATCCACCGTTCCGGCAATGAAGGCGCGGGTTTTTTCCTCACTGCTATACAGGCCGAAAACCGGCGCCGTGGGAACACCGAGTCGGGCGAGGGCCAGCAAGGCCGCGAGGTCGGCGCTTTGCGGCTGTGCGGCGCCGATGCGCAGGGGCGCCATTTTCCGCAATGTCTCCAGCGTGGGCGTGGTGCCTTTCGGCGCACGCAGCATCAACACCCCGGAATTGCAACCCGCCAAAATCGGTGTCCAGTGCGTGGGATCGTAATGCACGCGTGAATCGCCGGTCAGATAAGCGATCAACGCCACGCCCGGCAGAATGGCGGCGGTGCGCCCGTCCGGCACCACCAGAGCATCCAGCCGGTTGGCGCCGGTGACGCCGTCCAACCCGCCAATCGGTTCTGGCACGATCCGCGGCGTGCCTGGATAAAACGCCGAGATCGCCAGCGCGAAGGCGCGGCCCCAACGGCTGGTCAGGCCGCCATTCGGCCCCGCCACGAGCAGGTTCAGCGGCCCTGGGGCAGCCATGGCCCGCGCCGTGTTTGGCAACAGCGCCGAGGCCGCCAGCGCGCCGAGAATGTAGCGGCGTTTCATCTTGGTCGGGCTCCGCATTTCCTCGAAGCCAGGGAGATTAGCCAGGGTCAAGATTTCGTCAATGATCGTATTGAATCAAAGCTTCGAGCGGCACGTTCAGCTTATCGCGCCCATGCAGGAACGTCAGCTCGATCATCGCGGCGGCGGCCACGACCTCGGCACCGACATTCTGCAGCAGCTTGATGCCCGCCGCCATGGTGCCGCCGGTGGCCAGCAGGTCGTCCACCACCACCACGCGGGCACCGGGTTCAACCGCGTCGGCCTGGATCTCGATCCGGTCCGAGCCATATTCCAGGGCATAATCCAGTCCAACCGTGGCGCCGGGCAGCTTGCCCGGCTTGCGCAGCATCACGAAGCCGCAGCCGAGCTTCAGCGCCAATGGCGCCGCCAGCAGAAAGCCTCGGCTTTCCACGCCGGCCAGCACGGTGGGGTTATAGAGGCGCACGCGGTTGGCGAGCCGCCCCATCGCCACTTGCCAGGCATCCGCATGCCGCAACAGAGTCGAGATGTCGTAAAAAAGAATCCCCGGCTTGGGAAAGTCCGGGATGCCACGAATATGATCTTTGAGGTCCATGATGAGGTTCCTATAAACGACCCGTGCCTCGCGGCAAATTTTGCGCCGGGCTGGCCCATGAGGCGGCGGCGGCGCCGTCGGACAGGCGGGCTTCAACCCAGCACGTGCCACCCGTGACGCTCTCTTCCGCTTTCCAGAAGGGGGCGCGGGTTTTCAGCTGATCGATCAGATAGGCGGTGGCGGCGAGCGCCTCGGCACGATGGGCGCTGGCGGTGGCAACGAAGACGATGTTGTCCCCCGGCGCCAGCCGGCCAACACGGTGAACGAGACCACAGCCCGTCAGACGCCACCGCGCCATCGCCTCATCCACCAGCATGTTCAGCGCTTTTTCCGTCATACCGGGATAATGTTCCAATCGCAGCGCCTTGAGCGTGCCCTCCGGCGTCTGCCGGACGGTGCCGATAAAGCTGGCGATGCCTCCGGCTCCTGTGCGGCCCAGCCTGGCGAGCAGCGCGCCCGCATCAAAATCCTGTTCTTGCACCGCGATGAACCGCATCTTCTTCATCCACCGGTGACGGGAGGGAAAAAGGCGATTTCGCGCGCCTCTGCGAACGGAGCATCGAGGGCGTGGAACTCCTGATCCACGGCGCAGCGTATGAGCTTTTCGTCGGCGAAGGCCGCCGCGTAGCCCGGGCCAAGCCCCCGCAGATGCGCGATCAGCTCGCGTGGCGTGCCGATATTAGCCGGCAATGTCAGTTCCTCGCTGTTTTTGCCCGTGCGCTCACGCAGCCAGGCAAAGTAAAGAATATGCATGATCCGACCTATCTTGCATCGCCGGGGACGGCGGGGACGGCGACCGGTTCGCCGTCTTGTGTGGGATAGAGCGCCCCGCCCGCGGTGACGCTTTCGGCGCCGTTGATCTGCGGACCATGGCCAGGCGGGTAAGGCGAGGGCAAGGAGGGGGTATAACCCTGCCCGAGCGGAAGATTCGCGTTCTTTTCGATCTCACTCAATGTTGGCATGGGCTGCACCGGGCCGGGCCAGACATCGCCAGCCTGAGTTTCCAGCGGCTTGACGGCGGGGGTGTCGCCAAGCGTGCGCTGTGCGGTCTCGCTCACCACCGGGGGAGCGTTCGGGTTGCCGAACGGCCAGAGCGCATGGTCCGCGAAAGTCCCGCCGCCCGCGCAACCGGTAAGACAAAGCGCCGTCAAAGAGGCGAGAAGAATGCGCAAGAGCCGTGCTCCTTCAGCGGTGGCTTTCACCGTTTAACCCAAGCACGCGGATCAGGAAATCCGCGATGCGCGGCGGCGCGCCCAAGGGCAGGACCGGTACGGGGCAATCCGGCAACGGCGCGTCTGACGCCACGGCCAACAAATGCGGGTCCGGCCAGGGAGCGGGCTTGCCCAGACTGGGACGATAAACAGCCAGACGCGGCATGGGGGCCGACTTGAAACCTTCCACCAGCACGAGATCCACGGGCGAAAGCCGGCTCACCAAAAGCGGTAACGGCGTTTCAGCATGGGAGAACAAGGCAAAACCGCCATCGGTGGCGAGAATCACCTCGCGCGCGCCGGCTTCGGCATGGATGAAGCTATCCTTGCCCGGCTTGTCCAACGTGACGCCATGATGGGCGTGCTTGATGCTGGAGACGCCAATCCCCCGGGCCTTGAACAGCGGGATGAGGGAGGCGATGAGCGTGGTCTTGCCAGCGCCAGACCAGCCGGAAATGGCGAGAATCGCCAAGGCGCTTCAGGACTGGGAGGTTTGAGCGCCGGCATGGCGCAGCCCGGCCGTGAGGTAATCCCAGCCGGTGATCAATGTCAGCACGGCGGCCAGCCAGAGCAGCCCGAAGCCGATCCCCCCGGCGGGCAGCCAACTCAAGCCGAGGAAATGCGCCCCGGTATCGCCCAGCAGCAACAGCCCGAGCGAGACCATCTGCACACCGGTTTTCCATTTCGCGAGCCGGGTGACGGGCAGGCCGATACGAATGCCCGCCAGATATTCCCGGAGCCCGGAAACCAGGATTTCCCTCAGCATGATGACGATGGCGGGATAGATGCCGTAATTCGGCATATGGCCAAACCCGACCAGGCACATCAGCGTCGCGCCGATCAGCAGCTTGTCCGCGATCGGGTCCAGCATACGGCCGAAATCGGAAAGCTGGGCACGTTCACGCGCCAATTTGCCATCCAGATAATCGGTGATGCCGGCAAGGGTGAAAAGCAGGGCCGCGCCGAAATCCGCCCAGGGCGCGCCGATGGCTTCCAGCAATACCAGCAACGGAATCGCGGCAATGCGTGAAAGGGTCAGGATATTGGGCAGGTCAGTCAGCATTGGCATACACCCTAGCCGGGTTTTGCACCGGGCGGAACAGCCAGAGAGGTTTCAAAACGCGTGAGAAAGACGCTACCGGCGGTACGCGTGACGGTTTCCAGCTCCCGGTAGGCTGCCAACAGCTCTTCCCCCAAGGCCGTGAGACGCGCGCCGCCATGCCCGGCGCCCCCCTTGGCGGTTTCCACCAATGGCGCGGTAAAGGACGTGTTGAGGGAGTCGACCAGGCTCCAGGCCCGCTTATAGCTCATGTCCATGCGCCGCCCCGCCGCGGCGATGGACCCCGTTTCCGCGATCAGCGCCAGCAGGTCCGCGCGGCCCGGGCCCATCACGATGCCTTGGGTGCCGTTGAGCCGCAAACGCAGCCTGAGTTTGCATTGATCCTCCATGGCGCCATTAACCATGCCAGGGGTTTGACCGTCACCCCTCTTATTCGATATATCCAAACAAACATATCGGAGCCTAGCCATGCCTGTATCGCGCCGCTTGCTGCTCGCAGCCCCTCTTGTCCTGGGCACTGTCCCACGGGCCCTTGCCGGTGAGGCGATAACCGTCGCCTATGCCGGATCCATGGGAAAATTGATGGATCAGGGATTGAACCCCTCCTTCACCGCCGAAACGGGCGTTTCCGTGCATGGCATCGGCCATGGCGCGGTGGCGCTGGCACATTTGATCGTTGGCGGCGCGATGAAGCCGGATGTGTTCGTGCCCGTTTCCGCCGGTCCGGCGAAGCTGGTGCGCGCGGCGGGTCTGGCCGACAAGGCCGTTCCAGTGGCCAGCACCTCCATGGTTCTGGCCTATTCGCCCACTTCTAAATTCGCCGTGCAATTCGCCGCCGCCAAGGGGGCCGACTGGACGAAGATTTTCATGAGCCCGGGTTTCCGACTGGGCCGCACGGACCCGGCGGTGGACCCGCAGGGGCAATATGTGCTGTTCGCCCTGCAACTGGCCGAACGTTATTATAAACTTCCCGGCTTCGCGGCGAAAATCTCCGGTGGTGAGCAGAATCCGGCGCAGATTTTCGCCGAACCCTCGCTGCTGGCGCGGCTGGAAGCCGGACAGATCGACGCCACGCTAGGTTATAAGAGCGCCGTTGTCTCCCAGAAGCTGCCTTATCTTGAATTGCCGGATGCGATCAACATGTCCAATCCAGCCATGGCCAAGAGCATCTATGACAAAGCCAGCCTGACATTGACCGGCAAGGACGGAAAAGCCCAGACCATCCATCCCAGCCCGCTGGTCTTCTACGCCATGGCGCTAAAGGCCGCCGCCAACCCCAAGGCCGCAGCGGATTATGTGTCCTTCCTGGCTGGGCCTGACGGGCGGTCCATCTTCAAGCGTTATGGCTACGGGGCGGGCATGGGACCCGCCATCTAAGGGTGCTGCGCGCCGGTTTCCTGCTGTTCGTCCTGGCGTTTCTGGCGGCCCCCCTGTCCGGGTTGGCCTCTGGCGGCGGGGGCTGGATGGCGCTTAGCCGGCAGGATTGGGATTCCATCGCCACCTCCTTGCTGGGCGGGGCGGCGGCGATGGCGGTGATTATTTTGGTGGGCACGCCCTTGGCTTTCTATTTGGCGCGCGCGCGCGGACGGCTGGCGGTGCTGGCCGAGGCGGTGGTGCTGATGCCAATGCTGATGCCCACCCTTGCCCTGGGTATTTTACTGGCCGTGGTCTATGGCCCCGCGGCGCCCCTGGGGCGAGCGTTCAGCGCGCTGGGCGTGACGCTGACCAACACGCCGGCGGCATTTTTGTTGGCCACCATCTACGCCGCTTTGCCGACCTATGTGATCGCGGCGCGCGGCGCACTGGCCCAGGTGCCCGTCGAATACGAGGAATTGGCCCGCACATTGGGCGACACCCCAAGGGCCGCGCGGCTGCGCGTCACCTTGCCGCTGGCGCGGCGGGGGCTTTCCGCGGCCCTGTCCCTGGCCTGGGTGCGGGCGTTGGGAGAGTTTGGCATCATCCTGATCGTCGCCTATTATCCCGCAGGAATGCCCGTGCAGCTTTGGACCGACGTACAGGATCTGGGATTGCAGGCCGTGTTTCCGCTGGTGGCGGTATTTTTGCTGGTCACGCTGCCAGTGCCTTTATGGTTGGGGTTGCGGGCGCGCATGGCGTGAAGCGGATCGAGATCGATTATGTGCTCACCGTCCCGGTAGCGCTGCGGGCTTGTTTCACGGTCCAGGGATTCACGGCGCTGCTCGGACGGTCCGGGGCGGGGAAAACCACATTGCTGCGGGCATTGGCCGGGCTGGCACCCGCGCGGGGGGAACCCTGGCAAGGGCTGGCGCCCGAGCGGCGGCCCATCGGCTATCTGCCGCAGCAAACCCTGCTATTTCCGCATTTGAATGTGCTGGAGAATACCGCTTATGCCCTGAAGGGGCGGAGGCGGCTGGAACAGGCGGGCACCTTGCTCGCGGAGCTGGGGCTGGCGGCGCTGGCGTCACGCCGCGCGGACCAGCTCTCCGGCGGACAAGCCAAACGCATCGCCTTGGCGCGGGCCTTGGCGCATGGGGCGGAACTGCTGCTGCTGGACGAACCATCCGTGGGGCTGGACAGCGTCACACGCGACGCCACGCTGGACTGGCTGGTGGAAACCGCCACGGCGCGCGGCATCCCGATGCTCGCGGCCACGCACGATCATGAGGTGGCAACCCGAGCGGAGCGGCTGGCCCTGCTGGCGGATGGGCGGATCATCCAGCACGGGCCGGCGCGGGAGGTGTTTTCCGCCCCCATGGGCCACGCGGCGGCGACGCTGCTGGGGTATGAGAATATTTTCGAGCGTGGGGACGAGGTTTGGGCCATTCGGGCCCGTGATATCCGGCTCGACCCCGCGGGAGAGAGATTCAGCGTGCTGAGGGTCCGGGAGCTGGGCACGTCGCTGCGGCTGGTTTGCGGACCAGCCCCCCGCCTGACAGTGGAATTGCCCCATGGGCGCGCCCATGACTATCCCCCGGGCCGCGAGATCCGGTTGTGCCTCGCGGCGGCGGCACGGGTCGAACCCGCCTCGGGCACCTGAACGGGGCTGCTGATCGGCATCGGCGCCCTTGCCGCCTCAGAGATGGTCCTTCAGCAACGGGCCAAAACCACGCCGATGATGCGGGCTTGGCCCATGCTCCAGAATCGCCGCGCGGTGAATCGCCGCCGCATAACCCGCATTCCTCGCCCATCCATAATGCGGGTAACGGACGGCAAGCTGACGCATCAGCCGGTCTCGGGTTTCCTTGGCGACGATGGAGGCGGCGGCTATGGAGAGACTCAACCCATCCCCGCCCACCAAGGCCGTGCACGGGATGGCGATGCCCGGCGTCTTGTTGCCATCCACCAGCACATGGTCAGGCGGCGCCGGCAGCGCCACGATGGCGCGGCGCATGGCCAAAAATGAAGCTTGCAGGATATTGAGTTTATAAATCTCCGCCACGGATGCCGCGCCAATGCCAATTTGCGCGCCGGAACTCAGCAGCGCCGCCAGCGCCGCCGCGCGTTTTTTGGGTGTCAATTTTTTGGAATCGTCCAGCAGCGCCTCCAGACCATCCGGCAGGATGACGGGCAGCACAACGGCGGCGGCCAGCACCGGCCCCGCCAGAGGGCCGCGCCCGACCTCATCCACCCCGGCCACGCGTCCACCGAGCGCCCTCTCACGGGACATGTCAGGCATCGCGTTTCGCCTCGAAAAACGCCTTGAGCAAGGCGGCGCTCTCCTGCTCCCGCACCCCGCCAATCACCTCCGGCCGGTGATGCGTGGTGGGCTGGCTGAAAAGACGAGGCCCATGTTCGACGGCACCGGTCTTGGGGTCGTATGCGCCGAACACCAATCTGCCGACCCGCAAGGCCGCGATCGCCGCCGCGCAGAAGGCGCAGGGTTCGAGTGTCACCGTCAGCGTGCAATCGGCCAGATATTTCCGCCCCCGCGCGGCCCTGGCCGCGCTCAAGGCGAGGAATTCGGCATGCAGGAACGGATTCTGTTCAGCTTCCACTTGGTTGGCGGCCACGGCCAGAACCGCGCCCTGGGCGTCCGTCACCACCGCGCCCACCGGCACCTCGCCAAGGGCGGCGGCACGGCACGCTTCATCCAGGGCGATTTGCATGGGGGACGTCATGAGCGAAGCAATTGCCTCAACCAGCATGGCGGGTCTAGTTGAAGCCATGAAAAAACGCCCCTTGATCGGCCTGACCCTGGATGCGGAACCAGCCGGAGGCTGGTCCAAATATCCCTGGTACGCGCTACGCCAGAATTACACCGAGACAGTGGCCGCTTATGGCGGGCTGGCCGTGGCGCTACCTCATGATCCGGGCTTGGCGGAGGATTATCTGGACCGGCTGGACGGGTTGATCGTCACGGGCGGCGCCTTCGATGTCGACCCCGCGCTGTATGGTGATACCGAAACCCATGCGACCGTGGAGCTGAAAGCCGACCGCACCACCGCCGAGCTTGCCTTTTTGCGCGGGGCGATGGCACGCGACATGCCGGTACTGGGGATTTGCGGGGGGCAGCAACTTCTCGCCGTAGCGCTGGGCGGCACCCTGCACCAGCATATTCCCGATGCGATCCCCGGCGCGTTGGAGCATGAGCAAAAGACCAGCCATTACGAGCCTGGTCACAAGGTCGAGATTCTGGCCGGCACCAAATTATTCAGCATCGCGGGCCCGGCGATGAATGTGAACACTTCCCATCATCAAGCCGTGAAGTCCGCTGGACGCGGCGTGGTGAACGCCATCGCCCCCGACAGCGTGATCGAAGGCATCGAGGATCCCACGTTGAAATTCTGCATCGGCGTACAATGGCACCCGGAATATCTGGTGGATGAGGGTGACAAGGCCCTCTACCGCGCCTTCCTGGCCGCCTGCCATGACTGAGGACACCGCGGAACGTGGCGAGCGCATCGCCAAATTCCTGTCCCGGGCCGGTGTGGCGTCCCGCCGAGACGCGGAAGCCATGATCGAAGCCGGACGCGTGCGGATGAATAACGAGGCGGTGACGCATCCGGCGGTATTCGTGAAACCGGGCGACATGGTGGTGGTTGACGGCAAGCCCGTGAACGAGCCGGAGCGTACCCGACTGTTCCGCTACCATAAGCCGGAAGGGCTGGTGACCACCCATAAGGACCCCGAAGGCCGGCCAACCGTGTTCGAGCATCTGCCACCCGGCCTGCCGCGCCTCATTTCCATCGGGCGGCTGGACCTGACCTCCGAGGGGCTGCTGCTCCTCACCAATGACGGCGCGCTCTCTCGCCAGCTCGAACTCCCCACGACCGGCTGGCTGCGCCGCTACCGCGTGCGCGTGCATGGCGGCGTCAGCCAGGACAAGCTGAAGCGTCTGGCGGAGGGCATGGTGGTCGACCGGGTGAAATACGGCCCGATCGAAGCCTCCATCGATTCCGTTCAGCGTTCCAACACTTGGCTGTCCATGTCCCTGCGCGAAGGCAAGAACCGAGAGATCCGCCGCGTGATGCAGGCGCTGGAGCTACCGGTCACCCGCCTCATCCGCGTTGCCTATGGTCCGTTCCAGCTTGGCACCCTGCCACGCGGCGCGGCGGAAGAGGTGAACGGCAAAATCCTGCGTGAACAGGTGCCAGGCCTCGCCAAATGACCGCCCCGAAGATTATCGCCGGGCGCTGGAAAGGCCGCAAGCTCATGACCCCGACAGGGCGCGACACCCGCCCCACCAATATCCGCGCCCGCCAGGCTGTGTTCGATATTCTGACTCACGCTCCCTGGTGCGAGTTGCAGGGCGCCCACGTGCTCGACGTATTCGCGGGCACCGGCGCCTATGGGCTGGAAGCACTCTCGCGCGGTGCGGCCTCAGCCAGCTTCATCGAGCAATCCCACGAGGCCGGGGCAACGCTTCGCGCCAATATCGCGGCGCTGAAGGTGGAAAACGCCCGGCTCCACATCGCCGATGCGCTGCACCCGCCCGCCGGCGGCCCGCATGACCTGATCTTTCTCGACCCGCCTTATGGCGCGGCGCTGATTGCCCCGGCGCTAAGGGCTCTCTCGGCGAAAGGCTGGGTCGCCCCGGGGGCGATCATCGTCGTGGAGCTGGGACCAGGCGAAACGCTGGACCTGCCGGAGGTGCTGGCCGAACGGACACATGGCAAGGCGCGATTGAAAATCTGGCGGGCTTCGTAGCCCGAATCGGATTCGAGGCAAAAACGGACGCTATCCACCATTTAGCGGCCTGAATCACCCTGAAATAATGCTAGAAACGGTTGCGCCACCCGGTTGATCCGCCTCGCGGGCCAGCCGGATGCCGCCGCTCTCTAATCCAAATTCGCCAGCCGCCGCAGCCCTGACAGATCGAGAACCAGCTCACGCGGGGTCACGCGCTGGATCAACCCATCCGCCTCCAGCTTCGAAAAGGCGCGCGTCACGGATTCCGCCGCCGTGCCGAGATAATCCGCGATGTCGTAACGCGTCATCGGCAAATCGAGTGTCTTGGAGGCGGTCTTGAAATATTGTTCATGTGTCGCGCAATCGAGCAGAAACGCCGCGAGGGCCCGGCGCGTGCTCAGCCGCCCCACCATGATGACCTGCCGTTGCGCCGCGCGCAGCTTATGCACCGCCTGCACCAGTACATTCTGCTGCACCTGTGGATTGGCCAGCAAGAACTCTTCCAGCCGGCGAATCTGGAATTGATAGACCGTGCAGGGTGTCACCGATTCGGCGGTGTTGACATAGCGCCCCTTCTCCTCCAGCCCGAACAGATCGCACGGCCAGTGAAACGCCACGATATGGCGCGACCCGTCGGGCAGCATCCGGCTGACTTGAGCGATGCCATCCACCAGAAGATATAAAAACCCAGCCTTTTCACCTTGTTCGAAAATCTGTGTCTTGGCGCTCTTGAACTCGATCCGCTTCGCCAGATGCGCCAACTCGGCCTTCTCCACGGCTGAAAGCCGCAGCCAGGACGGTTCTGGCTCCGCCGTGCGGATGCGCAAATGCGCCATGGAAATCTCCGGTCCGGTCATAACCCCTTCTTCACACAAGATAACGCGGCGCGATACTGATTTTTATCAGTGCGTGAGCCGGACCGGCACAGCATCTCTGACGCCGGAAACCGGGGCCGCCTTAACAGAACGCAAACCGGACAGCGCAAAGGGATATGCATGCGAAAAAAACAGATGGAGCGATTCATCGCCGAAGCAAACATCGAGAATTTCCGCCGCCGCCTGCATGAAACCACGGACGATAAAGCCCGCGCGCTGCTGACTGAATTGCTGCACGCGGAGGAAAGCAAGCTGGCGGCGCTCATGACACCGCCCGAGGATCAGTAGAGATCGAAATATTCCGCTGTTTCCGCCGCCGGCACTTCATCGCGCAAGCGGTTGATCTCGGCGGTTTTCACCAGCGTGTAGACCTTCACAAACTCTTCTCCCAGCATCGCGCGAAAAGCCTCGTCCGCCTTCAGCGCCGCCAATGCCTCGTGAATTTCCGTCGGCAATTTCTGGAAGGAGCCATCCGCCTCTTTCAGCCCCTTGCGTTCCGGCGCCAGCACGGCCTTGCGCTCCACCCCCAGCAGCCCCGCCGCGATGGTGGAAGCCGCCGTGAGATATGGATTCGACAAGGCCGACGGCACCCGCACCTCCAGATGCTGCCGCTTATCTTTCGAAGCCTTGATCCGCACGGAAGCGGAGCGGTCCTCCACCCCCCAGGAGACGTTGGACGGCGCGAACGTGCCAGGCCGGATGCGCCGGTAGCAATTTGGCGTCGGATTCCAGATTGCCTGTGCCGCCGGGGCATGATCCAGAATGCCCTGCGTGAAACTCTTCATCAGCATGCTCATCCCATCCGGGTCCGCTTCATCCAGAAACAGGTTCTTACCGGTCTCCAGCTCGTACAAGGATAAATGGAAATGAGAGCAACTGCCGGAAAGATGCGCATAAGGCTTGGTCATGAAGGTGGCCAACAGCCCTTCCGTGCGCAAATATTCCTTAACCGTGTTCTTGAACACAAAAGCCCGGTCCACCGCCGCGATGCCATCCAGCGCCGCGAAATTCAGCTCCCATTGCCCAGGGCCAAACTCACCATTGGCGGTGATCATGTCGACACCGCTATCCTTCAGCACACGCATCAATTTATCGAGGGCGGGATGACGGTGCGTGATCGCCGTCACGAAAATCGGCGCGCCCGAGTAAAGCGGGCGACGCGTTTCGAGATCGACCACATAAAACTCGAACTCATGCCCCATCTTCACGCCAAATCCCATTTCAGCGGCTCTGGCCAGCATCGCTTTCAGGACGGTGCGTGGGGCGGCCATCTGCGGCGTGCCGTCATACCATTTTGTATCGCAAATCACCCGCGCCGTATTGGCGATCCAGGGCACCTTGCTCACGGTGTCCGGATCCGGGACCATCAGACAATCGGCGAAATTGATGTCTTCGTTATAACCCGTGCCCGGAATGGGATTGGAGGAACTATCCAGCGTGACGGTTCCACCGTAAAGATTCAGCCCCTGCTGCGCATAGGATGCCACATGATCGATTGGCACGGTCTTGCCGCGCGAGAGCCCCGCCAAGTCCGGCAGCTCGAACCGCACATATTCAACGCTATTCTCGCGTAAATTGCCGGCGAGAGCGACGGCGCTTTCCTTCGTATGGGCAAAATACAGGGACATTCCGGCTCCTGGTCTCAAGGGTTGCAACAAAGACAAAGCAAGAACCGCAGCGCCTTTTCAGGGTCGCACGGCGTGGGTGAAAAATTTCAGCCAGGGTGGAGGGGGCATGTGCTCACCCGCGCGCCAATGCGCCAAGGACAACCCCGAGGCCGTGGCCAGCAGCCAGTAGCGCGCCGTGCCATCGGGCGCGCGCGCCTGCACGGCGATCTCGCGCCCACCGGCCAGGAACTGCCAACTCTCGATGACACCGCCATGCGCCGTAAACCGCACGGTCGGGCGACCAGCGTGCCAGACCACCAATGCCAGGGGACAGGGCTTATCCTGCGCGCAGGCATCATACTCCGCCAGCCAACCGATGCTGTGCCGGTTCGGCGCGATATGGATCTGCGCGAAATAAACCTGTTTACCTTCTTCATCCATATCGGGCGCAACGCGCACGATGCGACCGTTTTTATAGGTGATCACGAGTGGACCCGACCCCCCGCCCCTGGCGAAAGGCCCTTCCGGCGGCATCGCATAAGGGTCGTCAGGCCCGGCCACGGCACTGGCGCTGGCCACCACGGGCATGCTCGCCCATGCGGCGGGCATCCCGCCCAGGCCAAGCATCCCAACCAGCAACAGCCGCCCCCACATCAGGCCGGGGCCAGGGCGATCTCGGCAACGTCCAGAAAATTGCCGAAGACGATCTGCGCGGCATCGTACATACCGGAAAATTGCGCATTCACTTCCGCCACGACCTCATCCAATCCTCCAGGGCCGCGCACCCGCTCCAGGGCCGCCTTATATTCCGGCAGGGCCGCCCATTCGGTGGTGGTGGTTCGGGTCAGTTCCATATGAAATTGCAGCCCATAGGCAAAGCGCCCCCAGCGCTGGGCCTGGATGACGCAACCCGGCGAAGAGGCAAGCCGCACCGCCCCCTCCGGCAACCGCTTCACCTCCGCCCCATGCCATTGCATGCAGGGCCACGAGACGGGCAAACGGTGAAAGATCGGATCCGCCTCCACCGTTACCTGGCTCATGCCCACCTCGGGCTTGTCCATCAACCCCACTTGCCCGCCCAGGCATTGCGCCAACAGCTGATGCCCCAGGCACATGCCCAGATAGGGCCGGCCGGCACGCACCCAGCGCTGGATCGCCGCCATCTCGTCCGAAAGCCATGGGAATTCATCGACCTGCCACACATCCTGTGGCCCTCCCATCACCAGCAGCACATCGAACCCGTCCAGATCCGGGATCGGCTCGCCCTCATCCAACTCCACGGCATGCATCGAACAGCCACGCGCCTTCATCACATCCCGGAAATTGCCGGGATGCTCCGAAACGGCATGTTGGAAGACAAGGATTTTCACGGACGCACGCTCCTATGCCATGACAGGGCGCCACTATTGCAAGGAATGTTTTTTTCGTGAAGCGCCTTGTGGTGGTAAATCGGCGCATCCTCCCCGCTTTCCATGGGCAGGCTGGCGATCTTACATGGTTTTTTCCATCTGGATCATCATCCGCGCCGTCTCCTCGGCGGGTAGCGCCGCGCGCAGGGACAACCAGATGATGATCAGGCTCCAAATCGCGACGAGACCCACGCCCGGCCAGAAACTCAGCACGCCATAGCCGCCACCGACATTGCCCAGCGCCGAGAGCACCCACATGCCACCAAACCAGGGCACGAGCCAGCTTATATAATGCCAGCCAAACTCCGAAGCCGGCCGGCCGGCGATGAAATGGAAATAACCCGCATAAGCGAGGAACCCGATCAACAGCAGGCCGAACAAAAAGCTGTCGGTCTCAAACCCCGTCCAATAGATGATCCAGTTGCTGCAGATAAACGCGAGCGGCGCGATGATTCCCGCCCCCTTGAGGGTAAAGGGACGCTTCAGGTCAGGCTGATTACGGCGCAACACCATCAGCACGAGAGGCCCAAGCCCATATGTGAGCACGGTGATCGAGGTGATGTATCCGACCATGAGCTGCCAAGCCGGAAATGGGAGCAGGAACAACACGCCCACCACCCACATCACGGCCACGGCCGCCCACGGCACCTGCGCGGTGTTCAGCCGTGTCAGCCAATGCGGCCCGGCCTTGGTTTCCCCCACCGCGAAGAGAATGCGCGCGCCACCCGTCACATAGATCAGACCGCAGCCGCCGGGAGAAATATAAGCGTCGATGTAAAGCAGGGTCGCCATCCAGCCAATGCCTAACGTCGCCGCCAGACCCGCGAAGGGACCGGCCGCGCCCGTGAAGCTCAAATGCCCCCAACCGCCGGCCAAATCCTCCGGGCGCAACGCCATCAGGAAAGCCACTTGCAGCAGAATATAGACAATCGCCGAAAGCAGCACGGACCCGATCACCGCCAAGGGAATATTGCGGCCTGGATTAGCGCTCTCACCCCCGAGATCAATGGCGGCGCGAAATCCAAGATAGGAAAACACGATACCCGCCGTCGGCAAGGCGGTGAAAATCCCGTCCACTTGATAACCGCTGGGATCGGCCTGCCATACACCCCAATGGGTACTGGCGGCGATCAGCACCACCACGGTCAGCAACGGTACCGCGATCTTCCACCACGTCACGGTGGAGTTGACCGCCAGCAACGTCTTCACCGCGAACAAATTCAACAATGCGAGAATGCCAAGCAGGATCGCGCATACAATAAATCCGGTCAGCGTCAGCAGACCGGAACTATGAGGTTGGATGAAGTAAGGCAGATAATTATTGGCGTAGGTGACGATCGCCTCCGCCTCCACCGCGGGTACCGGCACGTAAGAGAGGAACAGCATCCAACCCCAAATGCGCCCCAGCCCCTCGCCATGGCTGGCGTGACTCATATGCACCAGCGCGCCGCTGCGCGGAAACAAAGCGGCCAGTTCGGCAAAACACAAGGCAATCAACATGATGATCACCGCGCCGACGACCCAGCTCCAAACGCTCAACGGCCCGGCGATGCGAGAGGCATGGTACGCGCCGAACAGCCATCCGGAACCGATCATGCTGGTGGTGCTGGCAAACAACAACCCAATGATACGGGCATCGCGCCGCAGGGTCCCAGACGCATGCATCGTGTCTGATCCAGACATCAGCCTCTCCTTCTTTAGATGAAAACCGGCCGATTTCCTGGGTGGATCCTGCCAGCGCCAGATATAATTAGGGTTGTACGCCTGCCATAAGCACAACAGCAAGGCGTATCTTAACAAAATGTGACCTTGTTAGAACGCCTGTCCCGCCGCTTCGGCGGGACTCGGCGCCTATGTTATAAGACATCATGCCGATCCGCCGCCTCGCCGAAACCACCATCAACCGCATCGCCGCTGGCGAGGTGATCGAGCGCCCCGCCGCCGCCGTGAAGGAGCTGACGGAGAACGCGCTGGATGCCGGCGCACGACGCATCGAGGTCATCCTCGCTGGGGGCGGCATCGAACGGATCGAGATCATCGACGATGGCGGCGGCATTCCGGCGGATGAGTTGCCCTTGGCCATTGAGCGCCATGCCACTTCCAAATTGCAGGATGAGACGCTGGTGCGGATCGCCTCCCTGGGGTTCCGGGGCGAGGCGCTGCCCTCCATCGGCGCCGCCGCCCGGCTCACCCTCATCAGCCGCCCGGACGGGCAGGATTCCGCATGGCGGATCGACGTCGCGGGAGGCGCTGTCACCCCGCCACGCCCCGTGCCCGGCATAAAGGGCACAAGGGCCATCGCCGAGGATCTGTTCTACGCGACCCCGGCCCGGCGTAAATTCCTGCGCTCGCCCCGCGCCGAGGCGGAAGCCGCTGAACGCACCGTCTGGCGTCTTGCCCTGTCCGCCCCGCATGTCGCTTTCCGGCTGGTCTCGGATGAGCGCGTGGTCTTCGACCTGCCCGCCCAGGATGACACCGCGCGCGTCGCCGCCTTGTTCGGGCGTGAGGCCGCCAACAGCATGATCCCCCTGGATGCGCAACGCGACGATATACGCCTTTCCGGCCTCATAGGCCCGGCAAGCCTCAACCGCTCAACCTCCCAACTGCAAAGTTTCGCGGTGAATGGTCGCCCGGTGCAGGATTCCCTGCTGAAGCTCTCATTACGCCTTGCCTATCGGGACGTCATTCCCGCCGGACGCTTCCCCCTGGCCGCATTGCGTCTCGATCTGCCGAACGAAGCGCTGGACGTGAATGTCCATCCCGCCAAATCCGAACTGCGTTTCGCCGACCAGAACGGGGTGCGCAGCCTCGTCATCGGCGCCATCAACCGCGCCTTGGCACAGCCGGTCAGCCTTGGCACCGCGCCGGTGGCCAGCCTGCCCATCCTTGCGCCGCGTCAACCCTCCGGCGCATCTTACGCGCCGCCCCCAAGCCGCATCGCGCGTGGGTTCGCGGAAACAGAACTGGCCCTGGTCGCTCCCCCCGCGGCACGGCCCGTTTTTGCCGCGCCCCCGTCCACCGCCACGGCGGAGCCGGACATGCCCGACCATCCGCTCGGCGCGCCTTTAGCCCAGATTCTAGATACTTATGTACTGGCCTTGGCGGCGGACGGGTCGCTCGTCATCGTCGACCAGCATGCCGCGCATGAACGCCTGACCGAAGAGCGCCTGCGCGCCCAGTTTGCCGAGGGACACGTCGCCACCCAACCCTTGCTGGTGCCCGTGGTGGTGGACCTCCCCCCCATGGAGACCGCGAGATTGCTGGCGGAATCAGAAAACCTGGCCAAACTCGGCCTGGAGATCGAGGCGTTCGGCCCCGGCGCCGTGCTGGTGCGCGGCGTACCCGCCGCACTGAAAGAACCGGACGCGGCGGGGCTGCTGCGCGATCTGGCCGCGGAATTCGCCGAATCCAGCACGCCCCTGGCGCTGGAAGCGAAGCTAGACTCCGCCCTGGCGCGCCTGGCCTGCCATCGATCCATTCGCGCCGGGCGTCGCCTACAGCGTGAGGAGATCGACACGCTCCTGCGTGAAATGGAGGCGACACCGCGCGCCGCCACCTGCTCGCACGGGCGGCCGACCTTCCTGAAACTCACCCGCGCGGACCTGGAAAAACTCTTTGGCCGGCGCGCTTAGCCGATCTTGAACAAGGCGGTGTCCGCCGGCAGTTCCACGCCCAGCGGATTCTTCGGATTCGCCTCCGGCCTGCCGATTTCGTAACGGACCGGAATGATGCCGGCCCAGACGGGGAAATCCGCGTCATCGTCATCGTCCGGTTGACCAAAGCGGACCTTGGCGCTGGCCTCGGTGATCTTCATGCCCAATACCGTCGTCGCCTTCAGCTCCTGCGGCTTGACCGGACGCAGCCTTTCCCACTGACCGGGGATGGTCTTGTTGACCATGTTACGAAGCTGCACCAGCTTTTCCTCGTCGCTGAGCTTTGCCGGCTTGCCAAAGATCATCACCGACCGATGATTGATATTATAATTATAAGCGGAGCGCGCCATCACCAACCCGTCATAGAGGCTGACAGTCACGCAGACCTCCTGACATTCAGCGCTCTCCAGCATGCGACTGGCGGCGGAACCGTGCCAAAAGATCATGTCCCCGTCGCGCCATTGCAAGGTTGGCGTCACAAATGGCGAACCGTTGAAAACATAACCGACATGGCAAAGCGGCATTGCATCCAGAATCGCGTGGATGGTCTGCGGGTCGTAATCGGCGATCTGGTTATAACGCTTGACACGGGCACGCTCGCTGGGCGGGGCGGACATGGTGGCTCCTGAAGTATTTTGCCGCTTTAACTGACCAGCCCAAAATCTTCTCGTCAAGAAAATTTGTTTATTTTTGCTGGTTGCCGCGCGCTTGCTTCCTCCCATGCCGGCTTGCATCCTGACCGCAAACTCAGGAGTCCATGATGCGAGACGAAACCGAAGCGCTAATCGAACGCTATTACGCAGCCTTCAACAACGCCGATTGGGAAGGCATGCTCTCTTTGTTGAGCGAGGACGTGCGCCACGATATCAACCAATCCACCAGCCAAACCGGCAAGGAGGCCTTTCGCGCCTTCATGGGCGAGATGGACCGTTGCTACAAGGAACGCCTGGACAATATCGTGATCCTGTCCGATGCAACCGGTACGCGTGCCGCCGCTGAATATGTGGTGCATGGTGAGTATCTCACCGCCGCCGAGGATTTACCGCCCGCTCATGGACAAAAATATATCCTGCCAGGCGGTGCTTTCTTCAGCATCACCAACGGCAAGATCACCCGCGTCAGCAATTATTATAATCTGCAGGACTGGCTTGATCAGGTTGCCAAAACCCAGAGAGATGCGCGCGCGGGTTGAGCTTACCGTAGGCATGTCGCTTCAACGGCAGCAGCCTTCAAACAAAAAGGCCGGAGCAATGCTCCGGCCTTCCCGTTTGAAGTGAAAAGTTCCGATTAGAACAGCAGGCCGGCTTCCAGCGTGCCCACGAACTGGAACTTATCGGTGCCGCTATTGCCGTAGCCATAGGTCACACCGTCATTCGCCTTGTTGTTCAGCAGGTACAGACCACCGGCGTTCACGCGAGCGAACAGATCCTTATACTGCCAGGTCGGCGAAACGGCGAAGCCAACGGCTTCGGATTCCGGACCGACGAACCAGGTGTAGTTACCGATGGACTTTTCATACTCAACCCAGCCGCCCAGGGAGTACGGCGTGTTGGCGAAGCTGTAATCACCGAACACGGCGGCGCCAAAGTTGGAGGTGTACTTATCGATGCCGAGCTGATGATCCGGCTTGGCGTACACATACTGCACTTCCGGCACCACGTTCAGGTTGCCATGGGTCCAGCTATAGAACGCGCCGAACATCTGAGAGTTCATGTACCACGGGCCGTAATCGGCGACAGTGGTATCCGAGCCCCAGCCATAGGTGCGAGCGCTCAGGCCAGTACGGCCGAGATTGCCAGCATAATAGACATAGAGGGAGTTATTGTCGTCGAAGCTGTAATTGACGGCGGCCTGCAGGAAGTTGAACACATGCGTGTCCCAACCGTCGCCGAACAGAACGGTGGCGGTCAGCGGGCCCTTGGTGTAGGTGCCTTCAACGCCGGTGTTCTGGCTGTTCTGGACATACCAAATATCCGTGACCAGCTGGGACGGGTTGTTCCAGTCGATGCTGGATTCATACCCTTCCAGGGAGCCGACGCGGCCGGCGGAAATGGTGAAGGGCATATCCTTCGGAGCGATGGTCACATAACCGGCATAGAGCGGGCCGGTGCTGTAATTATCGATGGTGGTCTGACCCGGGGCACCGGAAGCGCCCACGGGGATCGCACCTCCAACGGAGCCAACTTCGATATTGAACTGTAGTTCACCGTCGGTCTTCTGCAACTGGATCAGGGCGCTGCCAACATTGGTGCCGACATTCTTGGAACCATCCGGCTGGTTGGAGACAAAATAGCCATAGCCGTCAACGCCGCCGCTGAGTTCCAGGTCGCCAAGCGGGCCGCCATCGATCTTGATCGAAGTCGGGCCGTTCAACGCATGGGCCGCGTTCATGGCCAGAAGAGAGGACGCAGCCACAAAGCCCAGTCCCAGAAGTTGCCGACGCATCGTAATCATTATGCCTCCTCAGTGCGCAGTTGCTTGCGCGTGATGCCTAAATCGTAGTCTCACGACGCAAGCGACAAGAAAAATGCCTGAACATGCGCCATCGACGGTAACGAATTCGCAATCTACATGCCAATCACCGAAAAACGCCAGATCAAACACAAAATGTTTGCGCTTTGCGGAAAGCGTGTGGCTGAAATGACACATTCCGCCAGCTAGCCCATTGAGTTTACGGCTTTATCGTCAAAGTTCCCGGTGGCGCGTCAAAATCCCCACATCGCGCGGGGATGGCCAGCTTCCCGTGAAGGTTCAGCTCAACTCGGCAAGCAGGCTAGGCCGTATCTCGCGGGTTTCCGCATTGTCCGTCAGCGCGATCGGATAATCGCCGGTAAAGCAGGCATCGCAGAAGGCGGGCGCCTCGGCATCACGGCCGTCTTTGCCAAGAGCCTTGTAAAGGCCATCGATGGAAATGAACGCAAGCGAATCGACACCGATCAATTTCGCCATCTCCTGCACGGAATTGCGTGCCGCCAGGAGTTTGCCGCGCTCGGGCGTATCGATGCCATAAAAACAGGAATGGGTGGTCGGCGGTCCGGCGATGCGCATATGCACCTCCTTCGCGCCAGCCTGGCGCACCATGGCGACAATTTTCTGACTGGTGGTGCCCCTCACGATGGAATCATCCACCAGCACGACACGCTTGCCTTCGATCATGGCACGGTTTGCTGAATGTTTGAGCCGAACGCCAAGATGGCGGATCTGATCCGTCGGCTCGATAAAAGTGCGCCCCACATAATGATTACGGATGATGCCCAGCTCGAAATTAATGCCGGAAGCCTCCGAAAACCCCATGGCGGCGGGCACGCCGGAATCGGGCACGGGCACCACCACATCCGCCTCCACCGGCGTCTCCAGCGCAAGCTGCGCGCCGATCTTCTTGCGTGCCGTATAAACGGAGTTACCCTCCATGGTGGAATCAGGCCGGGCAAAATAAATATATTCGAACACACAGAAGCGCGGTTTCTGCGGTGCAAAGGGCTTGATGCTCGTGACACCGCCATCATTGATCAACACGATCTCGCCGGGCTCGACATCCCTCACGAACTCCGCCCCGACAATATCCAGCCCGCAGCTCTCGGAAGAGAGCACCCAGCCGGCCTTGCCGTCCGCGCCGCTCAACTTGCCCAGCACCAACGGCCGCACACCCAACGGGTCGCGCACACCGATCAGATGCTCATTGGTCAGCGCCACCAGGGAATATGCGCCGATCACTTGCTTCAGCGCGTCGATCAACCGGTCGACCACATTCGCATAAAGGGAAATGGCGATCAGATGCACGAACACTTCCGAGTCCATGGTGGACTGGAACAGGCAGCCACGGCGCGTCAGCGCGCGGCGGAGCGTGTGCGCGTTGGTGAGATTGCCATTATGACCGACGGCGAAACCGCCAAACTCGAATTCGGCGAAAAGCGGCTGCACATTGCGCAACACCGTGTCGCCCGTGGTCGCATACCGGTTATGGCCAATGGCGCGCGCACCAGGCAACCCGGCCATTACCTTGGCATCCCCATAATTATCGCCGACCAGCCCCAGCCCCTTGTGGGAATGAAAGCGCACCCCGTCATGGGTGACGATGCCGGTGGCTTCCTGGCCACGATGTTGCAGCGCATGCAGGCCAAGCGCCGTAATCGCCGCCGCATCGGCCACATTCCAGGCGCCGAATACGCCGCACTCCTCATGTGGTTTATCGTCGTCGATCATGCCGGCCCCGCCTTGCTCATCCGCGCTTCCCACTAGCGATGTGACAACCAGATGTCGAGGCACGAGCACGCATAAGTGCGCCCCGGCGCGCGCGACTCACCCCTGGCTGACCAGTACCGCCCTGAAAATCTCCAGAAAATGCGTGACATGCCCGGCATCGAAGCAAAGCGGCGGGCGGATTCTGAGGGTATGGCCGAGCGGGCCGGCCATGCCCGCCAGAACAAAATTCTGCCGCAGGGCATTGACCACACGCCGCGCACCGGCCGGGTCGGGGGCACCGGTCTCCGGGTCCACCAGATCCACGCCGGCAAGCAACCCCACCCCCCGCACAGCACCAATGCGGGGAAAGGATTTGGCCAGCGCCTTCAGCCCCTTGCGCAGCACCCCTCCGGTGCGGGCGGCATTGCGGATCAAGCCTTCTCCCTCGATCACGTCCAGCACCGCCAACCCCGCCGCCGCCACGGAACTGCCGCCAAAACTGCTTAGATACGGCGTCCGCACCTGAAAATCCAAAAGATATTCGGGGCGGGTCACCACGCCGCCAGCGGGATAGCCATTCCCCATCGGTTTGCCGAGCGTGACGATATCAGGCACCACACCATGCCGCATGAACCCCCACATGCCGCTTCCCAAGCGGCCAAACCCAGCCTGTCCCTCGTTGGCGACAAACAACCCGCCCGCCGCGCGGACCACTGCCACCGCCTCACCCAAAAACCCCGGCGGATCGGTGAACACGCCATCGGAGGAAAAAACGCTGTCTAACACAAGGGCGGCCGTGCCAACCCCATTCCGCGCCAGGGCCACCACGGCTTCGCGGATCCTCGCCCCATACCAAGCCCCCAGCGGCACGCTTCCCGCCAAAGCACTATCGGGCGCGGGGACAGTCACCACATAAGACGGCAAATCCGCCGAGGGCAGCAATCCGGGGGAAATTTCGGACGAGGCCGCCGTGCTGCCATGAAAGGCCGCGCCCGTTACAATGATCCCCTTGCGTCCGGTTACCGCCCGGGCGATACGAAGTGCTAGGTCATTAGCCTCACTGCCCGTGCTGGTCATGACCAAATTACCCAGCCCCGCCGGAAATCGCGCCAGCAGGCGGGCCGCGTAATCATCGGTCACCTTATTTAGGTAACGGGCATGGATATTCAGCGTCGCGGCCTGGGCGGCAATGGCGGACACCACCTCGGGATGACCATGCCCCACCAGGGAGATGTCATTCGTCATGTCCAGATAACGGTGCCCAGCGGTGTCGAACAGATACACACCCTCTCCGCGCGCCACCTCGACCGGCCGGTCATAATGCAGAGGCACGGCCTGACCCGACCATTTTCGGCGCGCCAGCAGCAAGGCCGCCAGAGCAGGCTCCAGAATAGGGGCTTCCTCGCTTCCTGGCGCCGGCGTCAACAATGCCCTCATTCCAATCATGCAGCCTCGTGCGCGGATGCGCCTCCTGCCTTAACCGGCACTTTGCCGCCCCCCCGGCCAACAGGGCGCGTGCCTTCGCGCATCATGATCCCAGCACCTCACTTAACTGTGGCAGATACAACATTTTTCTGTGGTTCCCGCAACGCATAATTTTGCCGTTTCCTGACTGTTTGGTCACGGCGTGTTTCAACCCGCGCACCGGGCTTGCCATCCCGTCCGCGCCCAGCCACAGATGCACACGAAATGCCTGCCTTGCCGTTCTTCCATCGTCTGGACCGTTATGTGCTGGGTCAGCTTGTCCTGGCCCTGGCCCTGGTCACCACAGGGCTGGTGGCTCTCATCTGGCTGACCCAATCGCTACGCTTCATTCAGATCATCGTCAGCCACGGGCTTTCGCCCTTCGTGTTCGTGAAGCTCACCGCCTTGCTGGTGCCCAGCTTCCTGGCCACCATCCTTCCGATCACATGCTTCATCGTGATACTGTTCATCTACGTGCGTTTGGCTGGCGACCGGGAACTGACCATCATGCGTGGCCTGGGTCTGTCGGACATCAAGCTGGCCCGCCCCGCGCTGGCGCTGGCGGTGGCGGTCACGCTGCTCGGTTATGCGCTCAGCCTTGGCGTCGTTCCCTGGACACTTTCGGTCTTCCGCTCCTATCAGTATGAGATCCGCAACCAGATCGCCGCTTTTTTGCTGGAACCAGGCGTGTTCACGCCGGTTTCCAGCAATATCATGGTCTATGTGCAGTCACGCGGCACCAATGGCAGCCTCAAGGGCATCATTATCGAGGATAACCGCGACCCCAACGACCCCGCGACCATCCTGGCGCGCACCGGCGAGCTGATGACCACCCCCAGGGGGCCGGTGGTGGTGCTGGAGAATGGCTCGCGCCAGCAGATCGACCCGAAAACCGGCCAACTCGATCTGTTGACCTTCGAGCGCAACACACTCTCCCTGGCACAAGCCGCCCGCTCCGGCATGCCAGACGATACCGACGCCGCCGAAATACCCCTGCATGATCTGTTCCACCCCCCCGCCACCCTGCCGTCCGGCGACAGCGCGAAATGGCTGGTCGAGGCGCAGCGCCGCCTCACCGCGCCACTTTCCACCCTCGGCTATGCGCTCATCGCCCTGGTGGCGGCGCTGGGCGGCGGGTTCAAACGGCATGGGGGGCTGGCGCGCATCATCGGCGCGGTGGTCATCGTCACCGCCTTGGTGGCGCTGGGGCTCGGGGTGAATAACCTGGCCGCGCGCAACACCGCGCTGCTGCCGCTCATCTGGGTCTGGACCCTGCTGCCCCCTTGTATCACGGGTTACTTGCTGTTGCGCCAGGGCGCCCCGCGCGCATGAAACTGCCGCTGACCATCTCCTGGTATTTCGGCAGGCAGTTCGCCGCCGCCGTGCTGGCCATGGCCGCCGGACTCGCCGGACTCGTCGCCTTGTTCGACTTCCTCGAATTGCTGCGCGAATCCGCCACGGCTCCCAACGCCACCTTCGGCATACTCGTCGAAATCGAGGCATTGCGCCTGCCCTGGAGCCTGATGCAGATCATTCCCTTCGCCGTGCTGCTGGGTGGCATCTATGCCTTCTGGCGGCTGGCGCGCTCCTCTGAACTGGTGGTGACGCGCGCCGCCGGCATCTCCGCCTGGCAGTTCCTGGCAACGCCGGTCCTCACCGCCTGCCTGCTGGGCGCGCTCTGCACCACCGCCATCAGCCCACTCTCGGCGGTGATGTATGGCCGGGCTGAACAGCTCGACAACACCTACCTCAAACCATCCGGCGGGCCGCTCTCGCTCAATGGCGGGTCGCTCTGGGTCCGGCAAGCGGATAACGGCCTCACCCCCCAGGGCTTCGCGGTGTTGCACGCCAGCAACGTGCATTTGCAGAATCACGCCCTGGAGGCGGACCAAGTCAGCATCCTGCGGCTCAATGCCAATACCGATCTGTTGGAACGGCTGGAGGCCCAGCACGCGACATTGCAGTCCGGCGACTGGAAGCTCCGACAGGTCTTCGTACTGCGGCCAGACGCCGCCCCCCAGCGTTTGCCGCAAATGGACTTCCCGACCGATCTGACCGTGAACCGCGTGCAGGAAAGCTTCGCCTCTCCCAATGCGCTGTCTTTCTGGGCCTTGCCCGGCTTCATCCATCTGCTCAAGCGATCCGGGTTTTCCGCCACCCAGCATGAGCTTGTATTCCAGACCCTGTTGGCATTGCCGTTGCTGTGCTCCACCATGGCACTGGTGGCTGCGGGATTTTCCATGCGGCCCTCACGCCGCGGCGGAGCGGGTACCATGCTGGTTTCTGGTGTCGGATTTGGCTTCGCCCTCTTCATGATTTCGGAGGTCGCCAACCAGTTCGGCACGTCGGGCGCCATTCCCGTGGGGCTGGCCGCCTGGGCCCCGGCACTGGCCGGATTGTTTTTGGCGCTTGCCTTGTTGCTCCATCTGGAAGATGGCTGAGCCATGACCCGTACCGGCCGCCTTCTCCTTCTGCTCGCCTCCTCCTGCCTGGGAGGACCGGTCCTGGCCCAATCCGTGGGGTCGCTCGTTTCCGGCCCTGCCCCCTCCGGCGGCAAGGATGCGCCGGTGAGCTTCACGTCGGACAGCCTGTCCTACGACAAAAACGGCAATATCATCACCGCTTCGGGCCATGTCACCGCCGTGCAGAACGGCCAGACCCTGCATGCGGACAAGGTCACCATCGACCGCAACACCAATATCGTCACCGCATCGGGCCATGTGGTGCTCGTGCAGCCGGGCGGCGAGACAGTCTATGCCGACCATGTCGTGCTCTCCGACAATATGAAAAACGCGGTGATGAAATTCGTCGCCGCGCGACTGGCGCAGAACGCCCGTATCATCGCCAATGGCGGGCGGCGTTATGACGGGAAGATCGACGAGCTGTCCAAGCCCGTCTATTCCGCCTGCACGCTCTGCAAGGACGACCCGCGCGCGCCTCCCACCTGGGCGATCCGTGCCACCAGCGCCACGCGCGACCTCGAACACAAGATGATCGAGTTCCGCAACGCCACGCTGCTGCTCAAGGGCGTGCCGGTATTCTGGCTGCCTTACATGACCGAACCAGACCCATCGGTGAAACGCCAGACCGGGCTGCTGATCCCTTCCGCCGGCGCAACCTCGCAGCTCGGCGCCTTCATCGCCATCCCCTACTATATCACGCTGGGCAAATCGGCCGACCTCACGCTGTCGCCCATATTCGCCACCAAGCAGGGGCCGGCGTTGAAGGCCGATTACCGGCAGGCCTTCAACCAAGGAACGCTGGATGTGCGGCTCTCTGGCGGACGCGACCGCGGCAGCTTCGGCAGCTCGATCTTCGCCAACGGCACGTTCGACATCAACGAGAATTGGCGGACTGGCTTTTCCTTCAACCATGCCTCCAACCCGCAATATCTGGATGATTTCAGCATCCTGCCCAACGCCTCCTACCTGGAGAGCAATGTCTATCTGGAAGGGTTCGGTGCTGGCTCCTACGCGCGGATCGACGCCCAAACCTTCCAGGGGTTGGTCGCCTCGGTCGATCAAAACAAACTGCCGATCGTCGCCCCCTACGGCCAGTACCATTTCGTCTCTCAGCCGGACCGGCTCGGCGGCACTTTTCACATCGACGTCAACGCCTTCAACGTGATGCGCGATGTTGGCACCAATACCAGGCGCTTAGCCGTCATCCCGGCCTATTCCGTGCCATTCACCCTGCCCGAGGGCATAGTGGGCACCGCGCGGCTACAGCTCGACGCCGCGTATTACAACGCCGACAAGCTGAACCAGCAGCCCAATTACAGCACCGTCCAGCAAAGCAGCATCGCCCGCGCCCAGCCTTATGGCGCGGTCATGCTGCGTTGGCCCTTCATCCGCCCGACCCAAAATTGGGGCAGCCAGCTGATCGAACCAATGGTGCAGCTCGTTGTCTCGCCGGTTACCGGCATCTCGGACAATGACAAAATCCCCAATGAGGACAGCCTCGATCTCGAATTTTCCGATGCCAACCTGTTCTCGCTCAACCGTTATCCCGGCATCGACCGGTTGGAGGGTGGCACGCGGGTGGATTACGCCATGCACGCCGCCTGGTACCTGCCCGGCGGCATGACCCTGGACGGGCTGCTCGGCCAGTCCTACCGTTTTCATAAGGATTTCGTGTACCTGCCCGCTTCCGGGCTTGAGGATAATGCCTCCGACATCGTTACACGCCTGGTGGTGGCTCCCACCCCCTGGTTCAATGTCGCTTATCGTGGCCGGCTCTCGCATAAGACGCTGGGCAACCGGATGACCGACCTGACCGCCAATTTCGGCGATAACCGGCTGAAACTCTCAACCGGCTATCTCTACACCAGTACAAACCCTTATGCCTTGTACGACGATGCGACCCAGAGTGAGGCGATCACCCTCGATCCACCTTCCTCTTATTTCACCTCGCGCAAGGAAATCACCGCCAACATCGCCACCCAGCTAGGCCCCTGGTCGCTTTCGGGCGGCCTGCAACGCAATCTTGAGACCGACCAGTTCGACGAGGTGAACGCCTCCGCCGGCTGGCAAAATGACTGCTTCGGTGTCAACGTGATCTTTTATAAGCGTTTCACCTCCTTCAACCTGGACAATGGCAGCACGCTGGTGCTTCTGCAGCTCACGTTCAAAACCCTCGGAACCGTCGGATTCAACGCCCTATGAAAATCCTGCTTCGCGCCGCCCTTCTCGCCACGGTCTGCGCTGCCCCGGCTTTCGCCCAAAGCGTGGCCCCCACCTCCGCCACCCAATCAGGGCCGGATTCATCGGGCATGACGGCGGTGGTGAACGGGCAAGTCATCACCACGCAGGATGTCGCGGCGCGTGCCCGGCTGCTCGCCCTTTCCATGGGCATGAACCCCACACCGCAAATCATCCAGCGCCTCGCGCCGCAGGTGACAAAACAGCTGATCGACCAGACCCTGCAGCAACAGGAAATCAACAAGCTGAACATCACCGTCTCCGACCAGGAGGTCGCGGACGCCATCTCTCATATCGAGCAGAGCAACAATATTCCCGCTGGCGGGCTGCAATCGCGCCTCACCGCGGCCGGCGTGCCGTACTCCACCCTCTTATCCCAAATCCGCACCGGCATCGGCTGGCAGAAAGTGCTGCATAAGGTTCTGGGACCAGGGCTACAGCCCACGCCGGGCGACCTCGAGGCGCAAAAAACGGCGCTGAAGGCCAGCCTTGGCGCCACCCAATACCATCTGGCGGAGATTTTCATCCCCGTTACCGACCCGAGCGATGAAACCCCCGCCGAGAATTTCGCCGAGACCGTCATCGGGCAGCTTCGCCAAGGCGCGCCCTTTCCCATTGTCGCGGCCCAATTCTCCCAGGCTCAGACCGCCCTGGCCGGCGGAAATCTCGGCTTCGTCCAGCTCAACCAACTCGATCCGCCGGTCGCGGCAACGGTGAAACAGATGCCGGTCGGCGCCATTTCCAACCCCATCCGCGTGCCCGGCGGCTATGAAATCGTCCAGCTTCTGGACAAACACGACGAAGGCAACCAGCTCCAAACCATCCTGGACATGCGCCAGGCCTATGGCCAATACCCCCAACCAGTCACGGGCGGGCAGCTTGGTCAGGTGCAAATCGACTTCATCACCAAGTTCATGGCCAAGGCCCAGAAGGCCAAAAGCTGCCAGGATGTCGAGGCGCTGAACGCGGCCTACGGCAATGTCCATCCCGCCAATCCAGGGCCTGTGAATCTCGCCACCGTCACGCCCACGGCTTTCCAAAAAATCCTGGCCAGCCTGCCGCTCAACACGCTGAGCCGCCCGTTGGTGGAAGCCGCCGGTGTCTCCGTGGTCATGATCTGCGGCCGTACCCAGGAAAAAGCCCAGCTTCCCTCCGACGATACAATCACCAACATGATCATCGACCGCCGGGTGCAACTCGAATCCGAACAGATGATGGACCAGCTGCGCCACCGCTCCGTCATTCTGCAGAATAACTGACCCACCGATGCTGCGCCGTCTCTATGACCGGGTGCTGAGCCTGAGCGCGAAACCCTCGGCACCTCTATGGCTGTTCCTGCTGGCGATGGCGGAAGCCAGCTTCTTTCCCCTGCCGCCGGACGTGCTGCTGATTCCCATGGCACTGGCGGCGCCACGGCGGGCATTCTTCTTTGCGCTGCTGGCGACGCTTGGCAGCGTGCTTGGTGGCGCCGTCGGGTATGGCATCGGCTATGCTTTGTTTGCAAAGCTGGCGCAGCCCATCATTCATTTTTATCATTACGATGCCGCCTTCGCGGCGTTTCGGCATAAATTCGCCGAATATGGAGCCGCCATCATCCTCATCAAGGGGTTGACGCCGATCCCTTATAAAATTGTCACCATCGCGGCGGGCGCCGCCGGTTTCAATTTCTGGGCCTTCATGGGGCTGAGCCTGATCACACGCGGCGGTCGATTCTTCCTGGAAGCGTTACTGTTACGGTTCTTTGGAGAGTCGGCACGGAATTTCATCGAAAACCGTCTCGGGCTGATCACCAGCCTCTTTGCCATTCTGCTCATCGCTGGATTTTTCATTCTGAAATACGCCTGAAAACCCACCCGGCGCGGCGAATTGTCTCTATTATGGAATCAATTCCGCGTTCCTTCTGAAAAATTGTTGCAAATAGGGTATTTGCATAATTTCGTCTCAGCAATCATACTCGCCTTCAATCTAGACGGGTACATGAATGAGGCAAGAGAAGCGGGAACGGCAGGCAAAAATCTTAGCGGCGCTCAGCACTGCCCCCAGCCTCAGGGTCGCCGAACTCGCAAATGAATTGCATGTATCGACTGAAACAATCCGGCGGGACTTCGATGAGCTGACCCGCGCTGGATTGCTCAACCGTACCTATGGCGGCGCGGTGCGGCCCTTGAATACCGAACCCAACGTGTCCGAACGGCAAGCGCTGCGCCTGCGCGAACGCCAGCGTATCGCGATGGCGGCTGTCGAACAGGTTGCCGATGCCCGGATCCTGCTGATCGGCAGCGGGTCGACGGCAACGCATGTCGCGCATCAGATCGCCGCCAAACTCAATGACATCATGGTTGTCACCCATTCATATGGCGTCGCGGCGGCACTCAGCAGCAATCATTCGATCAAGGTGATGATGATCCCCGGCCTCTACCATTCCGGCGAAGCCAGCACGACCGGTGGCCATGCCATTGTGTTTCTGCAAAGCCTGTACGCGGACTATGTGATCCTGGGCGCTAGCGGCCTGACCACGGACGGCGCCAGCGACGCGCTGCCCGAAATTGCCGCCGTGAACATCGCGATGCTTGGCCGCGCGGCGAAATGCGTCGTCACCGCCGACCACGGTAAATTCAATCTGCTCTTCGCCACGCGTTTCGCAAGCTGGCCTCAGGTGGATCTCTTGGTGACCGACGCACCGCCGCCCAACGAACTGCGCAGGGCCTTGGAACAAAATCGCGTGCAGCTTGTGGTGGCGTGATCAGTCCGCGGCTTCCAACGCCTCAGCCGCTTCCAGCCATGCCAGTTCGGCGGTTTCGATCTCGTTTTTCAACACGCCCAGCCGCAGCGTGATCTGGTTCAACGCCGCCGCCTTGGCCGGGGTGTAAATCCCCTCATCCGCCAGCTTCGCCTCCAGCATCTCCTTCTCTGCCGTCAGCTTGTTCAGCGCGGTCTCCGCCGCCCTGGCCGCTTTCTGCAACGGCGCCAGCTTGGCACGCGCCTCGGCCCGCGCGGCCTTGTCGTTCTTCTTTTCCTCAACCTTCCTGGCCTGGGCGGGGGCCGCGCGCTCGCTCATGGTCGCGGCATAGGCGGCCAGATCGCCCTCGAAGGGCGTGGCCTTCCCATTCGCCACCAGCACCAGCCTGTCGGCAGCCAGCTCCACCAGATACGGATCGTGCGAAATCAGCACCACCGCCCCCTCGAAATCCGTCAGCGCCTTGATCAGCGCATCGCGGGCATCAATGTCCAGATGGTTCGTCGGTTCGTCGAGAATCAACAGATGCGGCGCATCCCGCGTGGCCAAGGCCAGCAGCAGCCGCGCCTTCTCCCCACCGGACATCTGCCCCACCGGCGTGTTCACCCTGTCCGCATCCAGTCCAAACCGCGCCGCCTGGGCACGCACCTGGGCAGGCAGCGCCCGCGGCAAGGCCCGCGCCAGATGGTCATAGGGCGTATCCGTCAGCACCAGATCATCCTCCTGATGCTGGGCGAAATACCCCACGCGCAGCCCCTTTACCCGGAACTCCCGCCCCCGCATGGCCGCAAGCCTTCCTGCCAGCAGCTTCGCCAAGGTGGATTTGCCGTTGCCGTTCTGCCCCAGCAGGGCAATCCGGTCTTCCATATCAATCCGCAGGCTCACACCCGACAGCACCGCCTTGCCGTCATAGCCAATATCAACGCCCTCAAGCTGGAGCATCGGCGGCGGCAGTTCCTCCGGTGAGGGGAAGGAAAATTGCGTCGCCTGCGCTTCCACCACCGCATCGAACTGCGGCATCCGCTCAAGCGCCTTCAGCCGGCTCTGCGCCTGCCGAGCCTTGCTGGCCTTGGCGCGGAAACGATCCACGAAGGCCTGCATATGCGCCCGCTGTGCCGCCACACGCTCCGCCGCCCTGGCCTGCTGCAAGGCGCGCTCGGTCTTGATTCGCACAAACTCCGCGAACCCACCCGGCGTCATGCTCAGCTTGCCGCCATCCAGATGCACAATCGCCTCCACGGCCCTATCCAGAAGCTGGCGGTCATGACTCACCAGCAGAATGGCGCCGGGGAATTTCTGCAAATAGCCTTCCAGCCAAAGCGTTGCTTCCAGGTCCAGATGGTTCGTCGGTTCGTCCAACAGCAGCAGATCGGGCTCGGAAAACAGTACCGCCGCCAGCGCCACGCGCATCCGCCAGCCGCCGGAATAGCTGCTCATCGGCCTGGCCTGCCATGCCTCGTTGAACCCCAACCCCGCCAGAATGGAGGCCGCCCGCGCGGGCGCTGAATCCGCCCGGATCGCCAGCAGCCGCTCATGAATTTCCGCCAGACGCTCACCGGGCGTTTCCGGATGCTCCGCGGCCCGCAGCAGCGCCGCGCGCTCGGTATCGGCGGCCAGCACCACATCCAGCGGCGTAATATCGCCGCCCGGCGCCTCCTGCGCCACATAACCCAGCCGCACCCGGTTCCCGAGCAGGATCTTACCGCCATCCGGTCTGATCTCCCCGGCCACCAGTTTCAACAGCGTGGATTTCCCCGCCCCATTGCGCCCGATCAGGCCGACATGCCTGCCCTCGTCCAGCAGCAGCTCCGCATGCTCCAGCAGCGGACGGCCGGCAATGGAATAAGAAAGGTCTTCAAGGCGCAGGACACTCATGCGTCTTTCTGTATATAAGCCGCCAGGGCTTGCCCAGCCTGGGCTGCCCGGCTATTGCGCCCGCAACATCCACAGGAAAGCAATAGACCATGGCCATCGAACGCACCTTGTCCATCATCAAGCCGGACGCCACCCGCCGTAACCTCACCGGCAAGATCAACGCCAAGTTCGAAGAGAATGGCCTGATGATCGCGGCCACCAAGCGCCTGCACCTCACCAAGGCCCAGGCCGAGGCGTTCTATGCCGTGCACTCCGCCCGCCCCTTCTTCAACGACCTGGTGTCCTTCATGATCTCCGGCCCGGTCGTGGCGCAGGTTCTCTATGGTGAGAACGCCATCGCCAAGAACCGCGATATCATGGGCGCCACCAACCCGGCCAACGCCGCCGCCGGCACCATCCGCGCCGAGTTCGCGGAATCCATCGAAGCCAACTCCGTGCATGGCTCCGACAGCCCGGAAGCCGCCGCGAACGAGATTTCCTTCTTCTTCGCCGAAATCGAGATCGTCGCCTGATCCTCAGCAAAGGGCCGCGTTCCGCGCGGCCCTTTTCATACCCCCGCCTCTTTATACCCCAGCCTCTTTATACCCCAGCCTCTTGGGCCAGCCCGGCATCCCCAAACGCCGCCCAGCCGCCATCCACGCTCAACACGGCGCCTGTCACATAAGAGGCCGCCGGCAGGCACAGAAAAACAATCGTCTCCGCGATCTCCTCCGGCCGCGCCAGCCTTCCCATCGGAATCCTCCCCCGCAGCCGCTTGATGTCGATGGAGCCGTCCCGCTCCAGCTTTTGCACCAGGGATGTCGCGGTAAAACCCGGCGCCACCGCGTTCACCCGCACGCCCTTGCCCGCCCATTCGCAGGCCATGGAACGCGTCATGGAAATAACTCCCGCCTTCGCCGCGCCATAGGCATTGCGGCGTGGCAGCCCCGTGACCCCGGCGATGGAGCTGAGATTCACAATCGCGCCGCCGCCCTGCGCCAGCATCGCCCGCCCCGCCTCGCGAGACATCAAGAACGTACCGGAGAGATGTACCCGCAGCGCCTGCTCAAACCCTTCCAAACCCTGCTCCAAAGTCGGAATATGCGGCGTGCCGATCCCGGCATTGTTCACCAACGCATCGATCCGCCCGAACCGCGCCGCCACCGCCTCGATGGCCGCCAGCACATCGGCCTCGCACGCCACATCGCACCTCACCCCGAGATGCTCCACCCCCAATGCCGCCGCATGGGCCTCCACCGCTTCCGCCCGCACATCCAGCAGCGCGACGCGCCATCCCCGCGCGGCAAACAACCTGGCCGTGGCCAGCCCGATTCCATCCGCCGCGCCGGTGATAATGGCCGCTTCCATGCTGTCCTCCGTTTTGTTTATCGGAGATAAGCTGTAACCGCCCACCGCGCGCCGCAATGGATTTTCAGGGCTTTGTCTTGGATTTACGGCTTGTCCGCCACGCCTGCCAATGATCCCATTTTTTCTGAACCCACCCCAGCCCATGCAGGGTGGCGCGGCGGATGGGCGGAATGTCTTCCCCCACCAGAATGGCCCCCAGGGGCAACATCCAGATACCCAATACCGGCAGAAAGCTGAAAATACCGCCCAGCATCAAGGCCACCCCCACGGGGATGCGCACCCATTTAGCCTGCGGGCGGATCAGCCACTCATAAGAATGACGGACAGTGCTGGGCAACACCCTGAATAACCGCATAAGACGAGGATCATGCTCAGCATCCATGCCTTCACTATGAAGAGTCTCCGGCATGATGGCGAGTCACCGCCAGCCCTTGGCACGGGCCACGGCATCCTCGAAACGCCCTCGCCATTCCCGTGCCGGGCCCTCAGCCGGGGAGATGCTTCTGATGCCCCCAGGTCTTGCCATCTCCCGCCCCGCGGCCATGGATGCCACGCCAAAGGCCGTCAATTCATCGAAAGCCGGGCAAGCGATCTCACGCTCCAAAACATTCGCTAAAAATTCAAGGAAATACGGGCTGCGGGTCAGGCCGCCATCCACCGAGATGCGATCATGGATCGGCACCAGGGCGCTCATCGCCTCCACAACCTCGGCGGTGCGCAGGGCTATGCCCTCCAGCACGGCCTGAGCCATATCCTGCTTCGTGGTCCCGGTCCCCATGCCGATAAACAGCCCGGCGCCAGAACGATCCCAATGCGGGCAGGCAAGTCCGGACAAGGCGGGCACGAAGGCAATCCCCCGCGAAATCGCCGGCGCGGCCTCGAACACCGCCAACTCGGACAAATCGGTGAATAACCCGATCCGCTTCGCCCATTCCACGGCGGACCCGGCATCGTACACCCCACCATCCACGGCATAACTACGCGCTCCATTGGCCTCCCAGGCCAATGTGGGCAGCAAGCCCCGTTCCGGAGCGCGAATGATCTCCTCTCCCGTCACCGTCAAAGCGAACGCCCCCGTGCCGAAAGTGATCTTCGCATCTCCCCTGGCACGGCAGCCATGGCCATACAGCGCGGCTTGCTGGTCCACCATCGCGGCCCGCACGGATATACCGCCAATCTCGCCAAAATCGCCCTGGGACGGCCTGATTTCGGGCAGCGCCTCCATCGGCACGCCGAAAATGCGGCACAATGTTTCATCCCACCGCCCGGTTTCCAGATTCATCAGGCTAGTCCGCGAGGCCGTGGTGACATCCGTGGCGAACACCCCCGCCAAACGGTCTAGAAAAAACGCATCCGTGGTGCCCAGCCGCAACCGATTTTCCCGCAATGCCCGCCCAGCCTCGGGAATGTTACGCATGATCCAGCCTAATTTGCTGGCGGAGAAATATGCATCCAGCGGCAACCCGGCACGCGCCATCACGTCCGGGCCATGCTCCACGAGCGCCGCCACCTCTGCCGCCGTGCGGTTATCCTGCCAGACGATCACCGGGGAAATCGCCCTGCCCGTCAACGCGTCCCAGGCTAGGCAACTCTCTCCTTGATTGGCGAGGCCAATCGCCGTTACTCCTTCCGCAGCCGCCAGACAGACACGTAAATTCTCCAGCAACTCCTCCGGGTCATGTTCCACCCAGCCCGGGCGTGGATAGATCTGCCGGTGCCTCACGCTTTGAGCGATCCGCGCCGCGCCATCCTCCAGCAACAGAATACGCGTGCTGGTCGTGCCCTGATCGAGCCCGGCAATCCTCACTTGATGATTTCCACAACCAGCCGCGCATCGTCCGGCGGCGTCTTCACCCCATCCAGATTGATCAAGATCCGCCGCTCCGGCAGTGCGTCCACCCGGCGGCGGTACAGCACGGCCTCACCCGCCCGCACCCGCAACTGCCCTTGCACCGATGCCGCCACCCGCAATTGCAGCCGCCCCCTCAAGGGCGCCACATGCGCCAGACGCTGCGGCATCACGAATTTCACGTTCTCCCCCGCCGACACGTCCAGACTGCCTTCCAGGCTCGGCAGCCCACCGGAAAGATCATCGGCGATATAATCGCCGATCGTCACGCCTTCCCGGAAACTCCACCCCGCCGTCTCGACCGGCCGCAGCACATTCCCCGCCGCGAAATAGGCCGTGTCGGAGCAACGTCCATACTGGTCCACAACCGGACCGCGCGTACCGGGATCGAAGGATAAATGGCTGGATTGCACCAAGCTCGCCTCCGGCAAGAACCTGCCTGTGAACAGCACGCCGTCGCATGCGAGGCTTTGCCCCGTGGACAGCACCACCCGCTCCACCCTGGGCATTCCGTCAATCCGCTCGATTGTCGTATTCAGGTGCAAGGGCACACGCGCCAGCTTCGGATAAAGCGAAAGCGGCCAGCGCGCCGTGGGACGGGCATTTTCCTCCACCATCGCCACCGGACGGATGCCGTGATGCCGGCAGGTGGAAAGGGCGGAAAGCGCCACGAGCTCAGTGCCCACCACCACAGGGCGGCGGAACGGCACCAGTCCCTGCATATTCACATAAGCCTGCAAGGCGCCGGTATTCAACACGCCGATGGGCCGTGCTCCCCCCACCAGCCGCGCGGCACGCGACATCTCCCGTGCCCCGGTGGCCAGCAACACCCGCCGGGCCTGAATCTCCCGCCTCCCATCCGGCAGCGCAACCTCCAGCCTCCCATCCGGCTTCAGCGCCACCACGCCATGACGCGGCAAAATCTCCACCCCCGCCGCCCGCGCCGCTTCCGCCAAGCGCCGGGCATAGGCGGGGCCGGAAAGAACACGGCCAAATTCCCGCATCCCAAAAGGCGGATGCGCGCAATGGCGCGGCACACCGCCCAGAATCTCCTCGCGCTCCAGAATTGTTACACGTGGAACACCGCGCGCCTTCAACCGCAGCGCCGCCGCGATACCGGATGGCCCGCCGCCGACGATCGCCACATCCATCATCGCCTCAATCATGGGCCAGCGGCTCCTGCAACTTACCCGCGCTCAGCACCGCCAAGCTGGCATGGCAGTAAAACCCCTGGCATCGGCCCATCCCCGCGCGGGTGCGGCGGCGCAAACCCCCGAAATCCCCAGCGGGCAGCGGGCCTTGCAACGCCGCCTCAATCTCCTGGCGGGTCACCATCTCACAATGGCAGACGATCTCTCCGTGAGCCTCCGTTTGCCAGTCGCGCAACGCGCATTCGGCCAGGCGCGGCACACCGGAAATGGCCGGAGCGGCCTGCTCCTCCGCACCACCGCCATGCAGTTCCCAGGCATGCAAGGCCAAGCCCAGGGCGGCGGTCAGACCCGTGGAGCGGATACCGTTCAGCCCGATATAGTTCCGTTCCGGTTCGTGCCGCGCGCGGTAATGCTTCCGCTCCGTCGCCGGACGGATGCCGGCATAAATCGCATTCACCCCCATCTGCGCCAAATCGGGCAAAATCTCCTCGCCTCTGGCCTTCAGCATCTCCAGCGTGCCATGGTCCGTGCCCGCATCGGTGCGGCTCTCCTGTTCCTCCGCCGTGGGACCGACCAGCACATTGCCGAAAATGGTCGGCGTCACCACAATGCCCTTGGTATGCTCGCCCGGCACCGGCAGGATGATATGGCGCAGCAGCTTCACGGCTTGCTTGTCATATACCACGAACTGCCCCTTGCGTGGCTTGATGGTGAAGGAAGCTCCACCCAGCAACGCCTTTTCCAGCGCATCCCCGAACAGCCCGGCGCAATTGACGATGGTTGTGGCCTCAATCGCCCCCTCGCTGGTCCGCAACTCCCAGCGCCCGCCGGAGAATTCCCCACCCAGCACCTCGATATTCCGCCGTACCCGCGCCCCCGCCGCAATGGCTTGCAGCACATAGGCCAAAGGTGCGCTCCAGGGGTCGATGAGGAATTCCCGCGGCACCAGCACGCCCGCCTTCACCGCTGGAGACAGATGCGGTTCGCGCGCCAGAATCTCCACGCGCTCGACGGCCCGCACATCCTCCACCCCGTTGCCGTGCGCGGCCTCTACGATGCCGGGCAGCCGCGCCACCTGCTCATCGTCCCAAGCCAGCACCATTGCCCCGCTTTCCAGCAGCGGCAAGCCCAGACTGTCGCGGATGGTGAGATATTCCCGGTATCCGGACCGCATGCAGGCAAGCTCCAGACTGTCCGGCGGCGCGTCGAACCCCGTATGCAGGATGGCGCTGTTACCCTTGCTGGCGCCGGAGAGAATATCGGCCCCTTTTTCCAGCAGCACCGTTTTCGCCCCGCCCAGGGCGAAACGCCGCGCCACCGCGCAACCCACCACCCCGGCCCCCACAACCGCGACATCGAACATACCGTTGAGAGACAACACCGGGCAGGCCGGCGTCAACGGAAGAAGCACCGATTTTTTACCTTGAAAGCAGCATCTTGCGCACGATCCGGCGGTAAAGCGGCAATCTGCATGATATTGCCCATGGCCAAATGATTTTACGCAATTATATTGCGCCAAACGACCTTGGTGATTGTATGCAGACTGAGACCGAGCTGCTTGTGCTGGACGAGATCGACCGCAAGATCCTTTCGGAATTGCAGGAAGATGGGCGCATGACGAATGTGGAACTGGCCCGCCGGGCGGGAATCTCGCCCCCGCCCTGCCTGCGCCGTGTGCGACGGCTGGAAGAAGCCGGCTATATCAAGGGCTATCATGCCGAAACGGACGGGCATAAGCTTGGCTGGCAGATCGCGTTTTTCGTGATCGTGGGGCTGGAAAGCCAGAAGCTCGCGGTGCTGGAAGCTTTCGAGGCGCTGGTCGCCACTTGGCCTGAAGTGCGGGAATGCCACATGATTCGCGGCGGCGGGGATTTTCTGCTGAAACTGGTGGCGCGCGACGCGGCGCATGAAAATCAACTCACCCAACGCCTGACCAATGCCGCGCATGTGGCGCGGGTGCAGACATTGCAGACAATCCGCACCAGCCGCGCCCTGTCCGGTGTCCCCATGGACAGGCTGAATGGCTGAAATCCGCCTCCTTCTCCTCACGCTTGTGGTGGGGGGAGGATGCTATTTCATACCCGCGCGGTTGCCGTTTCTTCTGCCCTTTGTGTTCAATCCGCTGATATTCGCGGGATGCCTGCTGCTGTTATTCTGGTATTGGCGAGGCCTGCGCCGCCTTGCGGCGGATATGCGGCCGGGCAAGCCGAGGCAAGGCTTCTTCCTGGCCGGTGTACTCGGCGTTTGGTTCGTGCTGCAGACACATTTTGAGTATCTCGCCCAGCATATGTTCTTTCTGAACCGTGTGCAGGCGGTGACTCTAGGCATGATTGCGCCGTTCTGCGCGGGTATTTCCTGGCCGGGAGCGGTGCTGGCGGCGGGGGCGCCAGACTGGGTCAACCGGACCGCCCGGGCAATATGGCGATGGGTAAGACCTCTCTCTCATCCGTTGGCGGCGATGGCGGTGTTTCTCGTCACATCCGATATCTGGCTGCTACCGCCGGTGCATTTCGCGGCGATGATCGACCCCGCCTTATATGCGTTCATGAACCTGTCCTGCCTCGCGGGGGGTGTTCTGTTCTGGATGGTGGCGCTGGACCCTCGCCCCAAACCACCTTGCCGCTATTCCTATCTCGCCAGGGCAGGCACCGGATTTTTCGTGATGTTTCCACAAATCGCCATCGGCGCCTTTATCGCGCTAAGCCATACGGACTTGTTCTCGTTCTATGAGCTTTGTGGACGGCTCTTCCCGGCCATTTCCCCCGCCGACGATCAACTGCTCGGCGGGCTGATCCAATGGATCCCGCCGGGCATGATGAATGTTCTGGCCTTGATCATCTCACTGAACGCTCTGCGCTTGGCCGAAGCCCAGGCCGACAAGCGCTTTATCCCACCACCGGGCGCCAAGCTCTACAAAGCGGACTGGATAGGAGATTAGCCTTTCATCGTGACGCATAACCCGCCAGCCGCGCCATGGCCTGCGCCAACAGGCTGGCAACGGCCTGGGTCTGCGCCGCAGCCTGCGCCGCGGCACCCGTGCCGTGCACGGGCTGGGCGGCGGTCAGCTTCACCTGTCCCAAAGGCTGCGCGAAACCACCTAAATTGCCAGCGGGCTTGATCACCAAAAGGCTCATCGCCGCGCGGGCCTGACGGGCGGGTATGTCTGTCAGAAGCTCCGTTAACTCACCCTCGACGATGAGCCCCGGCGTCAACCGCGTGCCGGGCGTGACCACGGCGGAGAACAGCCCGCTAGCCTGCGCCCAGCTCACCAGCCCTTGTGTGACCGCATCCGCCGGAGGAACAGCCCACAGATTATAATAATCGATCTTCAGATCGCCCCCTGTCAGCAAGCTTTGCAATCCGCGCCGCTCCAACCCCGGCCCCGCGGTAATGCCACGCACCAGCAGCACCGGCCCCGTGCTCATGGTGGCACCATTTCCCGACGGAGGCGGCTGCAAGGGCCAGATGGTGCGGGGAACATATTTCTGCCGTGGCAGCAATGAGCTACAGGCCACAAGACCTAGCGGCGCGGCCAGGATAAAACGGCGATACGGCATTTATTTACTTCCTTCCTGGGCCGGAGGCGGGGGAGGCGCGCCCCAAATCACCTGACTTGGATTGGTGGAAAGCGTGGAAGAGAAGTCACGCAGATTATCCATGGTGGCTTTCATCGATTGCAGAATGGGCAGGAGCTGCCCCTGCACATCCGCCGTTGTCTCGCTTGCCTGATTCACCGCCGCCTGAGAGGCTGAAAGCAGAGCGGGAAGCTGGGAGCTGATCTTGGCTAGTTGCGCCGTCGTCTGGTTGAGCTGCGCCAGAATTTGCTCCGTCTGCTTGCCGCCCGCCAGATTGCGGATGCTGGCGGTGGTGGCGGGCAGGTTGCTCTGCTTCAGGGCCTGATTGAGGGTGCTCAACAGCTCATCGGCATTGGCCAGGGCCTTATGCGCGTCTCCGCTGCTGACCTCGTCATTCAATGTGGCGAGAAGCTGACTTAGATTATCGCTCATCTTCGCGATGTCGACCTGACCAAGGGAGCTGAATATTTTTTCCGCCACGTCCTGCACCTGGGTTAAAGTACTTGGGATCGCGGGAATGACCGGATCGTCGGGATGCCAGGGGACGGCTTCCGGCGGATAGGTTTTCGGATTCACGAAGCTGAGATCGATATAAGAGAGGCCGGTGATGCCTTGCGGCTTAATCTGCGCGCGCAGGCCCGCGCGAACGGCTTTTTCGATATCGACTTCTCCGACTTTTTTGAAATTCAACCTGAACCGGACCACGATCTGGCGATATTGGTGATCATTTTCGATCGACCGGATATCCGGCGCATAATCCATGGCGGCGAGACCAAGATAGGTGACGTTGCCGACAGGCACACCGCGATATTTTACCGCGGTCCCGACCGACAGACCCTGCACCGACTCGCTGAAATAACTCTCATAGAGGGTGCCGCCCTGAAACAGCCCGCCGGAGAGAAAGAGAAACAACGCCACCAGACAGGCAATACCCGCCAGCACGAAGGCGCCAACGCGAAAGCTCGCCGCATTCAGCTCCATCACAGTGTCTCCCGGTGAAAAAAAGCCCGAACCATCGGGTGGGTGGAATCCTTCATCAGCTCATGCGGACTGCCCAGCGCGATCAGTCCTTGCGCCTGGGCATCCAGCATGGCGCAGCGGTCGGCGATGGCCATGATCGAGGGCAGCTCATGCGTCACCACCACGCATGTGGTGCCCAGCGTATCACGCAGGCCAAGGATCAGCTTATCCAGACCGGCGGACGTAACGGGGTCCAGACCGGCGGAGGGTTCGTCCAGCATGAGAACCGGCGGGTCCAGCGCCAGGGCACGCGCAATGGCGGCGCGCTTGATCATGCCGCCGGAAATTTCCGAAGGCAGGCGCCGCACCGCATCCCCCAGCCCGACCAATCCTAGTTTCAGCCGCGCCACCTCCTGGCAGGCGGCGGCGGGTAGATCCGTGAACACGGATAGCGGCAAGGAGACATTCTCCAGCAAGGTCATCGAACCAAACAGCGCGCCAGACTGAAACATCACCCCGATCTGGCGCCGGACCGCCGCCGCTTGATGGGTCACGCTATGGCCAGCCACGGTAATGTCCCCCGCCGTGGGCGGCAGCAGGGCAATCATCTGTTTCAACAAGGTGGATTTGCCACAGCCGGAACCACCGAGAATGACGAAGACCTCCCCCTTCTGGATGTCAAAGCTGACATCGCGGAAAATGGTGCGGGACCCGAAGATTTGCGTGGCGCCCTGGACCTGGATCAGCCCGCTCACAGATGCAGCCTGTAGAGAATAATGGCAAACAGCCCATCCAGCACCACCGTGGCGACGATACCGCCCACCACCGCCGCGGTGGCGGCCTGCCCCACCGCGCGCGGGCCGCCACTGGCGGTGAGCCCCGCCCGGCAGCCGATGAGCGCGACCGCGGCGGCGAACACCACCCCCTTGGCCAAGCCCTGCAAAAAATCCCCCGGCGCGGTCAGGATGGCGATATGCGATGTGATGGCCGACAATGGATAACCGAATGCCGCCAGGACCGACGCCATGCCCGCCAGCCCCGATGCATCCATCGCCACGGTCAGGGCCGGCATCACCAGCATCGCCGCGGCGATGCGCGGAAGTACCAGCATCACCGTGGGGTTGATGCCCATGGTGACCAGCGCGGAAATTTCATCATTCACCCGCATGGTGCCAAGCTCCGCCGCATAGGCGGAGCCGGTGCGCCCGGCCAGGATCACCGCCACCAAAAGCGGCCCCAGTTCCCGGCATAGCGCGATGGTCACAAGATCCGCGACATACAAATCCGCGCCGAACTGACGCATGGGCACGGCGGACTGAAAAGCCAGGATCATGCCGATCAGATAACCAAGCGCCAGAACGAGAAACAGCGCCCGCATCCCGGCACGGTCCGCGATCGCGGCAAAATCCGACCGGCGGAGCAAGCGCAGATTGGCGGGCAACGCGATGAATGACAGCAGGGTTTCACCGAAAAAGGCGATCCGGGTGCGCCAATTCTTTATAAAACCTGGGAGACCAGCCGTTTTCCCACGGGGGGAAACGGGAGAAGGTTCCGGAGGGCGTGCCACCGCGCGTAATTGCGCCAATAACGACCGTGCCGCATCGTCAGCGCCAGCAATGTCCACCTCGCCGCCATGGCGGCGTTCCATTTCCAGCAGCAACGCGGCACCGGAACTGTCCAACCGTTGGACCGCGGACAAATCGAGGATGAGCCGTGCTCCAGCCGCCGCGGCACTGGCCCGAACGGCCCGCTCCCAAAGCGGGCCGAGTTCGCGCGCCGTCAGCGCCCCCCGCATGACGATGCGCCCATCGAAGATATTCAGCTCAGCGGACATGTCGGGGTCAATTTGCCGTATATTCCGCCCCTTGGCCAGAACAAGGATGGTTGACCGCGATGAAGTTTTAATCCGTCAAGACAACCGGAATTTCATCGTAACGTTTCAGCCGGTAAACGGAAACCGAAAAGATCCAGGCCAAAACAAAAATACCGATAATGGCGTAGCCCAGCACGCCGAACACGGAATCGCCGCTGAGCAGGGCCACCTTGTCCCAAAACCAGCCCGAAAGATTATATTGGGCCTGGACCAACCCCAACGCCTCCAACCCACCGACGCAGACAGCCACCAGCACCGAAACAGAGGTGATGACGATATTATAGAATAGCTTGCGCATGGGTTTCATGAACGCCCACCCATAAGCGCCGAGCATGAGGATGGAGTCGGCCGTGTCGATCAACGCCATGCCCGCCGCAAACAATGCCGGAAACAGCATGATGGACCAGACAGGCAGCCCCTTGGTGGCGGCCGTGGCGGAAAGGCCGAGCAAACCGACCTCGGTTGCGGTGTCGAACCCAAGCCCGAACAGAAAACCCACGAAATACATCTGCCAGCTTCGATTGATCATGCCGAACAATCCCCGAAACAAACGGCCAAAAAAGCCACGCCGGGCGAGCAGGAGGTTGAGATCCTCATCCGAATAGGCGCCGCCCGCTTTCACACGCCGGAACGTGGCGATGACGGAACGCAGGATGAGCAAATTCATAACCGCGATGGCCAACAGAAAAAACGCCGAAATGGACGTGCCAATGAGACCGCCCCAGTTTTGCAGAATATTGAACCGCCCCTTGACGGCCCCAGCCACAGCCGCCACCGCTGCCGACAAGCCAAAAACAATGCTGGAATGCCCCAAGGAAAAGAACAACCCCACCCCAATGGGACGCTGCCCTTGCTGCATCAGCTTACGAGTGACATTGTCAATGGCGGCGATATGGTCGGCATCCACGGCATGGCGCAAGCCAAAGCCATAAGCCAAAAGGCAAGTCCCAAGCAGGAGCGGGTGATCACGAAACACCGCCAGCGCCAAGCCCCAGAGAAGGATGTTGAACAACAGAAGCGACGCGCAAAGAGCCATGCCCCTGCGCGCCATGCGACCTGAAAACCCCTGTCGCAGTGTTTTGAACATAAGCGGTTCCCGTCCAACCCCGTGACCTTGATGACGCAACCTAACAACAGGTCAGTATGATGTAAATGTTCATTCTTCATACCGACGCGTTGCCACTGGCCTGACCGGCTGGATCGATCGAACCACCTGTTCTGGGCCGGAGCTTATTTGAAGAGATCAGGGTATGCCAGAAGACGCATGGCGATGCGGCAGCATCGGTGGCCCAGACGATTTAAGTTCAAACCGATTCGCCATTTTCCCGGGCAAGCCTTTGTTCGATGATGCGCTTGGTTTTCCGCAAGGGTGCCAAACAGCGCGCGACTCCCTCCTGAGCGCTAATGGCCCGGGCCATCCAGATTGCATTGATACAACCCAGCAATTTCCCCCCCGCGAAAACAGGCAGCGCGACGGCTCCTGTATGCGGCCAGATCTCACCACCCTGGCGTAGCGCGTAGCCACGCTTGCACGTGGCGGAGATCAATTTCCTGGTCTGGGCCTCGTTTTTGGCCAAGGCATCCTGCGGGTTCTTGGAACGGGCCAGCATGGCCAACAATGTTTCACGTTCCTCCCGCGGCGCGAAAGCGAGATAGGCAAGACCGGACGCGCTGCCGAGCAAGGGTAATTCCTGCCCAATCATGTTGCGGTCGATGGATAATGGTGCCAGCCGATGGGTTGTGTCGTGAATGATCATTTTCAACCCTTCGAGGGTGGAAACATCGCATGGCCAGGAAATGCGTTGAGTCAGGGCCACCAGTTCCGGCCTGGCCACCGCGGCGATCCAATGCTCATCCTCGAAACCTTCCGATAGACCGCGCACCTTCAGGCGCAGATGAAAATGCTCGTCGGCGGTCCGGCGACCGACATACCCGTCATCCAGCAAGGTTTGCAACAGACGGTAGATGCTGGACCGCGGCATGCCGGTTTCACGCGCCAAGGTCAGCACACTGGCATTACCCAGACGATTCAAAGCCGCGAGAACAGCAAGGCCACGGCTGAAGGCACGAATTGATTTGGGTGACATATCGTATGTTCGTTCAGTGGACAGTTTCGAAAACGACTTTGCCTCCAGCCCCTTCAACCCACAAGTTTCACCGCCATGGGGTGCCAGGTGCATCTGGGGGGAAACAAGATGACCGACGATAGAAAGACCTGCCTCTCCTCACTGGAGGCCGATGTGGTGATTGTCGGCTGTGGACCGGTGGGAGCGTTGCTCGGCAATTTGCTGGGGCTGCAAGGAATACGGGTCGTGATTCTCGACCGGGAAGCGGCGGCGTATCATCTGCCGCGCGCCGTGCAGTTCGATGCCGAGGTGATGCGCCTGTTGCAAACAGCGGGGCTGGCCAAGGAAATGGAACCACTTTTGCGCGTCGTGCCAGGAATGCGCTTTATCGATGATGAGGGGCGCCTGCTGCTCGACTGGGCGCGCCCAATAGAGCGCGGCCCCCAGGGCTGGCATGAAAGTTACAGATTTCATCAGCCGGAACTAGAGGCCTTGCTGCGCGCGGGCTTGGCGCGTTTCGCCACGATCACTCAGCGTTATCACGCCGAGGTCTATGCCATTACACAGAGCGAGACAGACGCGACTGTACAATATGAGGATCTGAACAGCGGCAAACTCTTCACCTGCAAGGCTGCTTATGTGGTGGGATGTGACGGTGCCCGCTCACTGGCGCGGCGGCTGATTGGCAAACCGCTGGACGATCTGGGGTTCAATGAACGCTGGCTGGTGGTGGATGTGCTGCTGCTCCACCCATGCCCGGACCTTGGCGAGCATGCCGTACAATTCTGCAGCACCCAGCGGCCGGCAACCTATATTCGCGGTACGGGGGATAGGCGGCGTTGGGAGATCGCGGTGTTGCCAGGCGATGACGAAGCCCGCCTGATACAGCCAAGCACGGTGCTGGATTTGCTGAAGCGCTGGGTCAAGCCTGAAGATGTGCGCATTGAGCGTGCCGCGCTTTATACGTTCCGTTCCGCCGTGGCGGCGCGATGGCGGGATAGACGGTTGCTCATCGCCGGAGACGCCGCGCATCTCACACCGCCTTTTCTTGGCCAGGGCATGTGCGCGGGAATGCGTGACGCGGGCAATCTGGCTTGGAAATTGGGGCGGGTGCTGCATGGGCTGAACGATACGGCCTTGCTCGACAGCTATCAGAGCGAGCGAATACCGCATGTACGTGAATATATCGAGCTCGCGATAAAGCTTGGCGGGCTCATCAACACCACGGCAATGGCCGGAGCAGTCCCCGAAAGCGCCCTGGATGATCGCGAGGTGATGAAGATGCGCTCGATCAAGCCAAAATTGGGAGCGGGCGTGGCGGCGGAATGGCGGATGGGCCCCCTGCGCACCATCGCCCGTCAAACATGTCTGGACGATGGACATTGGCAGGACGATGCCGCGGGATACCGATATGCCGCGTTGCTGACACCGGGCCTGGCAGCACAATTGCCAGCGGCGTTACGCACGCGGCTTGAAGCTCGGGACGTTGCGTTGCTGGAAGGCGAAGATGCACAACCCCAGGCATGGCTGCGAGAGCTGGGAGCGGCGGGTGTGCTGGTACGCCCTGACCGGTACGTCCTCGGCACCGTGAATTCCGTTCAGGACCTGGACGCGCTGAGTACCCTCATCTGACTTGTTCTCATTTTAAAATCAGGAGTGAAACATGAAACTCATCACATTCATGCACGCCGACGGGCTAAGCTATGGTGCCGTCAAGGGACGTCTCGTCGTGGATCTGAAACGCAGGTTCGGCACGAAGTGGCCAACCTTGCGGGACATGCTGGCGGGGAACGGGCTGCACGAAGCCACCCGCGTGGCGCGGGACACTGAACCGGATATCGCACTGGATGAGCTGCAACTGGCCCCCGTGATTCCAAACCCGGACAAGATTATTTGTGTCGGTCTCAATTACCGCGACCATGTGGCCGAGACCGGTCGGAGCGTGACACCGAACCCGGCTCTGTTCGGACGTTTTGCGGGGAGCCAGATCGGCCATCTGCAACCGATGATCAAACCCATCGTTTCAGACAAGCTGGATTACGAGGGGGAACTGGCGGTGGTGATCGGCAAAGAGGGACGACATATTCCAGCGGAGAAGGCTCTGGAATATGTCGCTGGCTATTCATGTTATAATGAAGGAAGCATCCGCGACTGGCAGCTGCACACCAGCCAGTATTTAGCGGGCAAAACCTTCGCGGGGACCGGTGCGTTTGGCCCGTGGCTTGTCACGGCCGACGAAATCCCCGACCCCGCCACGCTGCATCTTACAACCAGGCTGAATGGTGAGACCGTACAGAGCAGTTCAACCGGATTGATGATCACGCCAGTGCCGCAGCTTATCGCCTATATCTCGACCATTTTACCGGTTTTGCCGGGGGATGTGATTGTTTCCGGGACACCAGGCGGGGTGGGGCTGAAACGGACTCCGCCGCTTTTCATGAAACCGGGCGATGTCGTGGAGGTGGAAATCAGTGGAATCGGCGTGCTGCGCAATCAGGTCATGGCCGAGCCGGCCTGAAATAAAAGGAAGCGCGAAATGGAACCGTTCACTGAATTAACCGCTCTGGGATATATCGGGGTCCGCTCATCTCGCCTCGATGAATGGGGGGACTATGCCACCCGGTTACTTGGCATGCAGGCCGTGGACCAAGCGTCAACGATACGCGCGTTTCGCATGGATGACCGAAAACAGCGCCTGATTGTACAACACGGCCCAGAGGAGGGGCTGGGATTCATTGGCTGGGAAACAACAAGCGCGGCCGCACTGGACCGGTTGGCCACGCGCTTGGAGGCGCATGGCATCGCAGTACGCCGCGCACCGCGCGCTCTGGCGGATGAGCGTCACGTCAAGGAACTGATTCAATTTCTAGACCCCGCGGGAAATCCTTTGGAGGTGTTTCATGGCGCGGCCATCGCCGATACGCCCTTCCGGCCAAGCCGCCCAATTTCGGGTTTTCGCACCGGGCCGTTCGGCATGGGGCATGCCGTGCTGAACGTGGAGGATGCCACCGCCTTGCTGCCCTTCTATCGGGATGTGCTGGGGTTTCATGTCAGCGATTACGGACTCACGCCCTATGCACTGTATTTTTTTCATCTCAATGGCCGGCATCATAGCTTTGCCATGGTCGGTTCCGGCAAGCGTGGGGTGCATCATTTCATGGTGGAGTTCTGCCAGCTCGACGATGTGGGCCAAGGTTACGACTTAGCCCTTTTGGAGACAAACCGGCTTGCCTACACGTTGGGGCGGCACACCAACGACCATATGACATCCTACTATACCCATACGCCATCTGGATTTTTCGTCGAGACCGGCTGGGGAGGGCGGACGATAGATCCTCCCACATGGCAACCCCATGAAACATTCGACGGGCCAAGCCTGTGGGGACATGACCGGCTATATATGGAGCCGGAACCGCGCGCCAAGCTGCAAACAATGAGGCTGGACGCGGCGGCACGCGGTATCCGCGCACCGGTCGTACTGCCGGACTGCCCCTGGGCACAAACCATCTTTGCCAGCGCGGAAAAAGGATGATTTCCCCTGGCGTAAAACTTTACGGGACAGTATATATGCAAATATTTAATTAAAATCGATTTTTATAAAGGCAGGAAACAAAATGGCAGGCTTCACCGGCCTTACTTTGCATTCGACCATAACCGAGGAGGGGCAATTGCTGCTTTCCGCCGAGGAAGTCACGGCTCCACCGCCGGGACCGGGGGAAATCATCGTGCGGGTCGAGGCGGCACCGCTCAATCCATCCGACATCGGGCTGTTGCTGGGGCCCGCGGATTTGTCCACATTGCGGAGCATACCCGGGGACAAATTGCCAGGTGCCGCCGCACTTGTGCCCCCCTCCAAGCTCACCAGCCTTGCTTCACGCTTGAACCGGGCCCTGCCTATCGGCAATGAAGGGGCGGGCAGCGTCATGCAGGCTGGCGAAGGCGCTGAACATCTGCTGGGGCGCAAAGTCGCCTTCCTCGCCAATGGCGGCGCTTATGCACAATATAGAACCGTCAAAGCGACGGAATGTCTCGTGCTTCCGGGGACCGTCTCCATCAAGGAGGCTGCCGGGGCCTTCGTCAATCCGCTAACCGCGCTTGGCATGGTCGAGACGATGCGCCGGGAAAATCACCACGCGATCGTGCATACAGCCGCCGCATCGAATCTCGGGCAAATGCTGAACCGGCTCTGCTTGGCCGATGACGTGCCGCTCGTAAACATCGTCCGCAATCCGACTCAAGCGGATTTGCTGCGCGGGCAAGGAGCACGCCATGTCGTGGACAGTTCCTCTGCCGATTTCCAGGCCAGCCTGGTCACGGCACTGGAAGAAACCGGCGCCACCCTTGCCTTCGATGCAATCGGCGGTGGCACCATGGCCTCGGTTATTCTGGCTTCAATGGAACAAGTTCTCAGCAGACGTTTAAGACAGTATAGCCGCTATGGTTCGCCTGTGCCCAAACAGGTTTATATCTACGGCTCGCTGGATACGGGACCCAAAATTTTCGAAGGCCAGTTCGGCATGGCATGGAATGTCGGGGGATGGTTGATGAGCTGGTTTTATGAACGCATCGGCGTCAGCGAGGCCGCGCGGTTGCGCTCACGTGCGATAGATCACCTGACCAATATTTTCGCCAGCCATTACAGCAAGGAAATCACGCTGGCGGAGGCGCTGTCTCCTCCGGTGATTCAAGCCTATGCCCGCCGTGCGACCGGAGAAAAATATCTGCTTTTACCAAATGAACAACTCGCCTGTTAGAACCCAGTGTACAGAATAGGCTATACCAAGAATTTATGGCGATTTTACACTTTATATGAGGCAAGCATATCTCTCCCGTGGCAGATTTTCTCTGAAGAATTTTCATGAGGCTGGTATTGCCCAGGAAGCGGGAGAAAACGGAAATTGCCAATCGTTGTAACTGAAATCGAACGCGCCACCGCTGATGTGGCGGTCGCGTTGGGGCCATTTGGCGTGGCGACGATACATGAAGCGCAAGGGAAAACTGGTTTAATGGCGCCTTATCTGCGCCCAATCTACCGCCCCGCGCAGATTTCCGGCCCAGCCGTGACATGCGAGGTAACACCAGGAGACAATTGGATGATCCACGTCGCTGTGGAACAATGCCAACCAGGCGATATTCTCGTGGTTACCCCGACCAGCCCATGCGAAGACGGTTATTTTGGCGATCTGCTGGCGACCTCGTTAAGGGCCCGCGGTGTGAAAGGACTGGTCATCGACGCAGGTGTACGCGACATCGCGACACTCACGGAAATGGGATTCCCAGTCTGGTCCAAAGCCATTTACGCACAGGGCACGGTGAAGGAAACCATTGCGAATGTAAACATACCCGTGATCTGTGCGGGCACGCTGGTGCATCCTGGTGATGTTATCGTGGCAGATGACGACGGCGTTGTGGTGGTAAAAGCACGGACGGCAAAAGAGGTTCTGGAAAAGGCCCGAGCCCGGGAGGAGAGCGAGGCGGCCAAGCGGGAAAAGTTAGCCAGCGGCATATTGGGCCTGGACCTTTATAAAATGCGTGAGAGCCTGGCAAAGAAAGGGCTGCGCTATGTCAAAAGCGCCCGGGAGGGCTGAACTGTGCAACGCGCGATTCCGGCTATGTTAATGCGGGGGGGAACCTCGAAGGGGCTATATTTCGCGGCATCCGACTTGCCGGCGGACAAGATGATGCGTGATCTGGTTTTGCTCTCGGCAATGGGATCTCCGGATGTACGGCAAATCGACGGGCTGGGTGGCGCACATCCATTGACCAGCAAAGCCGCGCTTCTCTCTCCGCCTACACACCCAGCGGCTGACATCGATTATCTGTTTCTACAAGTTTCGGTCGACACGGCGGAAGTCCGTGACGATCAGAATTGTGGTAATATCCTCGCAGGTGTTGGCCCCTGGGCCGTGGAAAACGGGTTTATACAAGCCCAACCTGACATCACGCCCGTGAGGATCCATATGGTGAATACAGGAACCTTGGCGGTGGCGTATGTCCCCACACCAGGCGGAACCGTTGAATATGACGGTCTCACACGAATTGATGGCGTACCGGGAACAGCAGCCGCCATTCCGATTGATTTTCTGGATATTGCCGGTTCCAGTTGCGGCGCCTTGCTGCCTACGGGCAATGTAACAGATGAGATTGGGGGGGTTGAAGTTACCTGCGTCGATAACGGGATGCCGGTGGTGCTGATCCGCGCAACCGACCTTGGCAAGACAGGACATGAATCCCCCGCTGAACTGGAAGCCGACGACGTATTAAAGCACCGGATCGAACTTATTCGGCTTGCCGCTGGACCGCTCATGAATCTCGGTGACGTGACAAAAAAAACAGTACCTAAAATGACACTACTGGCTCCCGCCAAAAATGGCGGATTCATCTCCACACGCAGTTTTATTCCACATCGCGTGCATGAGGCGATCGGTGTTCTAGGAGCCGTTTCCGTGGCCACGGGCTGTGTGATGCCAGCCTCCATCGCCTCTGGTTTGACGTCGACAAAGCAAATAGAAGAGAGTTCAACCTTGGATATCGAGCATCCGACGGGGGCTTTTTCCGTCTCCATGAAAGTAAACGGAGAGGGGAAAATGCTGAAGGTTGAACGCGCCGCCTTGCTGCGCACCGCACGTAAGTTAATGAAAGGTGAGGTCTATATCAAAGGCGCCATCCGATCAGCCGATATGGTGGAAAACTGGGAACATGTCTAATTCAGAAAAAAAAAGACTGGTTATCGATTGCCATGGTCATTACACCACCGCTCCAGCTCCTCATCAGGAATTCCGCAAACGTCAACTTGACTGGGTAGCGTCGGCCACAGGACCAGCGCCGAAGCCAGGATCAATTAGCGAGGCTGAAATTCGTGAGAGTATCGAACAAAACCAGCTCAGGTTACAGCGAGAACGTCGTGTTGACATAACAATTTTCTCCCCACGCGCCTCGGCCATGGCACCGCACGAAGGCAATGAACGGACTTCACAGGATTGGGCTCGGGCAAACAACGATCTCATCAAACGCGTCATCGATCTCTACCCTCAACACTTCGTTGGCGTTTGCCAACTGCCACAATTTCCTAACGCATCCATGGATGCTTCCATTGCAGAGTTAAAGCGCTGCGTGAATGAGTTGGGGTTTATTGGTTGCAATTTGAATCCAGACCCATCAGGCGGTGCATTCAATGCCCCTCCCTTGACCGATAAAAGCTGGTATCCATTCTATGAAACTTTGGTTGAATTAGATGTGCCGGCGATGATTCATGTATCCGGATCATGCAATGCCTGCATGCATGCAACCGGGGCTTATTACATAGCTGCGGACACCATCGCTTTCATGCAGCTTATTCAAGGAAATTTATTCAAGGATTTTCCATCTCTGCGCTTTATCATTCCTCATGGCGGTGGTGCCGTGCCGTATCATTGGGGACGTTACCGAGGATTGGCTGATATGCTGAAGCGGCCAAACCTACGCGAACATGTGATGAGAAATGTGTTCTTCGACACCTGTGTTTATCACCAACCTGGCGTGGATCTTCTAGCCAGAGTCATCGATATCGAAAATATTCTATTTGGGTCTGAGGTAATCGGTGCCGTACGCGGCATTGACCCTGAGACCGGGCATTACTTTGACGACACCAAACGTTACATAGATGCATTAGCCCTGGACAATACTGACAAAAACAAAATTTTTCAATCGAATGCTCGGCGTGTGTTTCCAAGGCTCGATGCCCTGTTGAAAACACAAGGACGATAGATCTGTATTAAGGTGGGCAACACGCCGAATCACGCGTAAGGTTTAGAAAGTCTGTCTGTAACGAGGTCGGACGCCAGTTTTGACGGATGGTGAGGCCAATGGGCCTGGCAGAACCTGGAACTGGTGGCCCGATGCGGGTCAAAACACCATGTTTTTCTTCCAGCTCAAACTGATACGGGGACATTAGGGTCAACCAGTCGCCATTACACATCAGATTTCTTGCCAACAAGACCGAACCCGTTTCAATACTCTGTACCGGCAATGCCAGACCCTCTGCTTGAAAAAACGCCTCCCAAACATGCCGTGAGGGCGAATTGGCGCTAGCCACAACCCAAGGATACCGAGCCAATATGCTGGGTGACGGACATATATTGGCCGCGGGATGATTAGAACGACCAACAACAAAAAGCTCATCCGTAAACAGTTTTGTTTGCTCGATATTAGGATCAAGACCACCCGTCCGGAGAGCACCAAATATAAAATCAATATCTCCGCGCCTCAATTGGCTAAGTAATTCAGTATATAATCCTTCCGCCACAGTGATTGCTGCTTTTGGAAACCTATCGCTGAATCGTGCAAGCAGTCCTGGCAGTAAAGCCGAATGAGCCAAGGGGAGAGAGCCGATGGCGATACGCCCAATACCAGGATCTTGTAAGGTAGAAAGTTCATCTAACCCCGACAGGATACATGCCAAGGCAAGCTGAATTTGTTCAGCGAACTGCCAAACAAATGAACCTACCAGCAAACCATCACGGTTCGACAAAAAAAGCGGTATTTCAAGAAACTGGCCAAGATCTCTGACAGACCGATATATGGAAGGTTGCGACAAACCCAGCTTACGCGCAGCACCACTATAGCTTCCAGCTTCCAAAACGGCCAGAAAAGCATGTAACTGAGAATAGCTGACATAGCGCTCCGGAAACAGGAAAGGTTTCAGCTTGTTGTTTTGCCGCAGAGTTTGGATGGCGGTTGCAATCCGATTTAATCCATCCTGAACATAGGGAAAGAATAATTCACCCGCAGCTGTTGGTTTCATACCCTGATTATAGCGTTCGTAAAATTTATGACCCAACTGCTTTTCCAATTTACGAAGCGCATGGGTAATAGCAGGCTGGGAAAGATGAAGCACCTTAGAACAAGCGCTAATACTACCAACATCGCAAATGGTAACTGCAGCCAACAGATGACGGAGGTTCAACTCATCTAAACTCTGCATAACAGTGCCAATAGAAATAATTTATGGGGCGATCAAGTTTTGATTAGCCATTCGTGATCATTTGGCTTTTAAAGTGTTGCGCTTCTGGCACCATCGATCAGACGCTCACACCGCAGGAAAATAGAGGGGAACATGGCTAGAATAATTGGTGCAATCGCAACGTCTCATACTCCCACGATAGGTTATGCGTTAGATACAAACAAGCAGAATGAGGTTGACTGGTCACCTATTTTCACGGCCTATGAACCGTTGAAGACATGGTTGGCCGATAAACAACCGGATGCGGCGATCATCATTTATAATGATCATATCACTTCTTTCTTTTTTGATCATTATTCACCCTTCGCATTAGGAATAGACGAACTTTATCATGTTGCGGATGAAGGAGGTGGCAAACGGAATCTGCCACCAATCACAGGACATGCTGAATTGTCACGGCACATCGCGTACTCTCTTTCAGCAGACGATTTCGATATATCATTATTTAGAGACAAACCCCTCGATCATGGATGTTTTTCACCTATTTCCGTATTAATGCCTCACGCTGTACATGGCTGGCCCTTGAAAATCGTGCCCTTACAGGTTGGTGTTCTACAATTTCCATTACCTAGTGCTCGGCGCTGCTATAAATTGGGGCAAGCATTGCGTCGTGCCGTGGAAAGTTACCCTGAAAATTTGAAGGTCGTGATCTTTGCAACGGGAGGTTTGTCGCATCAGGTTCATGGTGAACGCTGTGGATTCAACAACACTGAATGGGATTCTCGTTTCATGGATCTTATCGAGAATGATCCAGAAATATTAGCCGACATGACACTGGCGGAGTATGCAACGCTAGGCGGCATGGAGGGTGCAGAGGTGATTATGTGGCTAATCATGCGGGGAGCGCTATCAGCCAAAATCAACTGTACAAGCCGTAATTACTATCTTCCTTCCATGACGGGTATTGCCACTGCGATCTATGAAAATCACGCGGATATCCAAAATGACGTATCCATTGCACGCCATTATGCGAAAATGACAGAGCAACTCGCCGGTATCGAAGTGCTACCAGGCACTTACCCCTACGATCTGGAACGCAGCGCAAAAGGCTACCGCGTAAATAAATTTCTACATAGCCTAACGAATGAAGATGTCCGAAGAGATTTTTTGGATAACGAGGCCGATATATTGGCAAAAGCAGATTTAACCGATGAAGAGCGCCGCTTAGTCGCGACACGAGACTGGCGTGGCTTAATCCATCATGGTGCCATCTTTTTTGTTCTTGAAAAACTCGGTGCTGTTTCAGGTATTAGCAACCTACATATCTATGCCGCCATGAAAAATTTAGCTCTAGAGGAGTTTCTAAAAACCCGCAATGCACCCGTGCTATACTCCGTAAGCGGAAAGTAGGGTTGGACCCAAGCCAATTCAAATTTCTTACCCTGCCCAGCTCGGCAATCTGAAACAATTTTATATTATGACAAAATCGTCAACTTGACTTTTTTGTTTATATGTACTGTTCTAATTTCAAGAGAACAGAAGCTTAAACCTTTGTCAGAGACTGAGGGAGAGAAAATGGGAATTACGATTCAGGATATCGTATATGTACGATACCAGGCACCGGACTTAGATATAATGCAGTCCTTTTTGGAAGATTTTGGCCTGAAGTTAAGCGCAAGAACAGAGCGTGCGCTTTATATGCGGGGCACAAGCTCAACACCACATATCCATATCACCGAATTGGGAACCAAACCAACGGCTCTTGGATTAGGTTTACTGGCTCCTTCATATGCGGCACTTGAGGATTTAGCTTCTGAAACCGGTGCAAAAATAGAAGAAACCGGTGAGCCGGGAGGGGGCGTATGCATCCGCTTGACTGATCCTGCCGGCATGCGAGTTGAAGTGCTTTTCGGGCAAGATAAATTGCAGGAACTGACGCATCGCGCCGCACTGACCATGAACCCCGCCATGCCCCGGGCACGATTTGGTGATGTTCAACGTCCAATGGCTGGTCCATCGCATGTTGTACGGTTGGGACATACAGTCATTCACACACCGCATTTTCGCGAGACAATGGATTATTATCAGAAAATGTTTGGCATGCGTCCTTCCGATACATATTATGCCGGGCAGAAGGAAAACATGATAGGAGCATTCCTGCATTGCGGGTTGGACAAAACGTATACGGACCATCATACTATTGCCATCCTGGCTGGTGAACCAACAGGATTTGATCATTGTGCCTTTGAGGTCGTAGATTTTGATGATTTGATGCTAGGCAACCAATATCTGTTGGAAAAGAACCATTCCCATTCATGGGGAGTCGGCCGACATGTGGCAGGCAGTCAAATATTCGACTACTGGCGCGATCCATTCGACAATAAAATTGAGCACTGGACGGATGGAGATCTAGTCAATGATGATTATGAGCCGGTTCATACCGAGGTTGGTCCTAGCACTCTGGCACAATGGGGGCCGCCGCTTGAATTTGAGAGTTTTGCAAAGCTTTCACGCTTCTCCTACGAAGACTAACATTCCATTTCATGGTTCCTTAGTGATTTAATCTAAGAACCATGATTTTTGTTCGCTGTTTTAGGACAATTTTCTTTATTTAACCGCCTTGCGTTGCCGGAAAATCTCCAGCGCCTGTTCTACCTTTGTTGAAGATGCCCCTAAGGCACGCATGGCGGTCCGCACGACCTCATCTAGATGCCAACCACATGTTTTTTTTACAGCCATTCTCGCAAAACTGCGCATCATCAAGCCATTGACGACGTCATAAGCTATAGAAGAAGAAAGCTTTGCAAACAGACCATCTTTTTGCCCCTGGCGCAAATCAAGAGTAAAGCGACGCTCTGCGGCGGAGCCGGCACCATGTTCCAACCGGGCCATAAAGCCACTCCAGGCCATATCCTGACGGCCTGTTTCCAAATAAAAACGCAATGCACAGGCAAAACGTTCCACGGGATCACTCAAGCCAACAAGCTTAGCTTCCACTTGTTGGTTTAATATATTTAATTGCCATTGCTCCGCGGCTTCATGAAGCTCTTCCACTGTCCGAAAATAATTATAAAAAGTGCCACGTGAAACGTTAGCCACCCGAACGAAATCCTCGATCACCAAAACCTCTCCGCCTTGCGCGAAGAGTGGAATAGCAGCCTCGATGATTCGCTTTCTTGTATCCGCACGGCGGCGTTGGCCTGTTAAAGTCCTGTGGTCGGACATTTCTGCTCGCTCCCGCAAAAATAACCCCATTGCTGGGGTTATTTTTTAAGCTGTGAGAGCAGTCCCATGCAAGGCGTACCTGAGATCAGACCTCCGGTTCAAAACAATTTTCAATATGACCAAGACGACTTACTTCCACACGAACCACATCTCCCGGTTTCATGAAAGTGCCTGTCTGGATACCTACATTCGCGGGAGTGCCTGTAATCAGAAGGTCTCCCGGCTCCAATGTCATGACTTGGCTTAAATACGCAATTTGCTCGTAAATGTCATAGATCATATCCCCGGTGGAGGTTTTCTGTCTTGGTTCACCATTCAACGACAAGGTTAGCTCTAATGCATGCGGATCTGGAATTTCATCGGCCGTGGTAATCCAGGGTCCAATCGGACCATGTGTATCAAACGATTTGCCTAAAGTGAAAGTCGGAGACCTGAATTGCCAGTCTCGCGCGGTGACATCATTGGCAACGAAATAACCCGCGATGACACCAAGCGCTTCTTCCCGCTTCACATGGCGGCAACGTTGGCCAATGACGACCCCCATCTCCGCCTCATAATCAACCTTATATGGTGCCGCCCTGGGAATCTGTACGTGGCCATAGGGGCCAGTTATGCAACTAACCTGTTTGTTAAACCAAAGCTGTGAGGTCGGTACCGGTACACCCGCCGCAGCGGCTTCCTCGGCATGGGCTTTGTAGTTCATACCAATAGCAAGGAATTTTTGAGGATCCGCGATCGGCGCTTCCAGCACTACGTCAGACAAGGCATAGGAAGGCGCCGTGACATTTTCCAGAATGGCCCGCTGGTGCGGGAATACCGTCAACAACGCACGCATGGAATGGCCACAAGCAGGCATGGCGGCGGTAAGATCAATGATCCGTCCGTTCTCGATCTTACCGAGACAGGTTATGCCATCTTTTGAAAATCTGGCTAATTTCATGAATTTTCCTTGTAGAATAAGAAGTGGATGGTCAAATGGCACATGAGAGATTGATGGGCTTGAATAAAGACCGTTCTATGCCTCTTCTCTCAGGCCGTTACTGTTTGGCCGACGGATACTGTCTTTTTTTCACGAATGAAAATAGCGGCAACGACGACAAGTAAGATTGCCACAGCCCCCATCTGCAATGGAAAAGCCAGACCAAATTTCGGAATCAATGCACCCGCCACGATGGGAGATAATGTTGAACCAAAAATCTCGCCCACCATATTGCAAAGCCCGACAGCAGTGCCCGCTAAACGCGGCGGTACGGAACTGCTGGGAATCAGCACCACCGCCAAACTAGTGATTGGCTGCCCACCTTGGGTCAAGAATAGGATCGCCGCCAAAAGCCACGGCATATTGTAAAGTGCCGGTGTAAGTAATGCCACGGGCAGAAAGAAGGACAGCGCACCGAACAAGCCCAAAGTACCACGCCGGCTAAAGCGACGAAGCAGGGCCGGCACCAAGGCGACAATGCAAAAACTGCCCAACCCGGCCGCTCCGAGCAGAAACCCTTCTTCGGTTCCTGGCTTACCCATGACCTGCGTGATGTAGAGGGGCGCAAAGGCGTTTTGTAGCATCAACCAAGTGATCATGCCCGTTGAAGCCAAGCAGCAGAGGAGCACGTTCCGGTTTCGCAGCACATCCAATAGATTGCCGCTATGGATATCCTCATCGGGGACATCGCCTTCCACCACGGCGGGCGGCTCCTTCACAAAAGCCCAGGCGATAAATCCTAAAACAAACCCAGGAACGCCAGCAATACAAAACGCAATACGCCAACCATAATGCGCGGCGACCTGTGTGGTCAGAACCGGAGCCAGAGCCAACCCAGCCAATGCGGCGGCACTAACAACGATACTGGTGTTACGGTCGCGCGTCGCCGCACTGGAAGAACGAACGACAATCACACTCAGTACGGACCAACACGGTCCTTCAGCAATGCCCATGATGGCGCGGGTTAGCAAAAGCTGGTGAAAATTTTGCGCTAAGCCGGAAAGACATGACATCGCGGAGAAAATGAAAATCATTGGGATCAACACTTTGCGCCGACCGACTTTATCAGAAACCATACCGAATATGGCTGACGAAATAGCCCACGTAACAGAAATGACAGCTGCTAGCACGCCTATATCTTGATTGGAAAGATGAAGATCGGGCGCAATATAGGGTGCTAAATAAAGCAGGCTCATGCGATCCAGGAACAAGGTTCCCCAAACACAAAACATAAGGGCGACAAGCGCCCACTCATAGCGCTTCTGGTCGGCGGTCAGCATGAAGGCATTTCCCCTTTAATTTCTTGGCTGTTTGATTCAGGCTGCTTGCAAGGCGCTCATAAAGAAGGATCTCAGAGCCAAAACCAGTTGGTCAGCCGCATCCGGCCCACTGGCGGCGCCAAAGACATAGAAATCCGGCCGGACTAACACGGTGTCCACATCAATCTCGTTGAGCCAGGCTGTGTAAGCACCGCCAACGTCACGAATATTGCCACCAGGGCCAAACCCCGCGCCGAGACCGCCAATCCCATCCCAGAACGCGCGTAATTCCGGGTTAAGTGTGAGGCTGGGATTTTTGCCCCGAGAAAGCAAGACAAAGCCCCGCCCAACGGCGCGATCCAGCAGGCCTACGCAACCGTTACTTTCCACGATTCCACCAGCGGAAAGTAACCCACCACCTGACACCACCATACCAGGACCAAGCCTGGCAGGCGGCGGGGGCGGTGGGGCCAAGGACGGGTTTTGCCGTATGGCACATAACGCCTGGTCTCGTATGGCAGCGGCTTGCGGATCTAGCACACAGATCACCTTGCCAAGCTCAATGGCCGTTTTGACCCATATTTCCGCATGCACACGGCGCTCACTGCCATAACTATCGAGAAGCGTTTCAGCGGATTGGCCATGCAATGCAAGATCAAGCCTCCAGGCCAGGGAAGCGGCATCGCGTACACCTGCGCATAACCCCTGCCCGGCAAAAGGCGGCGTGAGATGCGCGGCATCCCCGGCAATGAAAACACGCCCCTGTCGCCATCTATCCGCCACTGCACCGCGGAAACGATACACGGCGTGGCGTTCCAGAACGGCGTTTTCAGGCGTGACCTTCCACGGTGTGAGCAACGCCCAGGCACGCTCCGCGCAATTCAATTCCTCCAGCGTTTCACCGGCCAGGGCCATGAATTCCCAACGCCGCCGCCCCGGCCCACCGGAAACCACCGTTGTAGGACGCGCGGGATCGCAGATTTGCAGCATCACATCATCATCGACGGGCAGCTTTACGCCAGGGCAAGGCCGCACATCCACCACCAGCCAATCGGCGGAGAAACCAAGATCGACAAGATGGCCGCCAATACCAGCGCGAATAAGGCTGTTGGCACCATCCGCTCCCACTAGATAGCGCGCCTGTATATCCAATCCTGACACGGTCCGCAGTGCGATGCCATCTTCATTCTGCGTAAAGCTCGACACTTCCTGCCCACGCAGGATGGTGATCAGCGGATGCTTCAATGCCTCTTCATTGAGAACAGCCTCTAATTCCGGCTGGCTGAATACATAGGAATTTGGAAAACCGCTAAGACCAGGCCCATTCCAAGCTAGTTCAAACAGCAATTCATGGGCGGCATTCCGCCATTGATAAGTTCCCGGCAACCCGACCTTGGAGGACATGGCGCCACTCACACCGACGGCATCGAGTATACGCGCGACTTCATGGTCATAAGCGATAGCCCGCGGCAAAGGATACGGGGCTGTATGACGCTCCAGAATCACAACCCGGTGCCCTTTGCCAGCCAATAACAGCCCAAGCACGAGTCCAGTGGGACCACACCCGACAATCGCGGCGTCGTGGAGCATCTGCCCGTCAGCTTCCATCATCACGTTTCCTGTCTTTTAATTTTGCGCCTCCGAGGCGTAGCAGCACAAAGGCCAGGAACACGATTAAGGAAATAAAATCCATTCGTCAATAAAAATGCATTTTATTATGATATGAGTTTTCTGTGGATTTCATGCATTATTCTGGTTAATCGAAGCATATGAGCCGTTTATCCTCCCCAAGCATCACCCAGGGCGCTTATGAGCGCTTGCGGGCCGACCTTCTCCACGGCGCCCTGGTGCCAGGGCAAAAGTTGAAACTAAACGAACTTTGCGAGACCATGGGGATCAATCTCAGCGCAATGCGGGAGGCTCTATCGCGTCTTTCGGCGGAGGGACTTGTAACCGCCGAGCCACAGCGGGGCTTTCGCGCCGCCCCCCTACAAGCGGAGGAATTACGCGACCTGGCGGAAGCCAGGGTCGAAATCGAGGTTTCATGTCTACGCCGCTCCATCTCGGCGGGAGATCTCGAATGGGAGAGCCGGCTGGTGGCGGCGACGCATCGGTTACTGCATTTACCAACGGAAGCGGAACGGCCCACACACGACCTTTCAGAAGCCTGGAGACAGGCCCATGCCGATTTTCACGCCGCATTATGCGCGGCTTGCCCCAATCGTTGGCTATTGCGCCTGCGCGAACAACTCTTTGTTCAAAGTGAACGCTACCGGCGGCTTTCCGTGCCGCTTTCGGTTCGAGAGCGGGATATAAATAACGAACATAAAGGATTGCTGGATGCCGCCCTGGCGCGGAATGTGGATTTGGCCTCACAGCTGATGGAAGATCATTTGCGGCGCACGGCGGCAATATTATTAGGCACGCCAGGCTAGCCCCCTACCGAACAAGTTTATGCCAAGCTCAAAACACCGCCATGCGAAACAACGGACCAAACCGGCAAACGCCGATTAAAAATTCACATTATGTGCTCCCTTGAGGCACAGGCGCTCCCGTACCTCATCCGGTGTGGCGATCGTGAAATGCAGTTCCTCCAAGATTCGACGGATTTTCAGCACCTGTTCGGCGTTTGATGAAGCAAGTTGTCCGGGACCAATGGAAAGACTGTCCTCAAGCCCCACACGCACATTCCCCCCCAGCAATGCGTTGTGGGTGCACATTGGAATCTGATACCGCCCGGCGGCTAAGACCGACCATTCCACATCACTCCCAAACAAGCGTTGTGCGGTACGAACCATGTGCAGCAAATGGTCGATTTCACCACCAACCCCTCCCAGAATGCCCAAAATGAACTGCAAGAAAAGCGGACCGTCATATAGTTTTTGGTCCATCATATAGGCAAGATTATAGATATGACCGAGATCGTAACATTCAAACTCGAAACGAGCGCCATGCTCTTGCCCCATGCGCTTCATAATCGCTTCAATGCTCGCAAAAGAGTTTTCAAACATTCCTCTCTTGCCTGATTCCAGGAAAGGGCGTTCCCAATCATATTTATAATTCTTGATACGCCGAGAACCAGCGAACAAACCGTTATTGATCGATCCCATATTGAGAGAGGTCATTTCCGGGCTGGCTCGTTCGGGAGCAGCCAAACGTTCATCAACGCTCATACCTGGCGCCCCGCCGGTTGTCAGATTCAGCACGGCGTTAGTTTGTTGCTTGATGCGCGGCAGGAATTGCATGAACACATCCGGATTAGCCGTGGGACGGCCATCTTGCGGGTCGCGTGCATGCAAATGAATAATGGAGGCCCCAGCCTGCGCCGCCGCCACGGATTCCATCACAATTTCATCCGGTGTGATCGGAAGGTGGGGAGACATTGACGGTGTGTGCAGTGAACCTGTGATGGCGCAAGTCACGATAACGCTTTTCTGTTTCATATTTCCTCCCCCGCCTCAAGGCGGGGGAAAGGGCTTTCCCGCCGCGATGTTCTAAGCTGGTCGTTAGCAGGTAGCATGAAAAAAAATGCATTAAAAGAGTTATATGCATTTTCATTGTGGCTTTAGGCTCAGGATCCGTTGGTTTAGGTTAGCATCTCCGATGCCCAAGCTCCGTTTAGGAACAGGCCGGACCTTTCAGGCCGACCGTTGGCTCAATGATGGAGGGGTAAGATTTACGCGGCGTCTTTGATTGCCGCCGCCTTCACGTCTTCGTCGACATGTTCCGCAAAGCTTTCAAAATTTGCGACGAAGCGCTGCACAAGCTCCTTGGCGGCCTTGTCGTAAGCGGTCTTGTCGGTCCAGGCCTGACGTGGGTCCAGAACTTCGTCCGGCACATCGTTTACATGCACGGGAATGGCGAGGCCAAAGAATGGATCCGTACGATATTGCGCCTTGTCCAGTTCACCCGTGAGGGCGGCGCGCAGCAAGGCGCGGGTGTGGGCGATGGACATGCGCTGGCCCACGCCGTAGGCGCCGCCGGTCCAGCCGGTGTTCACCAGCCAGCAATTGGCGCCGTGCCGACGGATGAGTTTTTGCAGCAGCTTGCCATAAATCTGCGGATGGCGGGGGAGGAAGGGGGAGCCGAAACAGGTGGAGAAAGTGGCTTGAGGCTCGTTGCCGAGCCCTTTCTCCGTGCCCGCTACCCGTGCGGTGTAGCCGGAGAGGAAATGATACATGGCCTGTGCCGGGGTAAGGCGGGAGATGGGCGGTAGCACGCCGAATGCATCGGCGGTGAGCATCACCACGTTTTTAGGTATGCCGCCCTGGCCGGAGAGTTCGACATTCGGGATGAATTCGACCGGATAGCAGGCACGGGTGTTTTCGGTGAAGGTTTTGTCCGTAAGATCAAGCCGACCGCGCGGGTCGGCCACCACGTTTTCAAGAACCGTCCCGAAACGGTGTGAGGCGGCCCAAATTTCCGGTTCGCTCTTCTGGTTGAGGTCGATCACCTTGGCGTAGCAGCCCCCCTCGAAATTGAAAATGCCGTCTGGCCCCCAGCCATGCTCGTCATCGCCGACCAGCCGGCGGGCTGGGTCGGAGGAAAGAGTGGTTTTGCCGGTGCCAGACAGGCCAAAGAACAGCGCGCTGTCCTCGTTGGGGCCGATATTGGCGGAACAATGCATGGGCAGCACATCCTTGGCGGGCAACAGCCAATTCATCACGGTGAAAATAGATTTCTTGATCTCGCCGGCATATTCGGTGCCGGCGATGAGAATAAGCTTTTCCGCGAAGGAGAGGGCGATGGCGGTGGTGGATCGCACCCCATCGATTTCTGGATCGGCCTCGAAATCCGGAGCATGCAGAATCACGTAATCGGGCTTGAACTCGGCCAGTTCGTCTTCCGCCGGGCGAATGAACATGTTGCGGGCAAATAGTGCATGCCAGGCGCCGGTGGTGACCAGCCTCACGCGGATACGGTTTGCGGGGGCGGCGCCGGCGTAAAGATCCTGGGTGAAGAGTTCGCGCCCTTGCAGATAAGCCTGTATCCGGGTTTTCAGCCCATCGAATTTGCCGCGAGGCAGTTTCTGATTGACCTTGCCCCACCAGACCTCACCCGTGGTTTCGGGGTCGTCGGCCACGAATTTGTCCGTGGCGGAGCGGCCAGTATGCATGCCGGTCCGCACGATCAACGCGCCTTCGGCCGAGAGGCGGCCCTCTCCTTTGCGCAATGCGTGCGCCACCAATGCCGGGGCGGTGAGATTGGCATGCAAGGCGGCGGCGGCGCGCACACCAGTGCCCTTTAGCGGGGCGTCGTCGCGGAGGGGGGCATTGTCGGTCATTTTGCTCGGAAGATCCTCTGTTAAACGCAGGCGATGCCATCTTTCATAAGCACCGATTTCCTGGGCTTCAACAGCCGACGCGATGTCGTTGTAGGAAAATTTAATGCTGCAATGCAGAAAATTTTAAAATTCAGTCTTCTTGAAACCGCCCGTAGGGTCTGAGTTTGAAACGGTTGGTTTCCAGAACTTGGCAGCCCTAAAGTCTATGTAACTTATGGCATAAGGATGAAATTTCTGAAAGATTTCGCGCTGCCTTTGTCCGCCAGAGGCTTCGCCGGTGAAAAGCAGGCTTGCAGGCTGGGTTGGCGCGCAAGGGCCGGATATGCGGGGATAGTCCTGAAAACAGCAAGGGGTGGGGTCGTATTCAAGTGCCGGAGACGGAGAGCGTGGCGTGAGACATGCCATCCTGCGTTGTGGCCAGGATGGCGTGGTGGGAGCTTTCGTGTCAGCGACGAGGCTTTGCTCAGCTTTTGCTCTTGATTTGCTGCCATAATCCGGTCACTCCCTGGCGTCAGAAAGGCCATGAATGCAATGATTGGGTCTGCACTATGAAACAAACGATCGCCCTGGTCGACGACGACCGCAATATTCTGGAATCCGTGCAGATGACGCTGGAGGCTGAGGGATTCATGGTCCGTACCTATACGGATGGGGAATCCGCCTTGCAGGCACTGCTGGCCAAACCGGTGGATCTGGCGGTGCTGGACATCAAGATGCCCCGCATGGACGGCATGGAGCTGCTACAGAAATTGCGGGCGCGTTCCGCGTTGCCGGTGATCTTTCTGACCTCCAAGGATGACGAACTGGACGAGTTGATGGGGCTACGGCTGGGCGCGGACGACTACATCACCAAGCCCTTCTCCCAGCGTCTGCTGCTGGAGCGCATCCGGGCCTTGTTACGCCGCAATGAATCCACCCGCGCGGAAGCCAGCGGGGCCGCTCCGGCCAGTGTGCTGACCCGCGGCGACCTGACGCTGGACGAAACCAAGCATCAATGCCTCTGGAAGGGCAAGGACATCCAGCTGACCGTGACCGAGTTTCTGCTGGTGAAGGCGTTGGCGCAGAGGCCCGGCATGGTGAAGTCCCGCGACCAGCTGATCGATGCCGCCTATGGTGAGAATGTGTATGTGGATGACCGCACGATCGACAGCCACGTCAAGCGCCTGCGTAAGAAGTTCCGTAATATCGATGGCGAGTTTGACCAGATCGAGACGCTGTATGGCATCGGTTACCGCTATAAGGACGCTTGATCCTGGCTCAGAAACCTCGCTTGTCGCGCCTGCTGCGCGACATCCTGCTCGTGAATCTGCTGCCGCTGGTGCTGATTTTCGCGGCCTTGCTCTATCTGGATCAGTATCAGCAAGGGCTGCTCACCGCTGAGGTTTCCGCGCTGCGCGAGCAGGCGCGGATTTATGCCGGGGCCATTGCCGAGACAGCGGTGCAAGACAATAACGGGCAGCAAACACTGAATCCCGATCTGGCGCAGCCGCTGCTCTATTCCCTGACTGAACCGACCCCCAATGCCCAGGCGTTGATCTATGGGCCGGATGGTGAGTTGATTGCCAATTCCCGTGTGCATCCTGGGGTTGGCGGCGTCATTGTGACCGAGCCGCTGGCAGCGCCTCCGCCGCCGGGGCTGTTTTCCCGGATCATTGGCTTTATTTACGACCATCTCTCAGGTTCGGTGACGGGGAACGGCGATGAATCCGGTGTGATTGGCTCGGGGGCGGGCCAGAACCCGAATACGCTGGGGTGGCAGCCCGATGCGCGCACGGTACTGCAGATGACATCCACCGGCCAGGGGCAGGAGGCGCCGCCATTCGTGCGGCGAGACCCAGGAGGTGTGCTGCTGGTGACGGTGGCCGAGCCGATCGAGCATGGGCAGCAGATGGTGGGCACGGTGCTGCTGACGCGCGAGGCCTCCGAGGTGGACGCGGCGGTGCTGGCGGTGCGGATTTCCATCCTGATCCTGTTTGCGCTGGCGTTGGCGCTGACCGTCATCGTCTCTTTCTATCTGTCGCGCACCATTGCCAGCCCGATCTCGCGTCTGGCGGCGGCGGCGCAGCGCATGCGCGAGGGCCGGGCTGGCGCGCAGACATTGCCAAAGGCCGTGACGGGCCGCAACGATGAGATCGGCATGCTGGCCCGCACGCTGGAAGGCACGTCTCAGGCCTTGTGGTCGCGTATGGACGCGATCGAGAAATTCGCCGCGGACGTGGCGCATGAGATCAAGAACCCGCTTTCCTCCATTCGCTCGGCGGTGGAGACGTTGTCGAGGGTGGAGGATCCGGCCCGGGCATCGCGGTTGCTGGCGATCGTAACCCAGGACGTGGCGCGGCTGGACCGGCTGATCACCGATATTTCTGACAGCTCGCGGCTTGATTCCGAATTGTCTCGAAGCCGATATGAGATCGTCGACATGGCCCGCATGCTCGCCACGCTGGTGGAGATTCACGATGCCACGCGCAAGGAGGGCAGCCCCTTCATGGCATTTGACGCGCCCGCCGCTGGATTGCTGGTGCGAGGGTCCGAAACGCGGCTCGTGCAGGTTTTGCGCAACCTGATTGGCAACGCGATCTCCTTCAGCCCGGAGGCGGGCAAGATCTTCCTGCGCGGGCGGGAGACGGGCGGGATGATCGAGCTTGCGGTGGAGGATGAGGGGCCGGGTATTCCAGATGCAAAGCTCGATTCCATTTTCGACCGTTTTTATTCCGAGCGGCCGCAAAGCGAGCAGTTTGGCAGCCATTCAGGGTTGGGGCTGTCCATCTCCCGGCAGATCGTGGAAGCGCATCAGGGCCGGATTTCAGCCGAGAACCGCCGGGATGAGAACGGGCGCGTGGTTGGCGCCCGCTTCGTCATCAGATTACCGAAAGCAGGAGAATAACATAGCATGCTCACCGTCATCGATCATCCTTTGGTGCAACATAAGCTGACATTGCTGCGCAGGAAGGAAACGACGACAGGTGGGTTCCGCCGTCTGGCGCGGGAGATTTCGCTGCTGCTGGCCTATGAGGTGTTTCGTGACTTGCCGTTGGAGCCCATTACCATCGAAACGCCGATGGAGGAGATGGAGGCGGTGCAGGTGCAAGGCAAAAAGCTGTGCTTCGTCTCGATCCTGCGCGCGGGCTCGGGCATTCTGGACGGTATGCTGGACCTGGTGCCCGCCGCGCGGGTGGGCCATGTGGGCATGTACCGCGACCAGACAACCCATGAGCCGGTGGAATATTATTTCAAGGTGCCGGAGTTGCTGGAAGAACGGCTCTGTGTGGTGGTGGACCCGATGCTGGCCACCGGCCATTCCGCGGCCGCGGCCGTCAGCAAGCTGAAGGAGGCTGGCGCCTCACGGTTGAAATTCGTTTGTCTGCTGGCGGCGCCCGAAGGGGTGAAAACATTTGAGGCGGCGCATGCCGACGTGCCGATTTATACAGCCGCGCTAGATCGGCAATTAGACGAAAACGCCTATATTTTGCCTGGGTTGGGGGATGCCGGGGACAGGCTGTTCGGTACGAAATGACAGCCAAGCCGGGCGAAATCGCACCTTCGAAACCCATGAAGAAGGCGGATGTGCCGTTGTTTCTCACGGCCATTGCGGCGGGAAACGAGGATCCGCGCACGGAACTGCATTACAGCACGCCCTTCCAGCTTCTGGTGGCTGTGGTGCTTTCCGCCCAGACAACGGATGTGGCGGTGAACAAGGTCACGCCAGCTTTGTTCGCCGTGGCGCCGGATCCAGCGGGCATGGTGGCGCTGGGGGGGGCGGGGATCGGTGAGAAGATCCGTACCATTGGGCTCTGGCAGGCAAAGGCCAAGAATGTGGCGGCGCTGGCGCGGCAATTGTTGGAACGCCATGGCGGAGAGGTACCCGGCACCCGGGAGACGCTGGAAGCCTTGCCCGGTGTGGGACGTAAGACCGCCAATGTTGTGTTGAATGAGATTTTCGGCCAGCCCACCATGGCGGTGGACACGCATATTTTTCGGCTGGGCAACCGCACCGGCATTGCCCCCGGCGCCACGCCGCGCGCCGTGGAAGATGCGTTGGTGAAGCGTATTCCGCGGGAGATGCTGAAACCCGCGCATCTCTGGTTGATCTTGCACGGGCGCTATGTGTGCAAGGCCCGTAGGCCGGAATGCTGGCGTTGCGCCGGCGCGAAATGGTGCACCTACAAGGATAAACCACCACATCCATGAAGAGGGGATGGGTAAGGGCGCGCATAGCCTGGGTGGGGGCCGCTGGTTGGGCATCGGGAATCTCGATGTTGCCAATTCAGAACTATTGATTTGTTGATCTATGATACCGGCTGCCATAAGTTTGGCAGCTCATTTGGGCGCGGCTGACATGGTTGGTAAACCTGTCCGCGCGCTTGGCCGGCGCGGTGGAGAGAACTAGCTGGCGACTGCGGAAGGAAAGGCGGGCACCGGTCTTGGACAGGGAACTCACGGCCAAAACGGCCGTTGACGACGCCGCACGTGATGGTCCACCCCTGACAGGGCTCGGGTTCGGTAGAACGGCGCTGGCTTTTGCGTTTGTGTTTCTGCTCGCCTGGTTGAGCATGATCGGTCGCAATGGTGTGGTCGGTGTGCCGACGATTTTACCAGCGAATGGTTTGTTGCTGGCACTGATGCTGCGTACCCCCACACGCCTGCATGTGATTTATATGCTATGTGGCGTTGCCGCCTATGTCAGCGCGGCGATGTTCATGGGGCTGACAGTTGATAGCTGTCTGCGGATCGCCACGGTCGACTTCGCCGAGCTGCTCATCGCACGCAGTCTATTATGGCGCTATATGGGGCGGCGCATAGAATTATCCGAACCTGAGACTCTATGGCGTTTCGCGCTCTATGTCGCCATTCTCACACCCGCCGCCGCGACGGCATTGAGCGCCGTGATCAGGCTGGTTCTGGGCCAGCACTTGTCCTTGTCCCTCTTGGTCAGCTTGTTTCTGGCGCATGGGCTTGGGTTTATTAGTTTTGCCCCGTTGGGGTTGTCGATCTGGAGTGGAGACCGTCAAGGCGTCAGAGCCGTGCGTTCGGGCTGGCGGGTGATTTCAGCGGCGGTGCTGGTTGGTGTGTCTGTTTTTGTATTCTGGCAGTCCAGCTATCCGCTACTGTTTCTGGTGCTGCCCCCCCTGGCGGGCATGGTGGTGGTGGGCGGCTTCGCCGGCGGGGCGCTCGGGTTGTTTCTGATCACCATCATCGCCAATATTTTTACATTATATGGGCTTGGGCCGGCGCAGCTTGTCAGCAGCGCCGATTTGACGCCGAAGATCATTGTGGTCCAGATTTTCGCCGCGACCGCCGCCTTGCTGGCCCTGGTGCTGTCCGTTGTGCTGGCCGAGCGCGACCGTGCCGAGAAAGCGCTGCTGTCTGTTCAGCATGGGTTGGAAAAGCTGGCAACCTTGGACAGTTTGACCGGGCTTGCCAATCGCCGCCGGCTCGATGAATGCCTGGATCAGGAATGCCGCCGCGCTCAGCGTGAGGGTGTGCCGTTGTGCGTGTTGCTCATCGATGTCGATTTGTTCAAGTCGTTCAATGATCAGTATGGGCATCAGGCGGGAGATGCTTGCCTGCGCCGGATCGCCGATGTCTTGCGTGGCTTTTGCCGGCGCGGAGGGGATCTGGCCGCGCGTTATGGCGGTGAGGAGTTTGCCGTGGTTTTGGCCACTGACCTGAAAGGCGCCGTGTTCCTGGCGGAAAGCATAAGGTCGGGGATTGCGCGATTAGGCATTCCCCACGCGGAGAACACTGCGCATGGTAAGGTGGTGACCGTGAGTATCGGCGTTGCGAGCCTGACGACCGATGCCAGCCGAGGCACCCCATCCGATCTGCTGCGGGAGGCCGATATGAGGCTTTACGAGGCTAAGCGTCATGGCCGAGACCAAGTGCAAGCCCCGCCGTTGCGGCCGACCGCACCCGTGCCGCCGTTTTTGGCGCGCGAGCCACGGGGGTGAGCGTATCCGCCAGAACAGTCCTGTAGGGCCGGTGGCGATTCATCATAAGGTAAGATCTTAAAGCCATGTTGTTTGTCCCACATCCAGGGTAAAGAAGCGCTCTGGTGGGATATTGGCTTGTGCCAGGGCCAGCTCCAGCTCCATCTCTGGCGCGTCGATCGGCTCGCTGGTGAGTTGGAAGGTGCCGAAATGCATGCCGATGGCCCGCTGGGCATGCAGGTCCTGAAAAGCGCGCACGGCTTCGACCGGGTCCATATGGACGCTGGCCATCATCTCACGTGGGGCATAGGCCCCGATGGGTAGCAGCGCCAAGTCTGGCGCGCCAAGACGGTAATGGATTTCGCCGAAGAATTTTGTATAGCCGCTATCTCCGGCGAAATAGAGTTTCCGGCCGCGATAATTCAGCATGAACCCGGCCCAGAGCGTCTTGTTTCTGTCCCATAAAGTGCGGGCGGCGAAATGCCGTGCCGGTGTCGCGGTGACATGGATGCCATGCACGGTGACATGGTCCCACCAATCCAGCTCCACGGCGCCGGGCAGGCGCTGGCGTTTCAGGAAGGATGCGTTGCCAAGGCTTGTGACGATCCGTGCCATGGGAAAGCGTCGGTGGATGTGCCGCAAGGAGAGAATGTCCATATGGTCGTAGTGATTATGAGAGAGGAGGATCAAGTCGATCCGGGGCAGAGCGTCGATGCTCAGGCCTGGATCGCGCACACGTTTTGGCCCGGCGAAGCGAACAGGGGAGCAGCGTTCCGAAAAAACCGGATCGGTCAGCACGTTCAGCCCCTCCAGGCAAAGCAGAAACGAGCTGTGGCCGATCCAGGTGATGCTGGGCTGGGCTGGGTCCGGCGGTGGGTAGGGCGTGTTTTCCACATGGCTAGGCCATCTGGCCCAGTTGGCCTGATCCCGGCTCATGCGGGCCTTGAGCAGCCGGAGCATGCCTCCCCGGCGGCGTGTGCCGAGGTGGTGTGCGGGTTCGGGGTTGAAAAAGGAAGAGCCGTTAAAATGATCTGTTTCAGGATAGCCCATGGCCATGATATTGGCGCTATGCGGTCAGAATAAATGGTGGAACCCGCTTTTTACAGGCCGTTATGCCTGTTTGCGGCCCTGGTCAGGGGGGCTGTCTCTTGTAACGGCGCCTACTCAACGGATATGTAATCCCAGTATAAGGATTATGGACCGATCATCGATGGCTGAGGTGAAGAAGACCCGGGTTCTGATCATTGGCGCCGGCCCGGCGGGTTACACGGCGGCGATTTACGCCGCGCGCGCCAATCTGGCGCCTGTGCTGGTGGCTGGCCTCCAGCCCGGCGGGCAATTGACCATCACCACCGAGGTCGAGAATTACCCCGGCTTTGCCGAACCGATCCAGGGCCCCTGGCTGATGGAGCAGATGGCCAAGCAGGCCGAGCATGTGGGCACCGAGATTCTGTATGATTTGATCTCCCGGGTGGATTTCTCCGAACGCCCGTTCAGGGCCTGGACGGATGGTGGCATTGCACTCGAGGTGGAGGCGGTGATCGTCGCTACCGGGGCGCAGGCACGCTGGCTGGGTTTGCCTTCCGAGCAGAAATATCAGGGAGCCGGGGTTTCCGCCTGCGCTACCTGCGATGGGTTTTTCTATCGCGGCAAGAAGGTCGCGGTGGTGGGCGGCGGTAATACGGCGGTGGAAGAAGCGCTGTATCTCACGCATCATGCCAGCCATGTCACGCTGATTCATCGTCGGGACACCCTGCGGGCGGAGCGTATTTTGCAGCAGCGTCTGTTCGAGAACCCGAAGGTTTCGGTCATTTGGGACCATGCGGTGGACGAAATTCTAGGGAGCGGGACGCCGGAGGTGGTTTCCGCTCTCAGGCTGAAGCATGTGAAAACCGGCGAAACACAAACGCTGGATGTCGACGGCGTGTTCATCGCCATCGGCCATTCTCCCACGACCGCCTTGTTCGACGGGCAGCTCCAGACGGATGAGGGCGGTTATATCGTCACCCAGCCGGGTACAACGCAAACCTCCGTGCCGGGTGTGTTCGCCGCGGGGGATGTGCAGGACAAGATCTTCCGGCAAGCGGTGACGGCGGCGGGGACCGGCTGTATGGCCGCGTTGGAAGTGGAAAAATTTCTGGGTAACATTCCCCAGCATGTCAGCGAGGCCGCATAAATGACCGGACAGAAAATGGATTGGGATAAGCTCCGCGTTTTTCATGCGGTTGCCGAGGCCGGTAGTTTTACCCATGCGGGTGATACGTTGAATCTCAGCCAGTCCGCCGTATCGCGACAGATTTCGGCGTTAGAGGAAGCCTTGGCGGTTCCCTTGTTTCATCGCCATGCGCGAGGGTTGATTCTTACCGAGCAGGGTGAGGCGCTGAATCGCACCGTGCGCGAAGTCTTCGCCAAGCTGGCCATGACCGAGGCGTTGCTGGCCGAAAGCAAGGAAAAACCAGCTGGCCGGTTGAAGGTGACAACCACGCATAGTTTTGGCGTGACTTGGCTGGCGCCCCGGTTGAAGAGCTTTTTGGCGCAGCATCCCGATGTGACGGTGTCTCTGTTGCTGGATGACACCGATCTCGATCTCGCCATGCGTGAGGCAGATGTGGCGATCCGTATGCACCCGCCCCGTCAGCCTGACCTCGTGCAGCGGCATTTGGCGGAGATCCGCAGCCAGATCTGGGCTTCACCTGAATATCTGAAGGCTAATGGCACACCGGAGACGGCGGATGATTTGGATCATCATAAGCTGATCTTGTTCGGGGATCGGAAGCCGCCGGTGCCGGATGTGAACTGGCTGGGCGAGCTGGGCCGTAAGGACGGAACATCCCGGAGAGGTGTGCTGGAAGTGAATTCCTTGCAGGCGATGCTGGCATGTATCCGTGCCGGGATCGGTATCGGCGCGGTACCGGATTATCTGGTGGGCGATGCCACGGGGCTGGTTCCCATCTTGCTGGATGTGAAGACACCACCGGTGGATATGTATTTCGTTTATCCGGAAGAGCTGCGGAACTCGAAGCGCGTGTCGGTTTTTCGTGACTTTCTGGTGAATTCTATTGCGGAACGCAACGGCGTGAAGGGGTGATGTCAGGCGTTCCCTGGGAGTATGGGGGCGGCTGGAACATGTTGTTACATAAAATCAACTACGTTACGATTTTCACACTTAAAAAAGTCGGCTTGTGGCTTATATACAACATATCCGGTGCGAGCCGGATGTTGTCCTCCCTCGCGAGAGGGGGGATTGGGACTTCGGTCCCAACGTCTCCCAGACGTGAAGCCTCCCTGTTGACTTGACCCGCTGGCCATTGGCTGGCGGGTTTTTTTCATGGAGGAGGCATGACGGGCACGGCGAAATTCTGGGAAGACACACCGGCGGGGGTGAGCTTGGCGGTGAAGGCTCAGCCGGGGGCTAAGCGTGTGGCGATTGGACCGGTGCTGGAGGCGGTTCCCGTGCCGGGTTGGCCGCCGGCCCGGCTGAAGATTGCCGTGGCGGTGCCGCCGGAAGAAGGCAAAGCGAACGCGGCGATCATCAAGGCGCTGGCCGGGTGGCTAGGAGTGAAGTCCAGCGCGATCACGTTGGTGGCCGGGCAGACCAGCCGGGAGAAGCGGTTTCTGATCATGGCGCCGGTGAGGATTCCGGCAATTTAGAATAATACCAGATCGTCGCGGTGGATTGCCTCGTCGCGCCCGCGAAACCCCAGCAATACCTCGAAATCCTCCGAGCGGTGGCCGGCCAGCAAGGCCGCGTCCTCACTGGAATAGGCGGTGAGACCACGGGCGATGCGGGTACCGTCCAGCGTCAGAACATCCACCGGGTCGCCGCGCTCAAAGCTGCCGCTCACGGCGCGGATGCCAGCCGGTAGCAGCGAGGAGCCCTTCGCCAGCGCCCGTGCCGCGCCGTCGTCGATGCTCAGAGTGCCAGCCGGGGCGAGATGCCCGGCGATCCAGTTCTTGCGGGCGGAGCGTCCTTCCGGTGCAGGCAGAAACCATGTGCATTTGGCTCCTGCCGCCACGGCGGCGATGGGGTTATCGCGGTTGCCGATGGCGATGGCCATGGCGCAGCCCGCCTGGGTGGCGATCTGGGCGGCCACTAGCTTGGTGCGCATGCCGCCGGAGGAGTAGCCGGGCGGCGGTTCACCGCCCATGGCCATGATTTCTGGAGTCAGGGTTTCGACCACCGGTATATGAGCGGCGTCTGGATCCTTGCGCGGGTCCGCAGTGTAGAGACCGTCAATATCCGAGAGCAGCAGCAGCGCGTCCGCGTGCATCATCTCCGCCACGCGCGCGGCCAGGCGATCATTGTCGCCATAGCGGATTTCGGCGGTGGCGACGGAATCATTTTCGTTGATGACCGGCACGCAGCCCAGCGAGAGCAGGGTGGAAAGCGTGGCGCGGGCATTGAGGTAGTGACGGCGGTTTTCCGTGTCGCTCAGCGTGATGAGCAGCTGCGCGGCGGTGCGGCCCTGCTCCGCCAGGGTCTGGGCCCAGGCTTGGGCCAGGCGTATCTGCCCTACGGCGGCGGCGGCCTGCTTCTCATCCAGCCGCAATTTCGCGCCGCCGAGGCCAAGTTGGCGGCGGGCCAGCGCGATGGCGCCGGACGAGACGACAATGATCTCCGCGCCGTGGGCAATGAGTTCCGCGATGTCTTGAGTCACGCCGCGCAGCCAAGCTTCGCGCGGGGCGGCGCTCTCGGGGTCGACAATGAGGGCAGACCCGATTTTGATGACGATGCGCTTGGCGGATTTCAGCGAGGGGATCATGCGCTCTCGCGCTCCGCCTTGGCTTCGTTAATCACGTCCTGCAGGGCGCGGAGCACCTCCTTCATACCTTCGCCGGTGACGGCGCAGATGCTCATCACCTTGGCGCCGGAGGTTTTGGCCAGGGCAGATTTACGGGAAGACAGCTCGCGCGGGGTCATGGCGTCGGTCTTGTTCAGCACGATGATCTCGGGCTTGTCCGCCAAGCCGCCGCCATAAGCTTCCAACTCGGTGCGGATGGTGCGCCAAGCATCCACCACATGGCCAGCGGCGCCGTCGATCAAATGCAGCAGCACCGCACAACGCTCGACATGGCCGAGGAAGCGGTCGCCCAGGCCGGTGCCTTCATGGGCACCCTCGATGAGGCCGGGAATGTCCGCCAGCACGAACTCCTCGGACATGTTGAGGCGCACCACGCCCAGCTGTGGGTGCAGGGTGGTGAAGGGATAATCCGCGATTTTGGGATTGGCGCCGGAAACAGCCTTCAGGAAGGTGGATTTGCCGGCATTCGGCAACCCGACCAGCCCGGCATCGGCGATGAGCTTCAGCCGCAGCCAGACCCAGCGCTCCTCGCCCGGCCAGCCTTTATCCGAGCGACGGGGAGCGCGGTTGGTGGAGGTTTTATAACGGGCATTGCCAAAGCCGCCATCGCCGCCTTTCAGCAGCACGATACGCATGCCCGGCTTGTCCAGATCCGCCAGCATGCTCTCGCGTTCATCGTCGAAAATCTGGGTGCCGACCGGTACCTTGATGATTAGAGGAGCCGCTCCCGCGCCGGTTTTGTCCGATCCCGCGCCGTTACCGCCTTTCTTGGCCTTGAAATGCTGGGTGTAGCGGAAATCGATGAGAGTGTTCAGATTGTCCACGGATTCGAAAATAATGTCCCCGCCGCGGCCGCCATCGCCACCATCGGGCCCGCCGAATTCGATGTATTTTTCGCGCCGGAAGGCGGTGACGCCATCTCCGCCATCGCCGGATTTAAGGAAGATTTTCGCTTGGTCGAGGAACTTCATCAGAAAACTCGCAATAAAAAAGCCGGCTCGCGCCGGCTTTTAACGGTGGGCGCGTGCCCGGTTCATCATTCAGCGGCGAGCGCCACGGGCTCCACGGAGACATGCACGCGGTCATCGGCCTTGCGCTGGAAAACCACCTTGCCATCCACCAGCGCAAAAAGGGTATGGTCGCGGCCGACGCCCACATTCGCGCCTGGCTTCACCTTGGTGCCGCGCTGACGAACGAGGATATTGCCTGCAATGACGGCCTGCCCGCCAGCTTTCTTGAGGCCGAGGCGCCGGCCTTCGGTATCGCGGCCGTTGCGGGACGAACCGCCTGCTTTTTTGTGTGCCATGGGTAGGTTGCTCCTTTAGGCCGCGTTGATGGCGGAAACACGCAGCACGGTAACATGCTGGCGGTGGCCGTTTTTACGGCGGCTATTCTGCCGGCGGCGCTTCTTGAAGATCAGGACCTTATCCAAGCGGTCCTGGGCGATGACGGTGGCGGTGACCGAAGCGCCGGCGACCACGGGGGCGCCGAGTTTCAGGCTGCCTTCGCCGCCGACAGCGAGGACATCAGTGAAGGTAACCGTGCTGCCGGCTTCCGCCTCCAGCTTCTCAACCTTCAGCACCGCGTCTGACGTGACGCGGTATTGTTTGCCGCCGGTGCGGATGACTGCGAACATGGTATAATCCAATCAGGTGTCGACACATAACTGAGGCGCGGCCAAGCGAACCCGGCCACGACGAGTGGCGCGTTATAGCCTTGTCAAGGGCCGTGTCAATGCTGATTCTGCGCCAGCTTGGTCCGGGATTTTGCAAGCCTGTTGCCGAGGTAGACAGGCTTGCCTATAAGCCCGGCATCGTCGATCCCCGGAGAGGTGCCAGAGTGGCCGATTGGGGCAGTCTCGAAAACTGTTGTGCGTGCAAGCGTACCGTGGGTTCGAATCCCACCCTCTCCGCCACGAGCTGGTTAAGCGACTGAGTTGATTAAATTATCCTGATTTCCTAGGGCTTTTGACTTCCGACTGTAGCACCGAACTGTTACACCAGGGGTCATGGAAGAGATGCCGAAACACCCGCATCTGACGCGCCGAGGAGGTGTGTTTTGGCTACGCCGCAAGGTGCCTACGGACCTGCGGGACCACTACGCTCCCAAGAGCCACATCACGTTCAGTTTGAAGACCTCCGACCCCAAAGAAGCTCAGCGTTTGGTCCGCAAGGAGAGCGTGAAGCTGGATGAGGCGTTTGAGCATATCCGGAATTTCCGGGTGGCCCCCGTTCAGGAAGAGCTACCCGACTCAGAGATTAAGCGTCTAGCCGCCCTTTACCTGCACCTGAGGCTGGATGAGGACGACGAGATACGCCGAGACGGATTGTGGTTCAGAGACGGCCTTGGACCGCATGAGGGGATGAATGAACGGGATTTCGCGGACGTGGGCGCGGGGCTGGACGAATGGCTTCCGGCTATGCGCCGCTCGTTGGCGCGGGCAGACATTTCAATCATCAAAGCAGAGCTAGACGTGCTTTTGGAGGATGAGGGCATAAAGCTGTCCCCGACCTCCGAGGCGTACCGGAAGGTTGGGCTGGCCATCCTCCGGGCTGACGTGCAGGCCCTAGAGGTAAGGCGTCAGCGGCACCAAGGGGACCCCGTAGAAACGCCCCCGATGCCCGCCCGACCGAACAGGCTCCCGGTCGTACCAGCCCCGGCCTCCGGCGATATTACCTTCCGCGACCTGTGGGACCGTTACCGCCTGGAGAGGAAGCTGGCACCCAAAACGGAAGCGGACTTCGCCACCAGCGTACGGCGCTTTGAGGAACTGCATGGGAACCTGCCGGTTACTGCGGTTACCAAGGCCCATGCCAGGGCGTTCAAGGACGCCATGCTCCGCATCCCTGCTCGCCTAGGTGGCGCAGACCGGCACCTCACAGTCCCAGAGATTCTGAAACGCTTCGAGGGAAAGGACCTGGAGCGCCTTACGCCGAGGACCGTGAATGAGAAGTCACTCGCGGCGATCCGGGCGGTTTTTGGCTATGCTACGGCCAATGGGTTCCGGGACGATAACCCGCTCGCGAACATCAAGGCGGCGGGTGAAGCCAGCCAGGAGCCGTCCCGTTTGCCTTACTCACCGGCAGAACTCCGAACCATCTTCGGGTCGCCTGTTTTCACGGAGGGCAAGCGCTACGAGGGTGGAGGCGGTGAGGCTTCTAAATGGCTCCCTCTGCTCGGGCTGTTGACGGGAGGACGCCTGGAGGAACTGGGCAGGCTGGAGGTGGCCGATATCGGGACCGAACAGGGCGTCCATTACCTGTTCATACGTCCTGGTGAAGGTACGCGGCGTGTCAAAAACCTGCGCTCCCGCCGTAAAGTGCCCCTGCATCCGGAACTGATCCGGCTGGGCTTCCTGGAATACGTGCAGGCCCGCCGGGACGCGAAGGACCGACAACTGTTTCCAGCGTTGAAGTCTGAACGGGACCAGAGGACCGCCGCATTCTCACAGTGGTGGAAGCGCTACACAGACGGGCTGGGCATCACCGATAAGAAGAAGGTCTTTCATTCGTTCCGTCATGGTGTGAAGCGGGCGCTGCGGGACGCCCAGGTGGATGAAGCGCTGGCGAAGGCGCTCATGGGCCATGCGGATAAAGAGGTGGCGGGGCGCTATGGGCTTGATGAGGAGGGGCTAGGGTTTTCCTTGCCGACCTTGAGGGACGCGCTAGCCCGGCTGGTTTATCCGGGGCTGGAAACAGTTTTTAGTTCTATGTCGTAACTAATTGTGGGGCTGGGGCACCGCCCCGGAGGCCCCGAGGGGAGCCAGAAAACACCCACCCGGTCATTTCCAGGAACCGTCCACCCCACCCCCCCGGCCCCCGGTATGGGACCCTATGGCACCAAAAATTCTACAGCGCGTTCACTGCTCGCTTCAACCGAACAACAACAACAACGAGGGCTTTAACGGAATTTTTGAAATCCTTTTTGGAACTCTCGCCGGGCGGCTTAGGGACCGTTTGGCGCGTTTTTATTTTCCGAACGCGCCGCGCGGTTCCGTTCAGGTCAACTGAATTGAACGAGTGACGCCAGCCAGCGCAAGCCAAACCCAGCGGCAACCAGCAGACCGGCAATCATCAGCAAGTTGACCGCTGCTGACGTGATCCCGTTCTTGATGGCTGTTTCCAGGTCCAGCTTATCGGCCCGTAGCTTGTTCATGCCCCTGACCATGCCAAAGGCGATTGCGTCCGTGACGGTCATCTCCAGGTCACGCATGGCACACGGCTCCATGCGCTTAATCTCCGAGAAGCCGGAAGCAATCCCGGCCCCTATGGCAATCGCCATATCGTGACCGTTGAGGTTGACCGCGACGGACCTATGGGAACGCGGCAGACCTTGGGGGCTGTCAGGCATGGGCTGAATCCTCTGTCATGTAATGGGGAGCCCTAGCTGTACCAACACACAGGCGGCACAAGTTATGCGTTTTGCGAATCGTAGGGATTCCTAATCGACTCGGCTAGTTTCCGTGGACGTGCCGTATGTTCACCGACAACGGACATTCACGGTGGACATACACATGAGCCAGCAGCCATTCATCTCCTATTTTCGAGTCAGCACGGAGAAACAGGGAAGGTCCGGCCTGGGCCTTGAGGCGCAACAGGAAGCCGTGACCGCCTACCTGTCAGCCCATCCGGGGCGCGTGGTTGCCTCGTTTGTTGAGATTGAGTCCGGCAAGCGCAATGACCGCCCAGAACTGGCCAAGGCCCTGGCGGCCTGCAAGCTGAAAGGTGCTACCCTGATCGTGGCCAAGCTGGACCGGCTGGCCCGCAATGCCCGCTTCCTACTCTCTATAGTAGAAGGCACAGGGGACGGTGGCGTGGTATTCTGCGATATGCCTCAGATACCGCCCGGCCCTGTAGGAAAATTCCTGGTGACCCAGATGGCCGCTGTTGGCGAGCTAGAGGCCGGACTGATTAGCGCCAGGACCAAAGCGGCCCTTGCGGCTGCCAAGGCCAGGGGCAAGGTGCTGGGCGGCTACCGTGGAGGGCCAAAGGCTGATGCTACGCTGGCGGCTGAGGCGCGGTCTCGTCAGGCCGATGCCTTTGCGGCCCGTGTGCGGCCCCTGGTGGATGACCTCAAGGGCCAGGGGTTGTCCTTACGGCAGATTGCGGAACGGCTGGGGGCCGAGGGGGTGGAAACGGCACGGGGAGGGGCCTGGACGGCTGACGCGGTGCGGAGGGTTATGCTACGGACCATTTAACCGCTAAAACTCCATCCGGTGCCTGTGTGTTTGTGACCAGCCTAATCTGTAGCCAGCGGCACAAGTTTTGCACTTGAGGCGAACCCTTCTTGCTGCACATACGCCTCTATATCTTTATAACTCAAAGACATGGCCGCCATTTCTCCGTCCGCAAGAGACTTTGGAAGTTGTGTATCTGGCATGGCGTCACGAAAAGGCATGTAGGACACAAGCTTTCGACCGTTTGGCGCTTGCAAAGCAAGTTCTGAAATTGTCACCGGACGCTGGCCAACGTTAATCGCCTCAATCTTGACCATTCTCGGGCCAAAAGCCCCATTTGTATATGTGGCCATATAGCTGGTCAGCCGCACATGGATTGAGCGCTTATCCTTAGCCGCAGCGCTCCTCCAGTTAATGGTCGATAACACCGCGCCGTACAGTGCCACAAGCGGCGTGATTACGCTTGGTATAGTAGCCCATGGAATCCAAGGCGGCATAGCGTCTTCCCCAGCAGAGTCGGTTTCTCCAAACTACATCAGAGCGATTCGGAAACCGCATAGCACCGATTCATTTCTGCATGGGTTCGAATCTTTTTATGCTCTCCGCCACTATTTTCGCCAGTCCCCTACATGGCCCTTCCTGACTCATACAGACTCGCAGGAGTCGACAGGCGCCCTTCGGCTAGGGATGGTGCGGCAAGGTACCCAAGCGGCTTCCTTGAGTCCCTGGAGGGCCGCGTGAGGGCGTGAAGGATACACCGGGGCAGCGTCTGGCCGTTCGGCGGCCTTGGTGCATGACTTGGTATAAATTTGGTACAATGTTTTGCTACCCGGAGTAGTTCACAATAATGAACTAATTTGAAGGTATTTACAGCAGAATCACAAAATGCTCTCCGTGTCCCGTACGGTGTCCAGCGCACTTAAGGCACCACTCCAAACAACCCGGAGGCCCTTTCTTGTACACTTACATGGACCATTTTGAGTTTCGTAAACCACGCATGCCCCAAATTCCCGAATGGGCCTGCACGGCTTGGTGGTATCTTAAAACTGCCTGTACTCGCCCATGGCGGCTACTGAATATTTCCTGTGTTGTTCCCTGCACTAATTTAGAGATTTGGCTGCACTGGGGTAATTCTGCATACTGCTATGGCTGGTGGCTTGAAGAACACCCGGAATCCGCTGATCGGTGGCGATTGAAGGCAGGAAACCTAACGCTAACATGGAACTTCGCTGCGGCAGAGATCGCCAGCCAGCCAGAGGACGCGGAAGAAATGGAGGAAGCCGAGGAAACGGCGGTGCAGGAACCAGACGGAGACCTACAAGGGCAAAGATACCGGCAAGTACACGATCAAGCTTGTGCTGACCGGCAAAGCCCTTGAGGAAATGAAAGAGAAGATCAATGACGCGCTAGTGGACGCCTACGGCCCCAAGAAGGCCGCGAAGGTGTGGGAAGAGAAGAAACCCATTAAGACCACCAAGGACGGCGAAAAGAGCTTCATCAAGTTCAGCGCCAACTCCACCACCAAGGACGGCAAGCCGCGTGTGGTTGCCCTGTTCGACAGCAAGGGTAATCCGGTTAAGCGCGAGGTGAATTTGGGCTCCGGCTCGATCATTCGCGTAAACTGCTCGATTACCCTATTTCCGGCAGATGATCCTGGCGTAGGTTTCTATATGAACTCCGTTCAGATCATCAAATATGTGGAGTATGTGCCGGGTGGTGGCTTTGAGGCTGACGACGAGGACGGTGACGGCTTTGTGGCCGACGAGTTCGATGGTCCGAAACCCTCGTTTGAGTTCGTCTAGTCGGCAAGTTCGTTCCGTGCAGGCTCCCGGCAGGCCCCCAGCCACGTAAGGAACCCCTCGGCTCTCTCGGCTGCATTGCCACCCCTCAGCGCCTTCTGTTCCGGTCTGGGCTTGGTGTATTTCAGAACCAGCCGCGCGGCGGCCAGCCGGTCATTCAAGGTGTAAGCGTATTTGCCGGTCTCGGCATCGCGGGCCACCACGAAACTGATAGCAACCTGGAGGGCCAAGCGGGCCGCCATGTCCTCGTTCAGCTTACCGTCGGCGCCAACCAGGGCCGTGTGGCGGTCTGGCAGGTCAATGGCGCCTTGAGTCACCAGCGCGTCCAGCAGGTCATCCGCCCGCCTATGGGACTGCTCCCGTATCTCGGCCAGCTTGCGGCGGCGCTGCGGCCCTTTCCAGCCATCAGGAACGCCCATGCGTGTTGGTAGCTTGCCGCCTCGCTTGGCCTTGGCGGCTTCGATATTGGCCCGTAGCTGGGCCTTGTTGGCGTCTGACATGTTCCACGCCCGGACCTTATCGGACATGGGGCGCAGCGTTGGGGAGCGCACACGGCGCACCTTGCGCGGCTCTTTGGCCCGCAATTCCACGACGCTCTGCTGAAACAACTCATCAGGCGTGGGCGCGGTCATGCCTTCATCTTTCGGCTTAATGTCCATGTTTCTCCTCATGGGACCGCAAGGCACGTTCAGCGCCTTGGGTCCGTGTGGTTGTCGGTGGTGTCGATTAGGAACGATTGGTCCAATCAGCGCCTGGACGGTTCTGATAGGATATGCGGGCGGCAATCCCGGCCATTACGTCAGGATGCGGGGTTCCGCTGCTGGGCTTCCAGCCGTACTGGGCGAGCGGTCCCAAAGCCTCCTCCAGCCGGGCCTGCTCATTCGGGTCACGCTCCGCGTTGAGCCATCCGGCTAGGGCTTGCTGTCTTCCCTGCGCCGTCTTGATGGTCACCAGCGCGTTCACCTTGTCAGCCATATCCGGGTAACGGCTGCGGATATCATCTGCCATGGCGTCATGCTGGCGAATGGCGGCCCCATAGGATTGCTGGTTCCTCACACCAGACTGATCCATGGTTGCGGTGGACGGTGCGGCATTGCTGCCCGGTCCGATGGCGCGGATGCGGTCCAGCATTTCGCCGTACAGGTCAGCCGGTAACCGGGGGACGCCGTTCAGCCATGTATGCGCCTCGGGTGAGATGCCGCCCGTGTCGTGTAGCCCTTGCAGGTAATCCTGAATGGCCGTGACAGGAACGCCTGTTTCCGCCGAGGCTGCCCGCTGCCAATGGGTGCCCAGAAGCGGGTCAGCGGCGTTCAGGCTTTGGCGGATACCTGCCACCTTGGCCGCCTGCTGATCCGCTTTGACCTGCGCCAGCGCCGTCAGCATGTCCAAGCCGGTGGGCTGGTTCACCGGCCTAGCATTGCCGCCCGTTCCCTGCGGCTGCCACACGGCCAAGGCGTTTGACCGTGCTGTCCGTCCCTGGAGTTTCGCCAGGAATCCTTGATCCTTCACGGCCTGCGCGTTGCCCTTCGCAGCCTGGAGGACCTGGGCGCGGGTGATGGCGTTCTGGCTGGCCTGCTGGGCCTGCTGTGCGGCTTGCTGCTGGGCCATCTGGTCCTGTGCCCCACGAACACCACCAAGGCTGTTGAACTTCGCCATAGCCTGGGCAATCAGGTCAGGACGGCCAAGGCCAGACAGATCCTGCATGGCCTGAAAACCAACCGGGTGCTGGTCGCCCAGGTTACCCAGAGTTGTCGCAAGGGACCGCGCCGCCTGATCCTGACCCTTCTGGACCGGAGTAAGCGGGGGCGGAACCTGCGCGGCCTGCTGGGCCTGATTGTCGGCTGCCTGCTGACGTGCCTGCGCCTGTAGGCTCTGGAGCGGCTGCATATCGCCAGGAGCGCCACCAACCGGCAAACCCATGCGGGCTGCGTAAGCCTGAGAGGCCGGGGCGTTCCTCAAGATTGGCGGGAGGTTGAACCCAAAGCGCTGGTCAGCCGTGGCAAGGGCATTGTTGAGTGCGCCATGCCCGGCCATTTTGGCCAGTCCGTACATACCGCCGATGCCTTCCAGGCCCTCCAGGCCCAGACCAATGCCGCCATGGCCAGAGGCAGCACCCAGCCCGGCACCCATGACCGCACCGGCCAGTGGCACCGCCCACCGGGCAGCGTTCTGGAGCGGCCCGCGAGAGTTCATCTTGACCGAGTTCTGTTGCGCCATGTCCAGCATCTGGAGGTTCAGCAGCAGCGTGTTGCTGGTTGCCTTGTCCAAGGGCAGAGCCGCCACCTGATCCCGCAGCGTGTTGAAATAGGCAGCGTCCTGGCCGCCTTGCGCCGGATTGCGGTTGTTCCGCGCCGCCTCTTTCACGGCAGCGTTCAGCGTGTCGCCTTGGGCGGGCGTGAGGGTGCCATCACCGACGAGGCTAGCCCCGATGTTCTGGATGCTGCTGGAAATATCATCCATTACGCCCTTGAAGGTATTGGCGGGCGTCACTGTGCTGGCAGAACGGCCCATGCCCGCCGTCTCAGCCTGGAGGCGCTTCTGGTAGAGGTCCTGCAACCCCAGTTCAGCCATGCCTGCACGGGCCTGCGGGGTCATGCTGTCATAGGCCGGAGCCTGCACGCCCTGCTGTTGCACCTTGGCCTGTGCGGTTTGCTGGAGGATGGCATCATCCATATTCGGATTAGCCGCCTTGAGGCCCTGCACAGCCTGCTGAACCGCGCTGTTCCATGGCGCAACCGCCTGGGCGTAAGCCTGGACATGCGGGCCAGCTTGCTGGGCCGTGCGGGCCTCCTGGAGGGCCTGCACAGCCCTTCCGGCACCCATGGTCCCGCCAGTTGCCAGAGCGCCCGTACCGGCTCCCTCAACCGCCGCATTGGCCATGCCGGACATGCTGCCCTGGCCGGTCCCTGCGTTGTCCAGCGCGTAGTTAGCGGCACCTGTGGCAGCACCGGCACCAGCCCCAAGACCCACGCGGGCAGCCGCACGGGTAATGGGTGAGGCCATAGCGGCCAGTTCAGGGGCCGCCAGTCGCCCGGCAATACCGCCAAGGACACCATGGGCCATCGGGCCGCCAATCGCGTTTAGGGCCGCCGAGGCACCGCCAGCCACAAGGTCACCCGCAGACGGCGATTGCTCGCCCTGGGCGGCCTCACGGGCCTGGATGGTATTACCGGCCCCAGAGGTGGCCAGGAGAGCCGCCCCAGCAGCCGGGTCAAGCGCAGCGGTGGCCGCGTAGGGCGCTGCGGATGCGAGGGCACCAACGGCATCGTAAGCAGCACCGCCAAGGTTGCCGTGGGACAGGTCTGAACCCAGACGGTGGATGGACTGGCCGTCATACTGCTGGGGACCGGAGATGGCCTGTCCGGCAGAGTCCAGCAGGTTACCGGCGGTGTCCGCCCAGGTCTGGAGGCCGTTGCCTACCAGCGTTCCCCCAGCGTACTTGTTGGCCAACTGGCCTATGGTTTTGTCTGCGTTGCCCAGGCCGGACACAATGGAACCGGCGGAATTGCGCAGGGCCGTGACGGGCGAGGTGGACGGCTGCGCCTGGGATAGGTGCTGGATGATCTCGTTGTCCGAATAGCCAGCCTTGCGGGCACCCGACACGTCAAACCCAGAGTTGGGCTGCGAGGCCATGTAATTGGCGATCTCGGTAGGCGAGTAACCCGCCGCGAGGGCGCCCTGGACGTCAAATTGCGGCAATCATTTACTCCAGAAGCTGGAAAGGCTCGGGCGGGGTTCGGCTGGCCCGTCTGATCCGCCTGGGCTGGCGGGCCTTTCTGTTGCCCCATCTATACCTTGAGGTTCCTTAAGGGCGTGAAGGTCACAGGCGGGGTCTTCCGTGCCCGCCGTGCTGTACGGTTCTTGATTGTGATCCATGATGATAAATCCTTGAAGGTTTACTAAAGGGCCTGAACGGCACCTTTCAGGTGGCAAGACACACCTTAGGCCGCTTCCGTTCTGGTCGTCCTGAACGTTACTAAAGGCGGCCTATTAGTTTGTGATATGTTGTCTTGAATAATAAAAACCTGAGGTACGAGAGGGAAACGCTTGGTTCCTTACGGCCCCTAGAAGCTGAAAATAACCGCCATCTTCTCTAGGATACTATAAGGGTAAATGGCGGCTATCGGTGAATGTCACCACACGGTCCTTATGCGGCTTCATCCAGTTCATCATCTGCATCACTCTCAGCCGTGAAGATGCGTTCCAGTCCTCGCGGGCGTCTCGGCCTGTCGGGTTGCCAGCCGGTTTCCATTAACGCCTCTTTCCATAGCTGTTGATTTGTTACCTCTCTGGCGAAATGATCGGACTTAACGCCTGCGTGGTCTTGTATTTCCTGGTAGCTGATTGCTTGCGCTCCGGCTTCCGTACGGTCCCTTAAGTAGCCGATGGCTGCATCCAGTTTCTTTCCTGGCCGTTTGGGAACCTCTCGCCACGCGAAAACCTCACAACCTGGGAATATCTCTGGCAACATGTTCTTGATGCCCGAGTGCTCCGAAGCGATGACATAAGCCGTCATGGCCCCGCAGCGTTCTTCCTCAAGCTGGCGCACTCGCCCCCTGCACAGGGCTTGCAGGACGTGGTGACGGATTTCCCCGTTATAGGTGGTCTTGATCTCAGCCTTGGGGCGGAACCCGGCGGCAACCTTACGGCCCTGCGCGAGATGCGTGAGGGCAATAGCGGCACTGTCTCGCATGAATAAGGTTCCGGCCAGGATGACGTTGGGAAACTCCCTGTAGTGATTCACCGCCATGTGCTGCCCCCAGGTGATGACACGCACAACGGGTCCCGTGCGGTCTCCACTCATGTTCCCGGCTAGAACCGCCCTGTTTGGCAAAAGGTCTGCCAGCGCCTTCACAAAAGGCACGACACCAGACTTATCCTTATGCGTCACCACCAGCCAAGATTCATCCGGCTTGGTTGTGATCGTTTCGGCTATGCCCTCCAGCAACGGCAAGCGGGTTTTGGCATCATGGAACAAACCCTTGCGCCCAGACCGGCTCCATACGCCCACCTTGAGGGGCCTATAATCCTTTGCGGCCCGTGGCATGTACTCCAGGCACCGGCGGACCTTCTCGGCATAGGCATAGGTTTCCCGGACACGCCCGGAAGCATCCAAGACCAGCAGAGGGGCCATCTCTACCGTGCCCGTGTCCGCGTAGGAAACCAAGGATTCTCCCAGGCGCCCATCATGGCCGGTGCGCACCGTCTCACCGCTCAGACGCAGCAATTTCCTAAGCAGGTCATACATGGACTGGCTTTTCTCCAAGCCTGACTCTTCCAGGATAGACAAGGCAGATTCACCACCAAGCGCCTCAAAGTCCGGCATGTCCACTATGGTGCCCCGCTCGGCCCCGCGCAGATCGGTTAGCAGGGTCTCCAGCGCGTCCACCAGCTTTGGAAACCGCCCCTGCAATGGAGCAGTAAGCGCCAACAGTTCCCGCCGCCCCAGCGTCACCGGCTCACCCGGCAGCCACGCTTCATCCCACACGCGGACCTCACGCGGCCCACCAGCATAATGAAACTCGGCCAGCGCCTTGAAAGACCCGCCGCGCCTTATGCGCCTCTCAATCATCTGCTGGGTAGTAATCAGCACCTGGGCCTTGCCGGGCTCAGTGCCGCTATGCGCTGCATTCACCGCCTTATCCGAGACGTAAACCGCCAGGGAACCCTTAACGTCCCGCAAGGCGCCCGCCAGTTCCTCGGCCTCATGAACGCGGCCCACCAGGATCATCATACCCACCTCTCGGCAGTCCTGGGCGGCAACCAGAGCGCGGGCGAAGTGGATGACGGCCTGGGTCTTGCCCACGCCAGGGTCCAGGGAACTCAAGAACACCTTGGCCGCCGCGCGTCCCCTGGCCATGTCCTCCATGGTATCTAAGGCGGCACGTATCGCCTTGGTGTGTTGCGGGCCTGGGCGGTGCCCATGTTTGGCGTTCGCCTCCGTCCATCGGTCAAAAGCAGCCAGGGCCAACCCAGCACCGGGCGGCCCCTCTCGTTCCTCTATGGTCATGTCCGGCTTTCGTTCAGGCGCTGGCCGGTGACTGTGTGGCTTCCGGCGGGGGCTCAAAGGCCAAAGCAAGGGGTACAACGGCGCAGCGTAAGGTGGCCGCCCGTTCCCGCAGGCGGATGGCGAGTTCACCGGGCGGGCACAGGTTGGCATCCGCCACAAGACGGCGGGCCACCTCTCGGATGGCATCTAGGGATTGATTCATGGTGCTCCTGTTTTGGTTGTCAGATCGTGTTCACGCGAAGGTTCCGCGAGTGCGCCCTGAACGTCAAATTGCGGCAATCATTTACTCCAGAAACTTGAGAGGGACGGCTGGCCGCCCCCGTTGCTGGGGCCGGAATTGCCAGATGCTGCTGAACCTTCCTGGCCCATGAGGTCAGGTGCGTTCTGCTGAATATAACCCTTCACGTAATCGGTCAGGGGGTTCTGCTTCTCGTAATTGTAGGACCACCTGCGGAAACCCTGCGCCCGGTCTTGATCGGAGGCATTGTTCCAGGCGTCATACTCATCTGTCGAATAATTTCCCTGCGCTACCTTCCAGGCCAATATGGCCTTAAGTGCTGTCGGGTTCTGCATGATATTCGCACCAGACTTTAGGGCATTGTTGACCTCGGGCAAGTCAAGCTTACCCAGACCACGCATGGCCTGTAACTGGCTACCTTGTAGACTGGTCAGCAGCGTGCTGAGGGTTTGCTGAGCGTCAACGCCGGTTTTGCCGGTCAACTGTGTGATGTTCCGGCTCAGCACGTCACCAAGGCTTGAGCCCGTACTAACCTGGGGCAGAACCTGATTGATAAGGGCCGCATCCATATCCGTTTGCTTGGCTCCTTGGGCCTGCGTGAACAATGCCTGTTCCGCGTTGGCGTCGTCAGTTTGTCCAATCTTGCTGCCAGGGTCCTGCGCACGGACCGCGCCTGCCGGTAGGGTTGGAGATACCTGCCCGGTGGAGTTATTGTAGAACACGGGAGGCCCATATTGCCGGTTTTCCTGCGTGTACGAAACACCATTTACCATCCAAGTGTCGCCAGCCGAAACCTTGCCCAGTCCCTTCGGACCCTTGGCTAACGCCTGCGCAACCTGCTGCTGCGACATACCACCAGAGGCCGCCTGCATGGCCAAGTTAGGGTCAAATCCCATCTGCGCCAAGGCAGCGGCGGACTGTATCACGTCCAGCTTATTCTTCTGCTGCGCCAGACCAAGCATTCCTTGCCGGTACGCATCTTGCTGGTTGAGTTGCCGCTGGTTCTGCTGGGCAGTAACGCCCTTCATCTGGTTGGCGTAATCCGCCTGTTGGCCATCCGTCAGGGCACCTGCGGCTCCGGCTAGGCCACCCAGGAACGAACTTCCGCCACCCGCCGCGCCCGCAGCCATCCGTAAAAGTGTGGTTTGCCACGGAGAAAACCTGCTGCCCACCTGCGGCTGCGGCATCTGGCCACCGCCGGGCATCGACAGTCCTTGCGCCCCTGGCGGCGGTCCTCCGGCCCCAGGCGGCGTCTGGGCATTAGGCATTTCGGGGCTGGGCTGCTGCCCCGCCAGGGTCTGTCCGGTGCCCGCATATGATCCTCCGAGTGACGGAGGCAACATGGCGGTGTCCCCACGCCCTGCGGGCATATGTGCGTCAACCGCAGCGCCCGCTTGTCCCACCGTGATATTCGGGTTGTTTCCGAACAGGTCCTTGTTGGCCGCATACACGGAATCAAATTCAGAGCCTAGAGCATCCTTTAGGGGGACGTTAGGTCCTCCTGCGTTTACCAGTTTCTGGAACTGCGGGACTCCCCAGAAGTGAACCTGTTCAATATCGTCTGGGCTGGGATTGGTGATGCCAGCAGACTGGAGGGCTGGCAGATATTCGTTCTGGGCGATTAGCTGCGCTGCAATTCTCTGCTGCTTGGGGTCGCTCTTGCCGGACGCCGTCAGGCCGTATTGTTTGCCATATTGGTTCACAAGGCCATCCCAGGTCCCGTCCGTGAACTGATACAAGCCAGAGGCGCTGGAGCCTGGGTTCTGGGCCGTGGCACTGTTACCACTCTCCATCTGCGCTGCCGGACCCATCCAAGCCATAACGGACGGGCTGGTGCCGGGGAGGAAGCTGGAGTCAACGGGTGTGGATGCGGTGATGTTGTTCGAAAGGCTACCGGAGTTTGTAAAAGCATTTGCGAGATTCATAGAATTCCATTTGTTCTTCTTGGTATTAAAAAGGGGGGATACTGCCCGCTGGTTACGCCTGGGGCAGATACCGCAGGAACGTATCCATTTCCTCAACCGCCATATTTAGCGCGGCGCGGATGATTCCTGAGCGGTTCGGATAGTTAACGCCAGCGGCCCGCGCGGCATCCGCCAATTTGAGCAGGCGGGCATCTTCGGTGGGGCTGGTGCGAATGGTGATGTTATCGCCGTATGACTTGCGGCGCATGGTTTGCTTCTCCGTGGTTGCGGTCGTGCAAAATTTTTAGTGGTGAAGGCCGAGAGGTGCCGGGAGGGCCGAAAGGGTCCTTGAGGGACTGGCCGCCTCCTTCTCTCTTAAGGGCATGCTACCCCCCGATATTTGGTAGATCCCCTGGGTTTACCTACAGGTTTGCGAACTGGCCGAAAGGGTCCAAAGAGGACCCAGAATGTGGTATCCGGTTACTCAGAATAGGCCGGTAGGGACCGAACGCGAGCAGTTTAGCGCAAGTCCTCGCGGTGGTTGTCTCTTAGGTATGAGTTACCCCCCACTTTTTCGATAAAATCTAGCAGGGAACAGCATGTTTCTAAATGTGTAGGCAAGGCGCTTACAGGCCCCCAGACGGACGCAAGGCACCTAGCGGATTACGCCCGGCGCCGCCCGATGGCATCCAGATGCTGGGAAATGGTATTGGGCTGGAGGGTCCGGGAGGGCGATGGAAGGGCCCTATGGTGACCTGGGGGCGGGATGTTCTCTCTATGGGGGGTGCTATCCCCCCTTAACCCTTGCAGTCATTTGATTTAAAACGAAAATTTCATATGATGCGTTTTGTACCAAACGCCCTTATTTCAGGCCGCCACGTTTGACAGGCTGACCCTCACGCGTCACCTTGCGGCGGACGGCACGTTTACCCGCGAACAGGCGGAACGGCTGGCGGAAGGGATGCAAGATATGGTCATGAACACCGCAGCAACCCGGCAGGACCTTGAGGTTGCCAAGGCTGACAACCGGGCCGAACACGAGACCACACGCGGCATGATCTGGAAGGCTAATCTTGCCCTTGCCATCTGGATTACAGGCGTTGTCCTGGCCCTGCGGTTCATCCATTAGACCGCACGGCTGATTAGCAAGCAGGTCCTCCAGGGCTTCTTTCAGGGCGCCTGCCGTGTCTGGCCACTACGTGGAGGCCATGGCGGTGGCGAGCGGGGTCCATGAGGTGGTCTTAAGGACCTCGCGGACCATGAGGTAACGGTGGTTGTCTCTTAGGGGCATGCTACCCCCCACTTTTTCGATATAAAGCTCTGATTTAACTGATGATTTAGCCTCCCAAAGGTGAACAGTTTCCCGGCTGGACATAGTAGGTTCATGGCTGGCCGGGGCGGTGTTGAATGGGGACGGCGGGATGGCGATTAGGTAAAGCGTGGGCCACAAGGCTCTTGGCCTAACCATCCAGACATGTATCATTCCGGCATGCCACCGTCCTACCAAATTCCCGGCTTAGCCGTCCTGGCACTTATCATCGCCGTCTTGGCGGTGATTACCATAGCGCCCCTGTTCAAACGCTCGGCCCGAACGA